>JADJZB010000021.1:323046-646092 GCA_016719485.1 Holophagales bacterium
GCTCTGGAGCGAGCCGCTCGCGGCGTTCTCGCCGTCGAACGTGCCGCGCAGGCGCGACCAGGTCCAGTTCCCCTGGAGCTGGAGGCCGTCGACGGGGCGGAAGCTCGCGCTGAGCGTGAAGCCCCAGTACTCCCGCTCCTCCTCGCTCGTGTTGACGATGAGCTGCTTGTCGAAGGTGCGGGTGACGCCGGCGAGGGAGCCCGAGACCGTACCGGTGCCCAGGTCGACCCGGTTGGCGTAGAAGTCGTTCCAGGTGCGGTAGACGACGTCGCCGCGAACGAGGCCCCGCGTGCCGAGCCGTTTCGTCAGGCCCACGGAGAACTCGTCGGTGTTCGGGGAGGAGAGCCCGCCTTCGATGTTCGGGTTGATGCCGGGGATGGAGGGGGTGCCGCGGATCCGGCTGCTCGTCCCGCCGTTGGCCTGGAACCAGGCGAAGACCTGACGGATGACGTCCTCGGTCGACACGAGGGTCGTGGCGTTCGGGTCGAGGTTGAACGTCGGTCCGCGGTAGTCGAAGTCGACCGTCGCGGGCTGACCGCCGAGAGAGGAGGCATCGCCCTGGGAGTTGTTGATCCCGGCGACGTACCGGGCGTAGGAGGCGTTGACGAGCATGTCGCCGTCGGCCTTGACGTCCCAGGTCATCCCGAGGCGCGGGCTGATCGCGTCACCGCTGACGGTCTTCCGGCCGGCGCCGTCCTGCCCGTCGTTCTTGTCCCAGCGGACGCCGACGTTGAAGCTCAGGCTGCGGTTGAGCGTCCAGTTGTCGTTCAGGAAGACCGACCAGGTCTTGAAGGAGTTGCCCTGGGTGCCCTGGAGGATCGGGGTCCAGCGGATGAACGAGAGCGAGTTCCCGGCCGCCGTCGTGTTCACGACCGGGTAGACGACGCCGTTGCGCACGAGGACGTCCGTCGTGTAGATGCGGTAGTCGCTGCCCGACTGGTGGTTGTTCGAGAAGCGCTGGTCGTCGTACATCTCGCCGCCGAGGACGATGTTGTGCGAGCCGAGCCCCTTCGTGGAGAGGAAGTAGGTGCCCTTGAGGAGGGCCTGGTTCGCGTCGCGCTTCTCGTCGTCGCAGACGCCGCAGAAGGTGGGCGACCACCAGCGGCGGCCGTTCGCGTTGTTCACCATCAGGGTTCCGAAGATGAGGTCCGTGTAGGTCGACCCGGACCCGACGAAGCTGAACTGCCGCTGCGAGTACTGGCCCTCCAGGAAGATGTTGTCGGAGAGCGTGCCGGAGTAGTTGAAGGAGAACAGCTTCTGCGGCAGCTCGCGGTCGTAGAGGCTCTCGAGGTCGTAGATCGTGCCGAACGAGCTGTTCGTCTCGACCCGGTCGATCTGCTGGTAGTTCCCGAGAATGGTGTGCCTGCCGCCGAGAGAGGCGGTGAGCTTGGCCTCGTACCGCTTCTCGTCGGGGTTGAAGATGTACGCGGCGCTGACGGGCGTCGCCGTGTTGCGGCTCGCCTCGGTCTCGAGAGCCCGGCCGGCGAGGAAGAACCAGAGGACGTCCTTGAAGATCGGGCCGCCGACCGTCGCCTCATAGGTCGGGTTGATCTTGTCGACCTTCACCTCGGTGTTCTGGCCGGTGGTGGGCGAGACGTAGTCGGTCTTCTTCGTCCACTTGTCGTTGTCGAACGTCGTCCGGAACGATCCGCTGAAGACGTTCCCGCCCGACTTCGTGATGACGTTGACGACGCCGCCGGTGAATCGGCCGTACTCGGCGCTGATGCCCGAGGTCGAGACCGTCTGCTCCTGGATGGCGTCCTCGATGAAGAGGTTGTAGGGCGTGTTGCGGATGTTGTCCTGGACGGCGACGCCGTTCACGAGGTAGAGGTTCTCGAACGACATCGCGCCGCCGATGACGGTATTGCCGCTCGGCCCCGTGTTGGACGTCCCCGGAGCGAGGGCGACCGCCGACGCGATGTTCCGGGCCGTCGGGAGCTTGCCGAGCTGCTCGGAGGTCACGGTCGTCGCGTTCTGCTGCGTCTGCGAGATCGTCTCCCGCTGCGCGACGACGGCCACCTCCGCGGCGACGGAGGCGAGCCCCATCGTGATCTGGACGGGGGTGGTCTGGGCGGCCGAGAGCTTCACCTGGCGGGTGACGGTCTGGAAGCCGCTCATCGTGAAGGTGGTGGTGTAGTCGCCCGCGGGAAGCTGGGGGAGGACGAAGTCGCCGTTGATGGACGTGACGGCGGTCCGGGATCCCATCAGCGACGGGGACTTGACGGTGACGGTCACACCGGGAAGCCCCTGCCCCTCGTTGAGGACGCGTCCCGTCAGGGTGCCCGTCGGGTTCCCCTGCGCGAAGGCAACCCCCGCGACGAGGATCGCGACGACCAGGACCGCTGTGAATCGAAGAAGCTTCATACGTCTTTCTCCTCAAGCCTGACCTGTACCTGTGTTTCCCTGACGTTCACTTCCACCGCCGATGTCTGCGCGACGGAAATCCGTAACGCAACCCGGGATTCCGTATGGGGATTCGCCCTGAGGTTTCCTTCCCAAGTGCTTCGGCCCGCATTCACAGGCCCTCGCGATCATTTGATTGTTGGGTTTCCCGGGTTCGAAGATTCTCGCTGCAAACGGGCTGCCAGATGACACGGAACCTCCAGGCTCGCGGGGCCAGGGAGCGCTCGAAGGCGCTTCGCCGACTGTTCGGTCCCATGATCGCCGTCATCTCCGTCGACCGTGAGACGTGATCTCCTCATGCGGCGATGAAAGCGTCCCTGAGAGCCCTCCCGGTCGTCCTTGCGGTCCTCGTGCTCGCCGCGCACTTCTTCCGGGCGCGTCAGATGCCGCTCGTCGTCCTCTCGTTGGCGCTGCCGCTTCTTCTCCTGGTACGGGAGCGGTGGAGCGCGAGGGCCGTCCAGGCAGGTCTCGTCCTCGGCGCGCTCGAATGGGTGAGGACACTCGCCTTCTTCGCCGGCCAGAGAGTGGAGGCGGGGCGGCCGTGGGGGAGGCTCGCGGTCATTCTCGGCGTCGTGGCCGTCCTGACGGCGCTCGCGGCGCTGGCTGTGAGCGTCCCGCCCGCGAAAGCGGCGTCCGGCGGGGAGGGGGAGCCCGTCCGATGACCTCCGCCGAGCGCCGGGTCGCCCGGGAGTGGAGGACCCTCCAGGCCATGATCCGGATCGCCTGCCGGGATCTTCACGGGGGTGCCGACGAGCTGTGCGCGGAGTGCGAGGAGCTGCGCCTCTACGCCGAGCGGCGCCTCGCCAGGTGCCCGTTTGCCGAGGAGAAGCCGACGTGCGTGAAGTGCCCCGTCCACTGCTACGAAGAGGGGATGCGGGAGCGGGTGCGGCAGGTGATGCGCTACGCCGGCCCGCGGATGCTCTTCCGCCACCCGGTCCTCGCCCTGCTCCACCTGCGCGACGAGCGGCTCCCCCTCTCCGAGAAGGCGCAGAAAGTGGCCGAGCGGCTGAAGCGACCGGCCGGGGAGGGCTGACGCCCCGCGTGGGGCCCGGGGCCGCTCCGACCGTCTAGGGATTCGGTGCCGGCTCGAGCGGCGGGGGGGGCGCGATCGCCCCTTCGGCGACGACGATTTCCAGCCGCCGGTTTGCCGTGCGCCCTTCGGCGGTCGCGTTCGAGGCGACGGGGCGGTCCGCGCCGTAGCCCTCGAAAGCGATCCTCTCGCCCGCGACACCCTGCTCCCGGAGGAGGTCGGCGACGGTGCGCGCCCGCTCGTCGGCGAGCTTTCGGGCGGCCTGGACGTTCTTCGTCGGCTCGGAGTGCCCCTCGACGCGCACGTTCTTCTCCGGGACCATCAGGAGAATCCCGGCGAGCGTCCCGATCGCCGTGCGGCCTGCCGCCGTCAGGGCCGATCGGCCGGCCTCGAACGAAGCCCCGGGGATGACGACGACGAGGCCGCGGGGCGTCTCCTCCGTCGTGGCGACCTTTCCGAGCGCGTCAGCGAGCCGGCCCGCGAGGACCTCGCGCTCCCGTCCGAGCTCCTCCTGCCGGCCCGCGAGGGCGAGCCTCTCCGCCTCGAGCTGTGCCGTCGCGGCGGCGAGCGCGGCGTTGGCCAGGCGCGTCCGCTCCTGGTCGCGGAGGGCCTGCTGGCGAAGGTCCTCGACCTCGGCGAGCGTCGCTTCGGCCTGCCGTCGTCTTTCGGCCTCGTCGGCAGAGCGGTCGCGTTCCGCGGCTTCCTTTGCCTTCCGTTCCGCCTCGAGCCGCGCCGCCTCCTCGGCGGCGCGGCGCTTCTCGGCCTCGCGAAGCGCCTCCGACGCGTAGAAGGCCGCCCGGCGCGCCTCCTCGGCCGGCGCCTTCGCGCCCTCGCGGACCCAGGACGCTTCCGCTCGGCCGAGCGCCGCGCGGGCATCGGGAAGCGCGCGCAGCTCGCGATCACCTTTCGCAGCTTCGGCGAGGGCGACGAGCGTGCGCGCCTTCACGAGCTCGACGGGCTCGGGCTGCGTCCACTCGAGGGTGGCGATCGTCGCGTTCCGGGGCTTCGCGCTTCCGGAAAGGCCTGCGTGAGTGAACGGCTCGCTGCGCGCTTTCCGTGGATCCGGGGCCCCGCCGGTGAAGAGGACGACGTCGGACGGGAGGGCGAGCCCGGGAACGGTCTCGGCCGTGACGAGGAGCCCGAACGCCTTCCGTGCGGATGTGAGCGTCGTCTCGCCTTTCGCCTCCACGACGCCGAGCTCGCCGAGGCTCTCGACGGTCCCGTCCCTGGCCACCGCCCACGCGACGTACGTCGTCACGTTGCCGCCGAAGAGGATCGCGGGCTTCATCTTCCGCCACGCGAACACCACGCGCGTCCGGTCGCCGTCGGGGCGGACCTCGGCCTCGAGAGTCGCCCCCGCGGGGGCCCGGACGGTCGCGACGAAGGGGATGTCGACCGCCGACTTTCCGTCGAACACGACCTCGTTCAGCCGCACCTCGGCCGCGCGCGCGACCGGAGGAAGACCGAGTGCGAGGGCGGCGAGGAGCACGGCCGGCCGGGCGGCCCGCGGTGCCATGCTCATCCCTCCGTCTCGCGGCGCAAGGCGTCGAACTTCAGGAGGTCCGAGAGGAACTTCGGGAGCTCGGCCAGCGGGAGCTGCGTCGCGCGGTCGGACTTGGCGTTCGCCGGGTCGTCGTGCACTTCGAGGAAGTAGCCGTCGACGCCGACCGAGGCGGCGGCCCGGGCGAGTGCCGGAGCGTACTGGCGGGCCCCGCCGGTCTCCTTCCCGAGGCCACCGGGGAGCTGGAGCGAGTGGGTGGCGTCGTAGATGACCGGCGCGCCGAGGGATCGCATCATCGGCAGGCCGCGGAAGTCGACGACGAGGTTGTGGTAGCCGAACGTCGTCCCGCGTTCGGTCAGGAGGACGTTCGAGTTCCCGGCGCCGCGGCACTTGGCGACGATCTGCGCGCAGTCGTCGGGGGCGAGGAACTGCCCCTTCTTCACGTTGACGGCACGGCCCGTCCTGGCCGCGGCAACGATCAGGTCGGTCTGCCGGCAGAGGAAGGCGGGGACCTGGAGGACGTCGGCGACCTCGGCGGCCACCTCGCACTGCTCGACCTCGTGGATGTCGGTGAGGATCGGCAGGTCGAGCTTCTCTTTCACGGTCGAGAGGATGTCGAGCCCCTTCTCGATGCCGGGGCCGCGGAACGCATCGCCCGCCGAGCGGTTCGCCTTGTCGAACGACGCCTTGAAGACGAGGCGGTCGGCGACGCCGAGCTCTTCGAAGACGGCCTTGACCGCCTTCGCCATCTTCAGGGTGTGGGCGCGCGATTCGATGACGCAGGGCCCCGCGAAGAAGACGGGGCGGCAGCGGTCGCCGGCGGAGAGGTAGGGGGTGATCGATGCGTGGACGGCCATCCTGCCGATCGTAGCCTTTCGGGCCGGTGCCGGCGATGCTCCGGGAGCGTGGAGGGAGGGCCGCTCCATGTACCATCCGTGGCGCGAAGGAGAAGCCCATGGCCGATGCCGCCCTCCGCCGCCTCGCGGCAAACACCCTCCGGACACTCGCGATGGACGGTGTCCAGAAGGCGAACTCGGGGCACCCCGGAATGCCGATGGGGATGGCCGACGTGGCCACCGTCCTCTTCACCCGGTTCCTGAGGTTCAGCCCGAAGAACCCCTCCTGGCTCGACCGCGACCGCTTCGTCCTCTCGGCCGGGCACGGCTCGATGCTCCTGTACGGCCTCCTCCACGTCTCCGGCTACGAGCTCCCGCTCGACGAGCTGAAGGCGTTCCGCCAGTGGGGGAGCCTCACCCCGGGCCACCCGGAGCACGGCCTGACGGCGGGCGTCGAGATGACGACCGGGCCGCTCGGGCAGGGAGTCTCGACGGCCGTCGGCCTCGCCCTCGCCGAGCGGATGCTCGCGGCCCGGTTCAACCGTCCGGAGAACGAGATCGTCGATCACTTCACATACGTGATCGCGAGCGACGGCGACCTGATGGAAGGGGTCTCCCACGAGGCGTGCGCGCTCGCGGGGCACCTCGGCCTGTCGAAGCTCGTCGTCCTCTACGACGACAACCACATCTCCATCGACGGCCCCACGTCCCTCTCCTTCTCCGAGGACGTTCCGGCCCGCTTCGCCGCCTACGGCTGGCACGTCCAGCGCGTCGACGGGCACGACCCCGACGCCGTCGAGGCGGCGATCGCGGCGGCGAAGGCGGAGGTCCTGAAGCCCTCGCTCGTCGCCTGCCGGACGCACATCGGTTTCGGGAGCCCGAACCGTCAGGACACGAGCAAGGCCCACGGCGAGCCTCTCGGGCCCGACGAGGTGAGGCTCACGAAGGAGAAGCTCGGCTGGCCTGCCGACGCGCAGTTCCTCGTTCCCGACGAGGTCCGCGCGTTCTTCGGCGAGGCGGCCTCGCGTGGAGCGGCCGAGGAAGGGATGTGGAACGCCCGGCTCTCGGCGTACCGCGCCGAGCACCCCTCCCTCGCGACGCAGCTCGACCTCTTCCTCTCGGGCTCGCTTCCCGAGGGCTGGGAAGCGAAGCTGCCGGCTTTCGCGGCCGACAAGCCGCTCGCCACGCGCCAGGCCTCGGGCGCGGTCCTCGACGCGCTCGTCCCGGCCATCCCGACGCTCGCGGGCGGCTCGGCCGACCTGACGCCGTCCAACAACACGCGAGCGAAGACCGCCGTCGACGTGAAGGCCGGCGACTTCGCGGGCTCCTACCTGCGCTTCGGCATCCGCGAGCACGGCATGGGCGCCATCCTGAACGGGCTCGCGCTCCACGGCTTCCGGCCGTTCGGCGGCACGTTCCTCGTCTTCTCCGACTACATGAAGGGGGCGATCCGCCTCGCGGCGCTCATGGAGCAGCCGGTCGTCTACGTCTTCACGCACGACTCGATCGGCCTCGGCGAGGACGGCCCGACGCACCAGCCGGTCGAGCAGCTCGCGGCGCTCCGCGCGACGCCCCACCTCGTCGTCTACCGCCCCGCCGACGCGAACGAGACCGCCGCCGGCTGGCGCGTCGCCCTCGGAAGAGATCACGGTCCGACGGCCCTCGTCCTGACACGGCAGGCGCTCCCGATCCTCCCCCCGACCGACGCGGCCCTGCGCGGTGGCTACGTCGTCTCCGACGCGGAGAAGTTCAAGGCGATCCTGATCGGCTCCGGCTCCGAGCTGCACCTCGCGCTCGCCGCGCAGAAGCTCCTCGCGGCGGAAGGGATCCCGGTCCGCGTCGTCTCGATGCCCTCGCTCGAGCTCTTCCTGGCGCAGGACGAGGCGTGGCGCGACTCCGTCCTGCCGCTCTCCTGCCGCGCCCGGGTCGCGGTGGAAGCCGCCGCCACACTTTCGTGGACCGGGATCGTCGGTCTCGACGGAACCGTCGTCGGCCTCGACCGCTTCGGCGCCTCCGCCCCCTTCCAGACCGTCTACGAAAAGCTCGGACTCACCGCAGAGGCCGTTGCCGCAGCTGCCCGCAAGCTCGTCTGAACGGCCCCTTTCCCTATCTCCCTCGGAAGAAGGAGATCAGCTCGCTGTTCACGGCGGTCGCCGCGTCAGCCGGGAGCCAGTGGCTGGCGTCGAGGCGGACGACGCGGAGGTCGGGGACGAGGGCTTCGAGGCCGTCGAGGAGCTCGGGCCCGAGATAGCGGTCCTTCTCGCCCCAGAGGACGAGCGTGGGGACTCCGTCGAGGGAACGCCGGAGGCCCGGAATCCGCGTGCCGGTGCGAAAGGCGGCGCGGTAGTAGTTGATCGCCGCCGTCGCCGCACCGGGGACGAGGAACGCCTCTCGGTAAGCCTCGATCTCATCTGGCGAGAACGCCCCGAAGGTGACCGGGTCGCGGCGGAGCATCCCCTTCAGGAAGCCGGCGCGGCGCCGAAGGAGGGAGCGCTCCGGGAAGTACGGGAGCTGGAAGAAGAAGACGTAGGACGAGCGCTTCGCCTGTGCGAAGGTCGCGAGCTTCTGTCGGAAGAGGATCGGGTGCGGGGCGTTGAGGATCGCGAGCTTCTCGACGAGGCCGGGGTGGAGCGCGGGAACGCACCAGGCGATGGCCCCGCCCCAGTCGTGGCCGACGAGGAAGGTCCTCTGGTAGCCGAGATGCCGGACGAGGTTCGCGACGTCCCCGGCGAGGAGCTCCATCCGGTAGCTCGAGACGCCCTTCGGCTTCTCGGAGAGGTTGTAGCCGCGCAGGTCGGGGGCGACGACCCTGAACCCGGCCGAGGCGAGCGCGGGAACCTGGTGCCGCCAGGCCAGCCAGTGCTCCGGGAAGCCGTGGAGGAGAAGGACGAGAGGGCCTTCGCCCGCTTCGACCCAGTGGAGGCGGAGGCCGCCGACAGCTTCATCGCGGTGGGTCCAGGGTTCCTTCGGCATGTGCGTGTCAGACGGTCGGCGCCGTGGGCTCTTCGTTTCCCGGCGGGGCGATGTCGGTCGCCGATGGGTTCCGTCCCGCGGGGAGGCTCTCCAGGTAGGCCTCGAAGGTCTCGTTGAAGAGCGCCCCCGGCCGCCGGCTCCGGATCCGCGCGACGGCTTCGGAACCGGAGAGGCCGCGCTGGACGAGGATCACCCCCGCGACGAGGGCAGACCGGTTGAAGCCCATTCCGCAGTGGGAAAGGACCTTCTGTCCGCTTTCGAGGAGACGCGTCCCGAGCGAGCAGACGGCGTCGAGACGGGCGAGGTCGGGAAGATCCTCGTCGAAGATGGGGAAGTAGACGTAGAGCATGTGGCCCGGAAGGCTCGGGACGCCGTGGTCCACTTCGCCGTCGAGGTCGATGATGCAGCCGATCCGGTTGGCGTGGACCGGGCTCCAGTCGTCGATGGCTGGCGAGATGAAGAGCGTCTCGGCGTCGTCGATCGGATAGAGCTGCATGGTCGTGCCGACTCTACCTCGCGCCCGGACCGAGGGAGAGGGGAAACGAACGCCCCCTTTTCCGAACCGGGCGCCGGGCTCGGCTTCCGGTCAGCTGTCGGCCGACTCGTAGTGGACGAGACGCCTCGAGCGGTCCGTCGGGAAGACGAGAACGCGCCGGACGACCCTGCGACCGGCTTCCCCCTGGAAGAGGAAGGTGTCGCCGGCGGTGAACGCTCCGGCCGGTGCGGCGAGGTTGCCCCAGCGCTCTCCGGCCTCTCCGTGGCGCAGGGAAGGGTCAACGGTGCGGGGCGTCGTCACGGCGGATCCGGTCAGGCCGTCTGGCCGTTCGGCGGGGGAAGGTTCGCGGGGACGGCGACGGGCGGGTCGAGCGAGGCCGTCTTCTGCGCGACGCCTTCCTTTCGCGCGGCCTGGTGGGCGCGGGCGGCCCTCACGAAGTCCCTGAAGAGGGGGTGTGCCGCGGTCGGCTTCGACTTGAACTCGGGGTGGAACTGGCACCCGAGGAACCAGGGGTGGTCCGGGAGCTCGACCATCTCGACGAACTTCCGGTCGGGCGATACGCCGGTGACGGCCAGCCCCGCCTCGCGAAGGATGGGAAGGAACTCCTGGTTGACCTCGTAGCGGTGGCGGTGCCGCTCGTGGATGAGCGTCTCGCCGTAGGCGCGGCGGGCCGTGGAGCCGTCGGCCAGCTCGCACGGGTACTTGCCGAGGCGCATCGTCCCGCCGAGCGCCTCGATGCCGATGAGGTCTCGCAGCTTGTAGATGACCTTGTGCGGCGCGTTCGCGTCGAACTCCGTGGAGTTCGCGTTCGCCAGGCCGCAGACGTTCCGCGCGAACTCGATGACGGCGCACTGCATCCCGAGGCAGATGCCGAAGAAGGGGACCTTCGTCTCCCGGGCATAGCGGATGGCGCGGAGCATCCCCTCGATGCCGCGGCGGCCGAAGCCGCCCGGGACGAGGATGGCGTCGGCCTGGGAGAGCGTCTCGGGGTAGCCGGTCGTCTCGAGGTCCTCGGAGTCGACGTACTCGAGCCGGACCTTGACGTTGTTGGCGATGCCGCCGTGGTGGAGCGCCTCGTTGAGCGACTTGTACGAGTCGCCGAGCGCGACGTACTTGCCGACGATCGCGATCGTCACCTCGCCGGCGGGGTTCTTCCAGCGGTTGACGATCTGGTCCCAGCGCGTGAGGTCGCGCTCGGAGTGGGGGAGCGAGAGGTAGTCGAGGACGATCTGGTCGAGCCCCTCGCGGGCGAAGGCGAGCGGGCACTCGTAGATCGTCGCGACGTCGCGCGCCGTGATGACCGCGGGCTCGTCGACGTTGCAGAAGAGGGCAATCTTCTTCTTCATCTCCTCCGGGATCGCGCGGTCCGCGCGGCAGAGGAGGATGTCGGGCTTGATGCCGATGGAGAGGAGCTCCTTGACGGAGTGCTGGGTCGGCTTCGTCTTCAGCTCGTCGGAGGCGGCGATGTAGGGGACGAGCGTGACGTGGATGTTGAGCGCGTTGCCGCGGCCGACGTCCTTGCGGAACTGGCGGATCGCCTCGAGGAACGGGAGCGACTCGATGTCGCCGACGGTGCCCCCGATCTCGACGATGACGACGTCGTTGTCGGCCGAGACGCGGCGGATGCAGTCCTTGATCTCGTCGGTGACGTGGGGGATGACCTGGACGGTCTTGCCGAGGTAGTCGCCGCGCCGCTCCTTCTCGATGACGGTCTGGTAGATCTTCCCGGCCGTGATGCTGTTCGCCTTGCCCGTGACGGCGGAGGTGAAGCGCTCGTAGTGCCCGAGGTCGAGGTCGGTCTCGGCGCCGTCGTCGGTGACGAAGACCTCGCCGTGCTGGAACGGCGACATCGTCCCCGGGTCGACGTTGAGGTAGGGGTCGAGCTTCTGGAGGGTGACCTTGAAGCCTCGGGCCTCGAGGAGGGCCGCAAGCGACGCCCCCGCGATCCCCTTCCCCAGGCCAGACACGACCCCTCCCGTGATGAAAACGTACTTCGTGCTCATCGCTCCCCTCCCTCCGCTCCCGCCAGGACCGTTCGGGCGGCTCCGCCCGCCACCGCTTCGTTCTCCAGGAACCGTTCCACCGCCTCCGCGTCGGCCGGCGTATCGACCCCGATCGAGTCGCCGACGGCGGGGAGGACGGCCATGACGAGCCCGGCGGCCAGCGCGCGGAGCTGCTCGAGGCTCTCCGCCCTCTCGAGAGGGTGGGGAGGGAGGCTCGTCCAGGTGTCGAGGGCTTCCCGGCGGTAGCCGTAGAGCCCCAGGTGCTTCCAGGTCGGCAGCCCGGGCTCCGCGTTCCGCCGGAACGGGATGGGGCTCCTCGAGAAGTAGAGCGCCCTGCCGTCGTCGCCCCTGACGACCTTGACGACGTTCGGGTCGGCGATGACAGCGGGGTCGTCGATCGGCCTGGCGACGGTTGCGAGCGGGACCTCCGGGTGGTCCAGGAGGTACTCGATGACCCGGTCGATGTTCTCCGGCTCCATCAGCGGCTCGTCGCCCTGGACGTTCACGACGATCGTGGCGTCCGTCCCCGCTACGGCAGCCCTCACCCTGTCGGTCCCCGAAGGCAGATCGGACGGGGTCATCACCGCCGTCCCCCCGGCTTCCCTCACGGCGGCCGCTATCCGCTCGTCGTCCGTGGCGACCAGCACGGCGTGGGCCCGGCGCGACTTCAGGGCCTGGCGCAGGACTCGCACGACGAGGGGCACTCCGGCGATGGGGTGGAGGGGCTTTCCGGGGAAGCGCTGAGCGCCCATCCGCGAAGGGATCACCACGACCGCGCGTTCAGGGTGGGGCACGTCGAATGGTAACCCATGCTCTCGGGTCGCCGGTTACCATCCTTCGGGTGAGCGGGCAGGCGACCGGGGCGAGCCCGAAACGAGTCCTGTCGAGACCCGGTGGCCGGGCGTCGGCGGTCCTCGTGTCGATCGCGATACTGGGAGCCGTCGCGCAGGGCGCGTGGCGCCTCGCGAAGGATCCGCTCCGCCCGGCCCGCTGGATCGGACTCTGGACGGCCGCTGCCAGGGCCCTGCCGGTGGAGGTTGCCTTCGCCGCCCACCTCGACCTGCCGGACGCGATGCCCCGTCCGGTCCTCGAAGCCGAAGGGGACCGGGAGTGGGAAGTCGCGCTCGACGGACGGAATCTGGCGAAGGGGTCCGGGAGCGGACCGCGCAGGTTCGAGCTCCCGGGGCCGATCCCACCGGGACGTCACCTGCTGGTCGCCGTCGTCCGGCACCCCACCGGCGTCGCTTCGATCCGCCTGCGGCTGCGCGACGCTTCCGGAAAAGGGAAGAGCGTCGTCACCGGCCGAGGCTGGGGGGCCGATGACGACGCTTCGAGGATCCGGGACCGGGGGCGAGAAGGAGCCCGTTACAGGGCGATGGTCTGGGGGAGGCCGCCGTTGTCTTCCTGGTCGGCGTCCTCGGTCACGAGTTCGTTGAGCTGGAACGGGGGCTCTTCCATCAACGTCGAGAGCTCACGAATACCCTCACGAGCAGAAGCGCAGTAGGGATTCGACTCGTCGTATCCCGCTGCGGCGATGACCTTTTCGTACGTCAGGATCGCTTTCGTCGGCTCCTCGAGGCCGCGGTGGAAGGTCTCGGCGACCGCCATCCGCGCGGCGAGGTCGTATGGGTTGAGCCTGAGGATCTTTGCGAGGAACACGAGGGCGTCGTTCCAGCGCTCCTCCCGCAGAGCCATCTCCGCCCGGCGGCGATAAAGGGCGATCTCGTCGTCGAGGGTGACCTCGGCCTTCGTCCGAACCACAGCCGGGCGAAGTGACCTCAGAAGTCGCTGAAAGCTCATTGCCTTTACCTCGCGTGGGAGCGCAATGCAAAGGTAAGCCACACCGGGAGTGAAATCAAGAGGTCTTCCAGAATTTTTTAGGCGACAGGGGTAATCGGCCTTATTTATATCGGTATCGCGCCCATGACGACATGGTCGGCACGTCTCGCTTCGATGAGAACCGGGCGATCGCCGAATGGAATTCGGTCGAGAACAGGACAGTTCCCGGGCAGAGCTCCGCCCTTTCGGGTCGGACAGAGGGATGGGAAGAGCCCTATTTCCGTCGGTTCGCGGCGTATTCGGCCGCGAGCAGGAGGGCGTCCCGGGGGTCGCCCTCGGGGAGGGTGAGGGCGAGGTCCCGCGCGCGTCCGGCGTACTCCTCGACCATCCTGCGGGCCTTCTCGAGCGCTCCGAGACGATCGACGATCTCCAGGATCGCGGAGACGGGCACCGAGACGAAGCCCTTCTCCGACATGACCGTCTCGATCGCCGTCCGCTCCGGGACAGTGGCATCGGGGAGGCTCAAGATGAGCGGGAGCGTCAGCTTTCCCTCGCGCAGGTCGGAGAGGACCGGCTTGCCCAGGTCCTCCTCGGAGGCGGTGTAGTCGAGGAGGTCGTCCTGGAGCTGGAAGGCGGTCCCGAGGGCGAGGCCGAAAGCCCACAGGGTCTCGGCGCGCTCTTCGGCTCCCGGGACGAGAAAGGCCGGTATCCGGCACGCCGCGGCGAACAGGAGAGCCGTCTTCCGCCTCACCACCTCGAGGTAGTCGCCGATCGTGAGGTCGACCGACCCCCGCCGCTCGGCGCCGAGGATCTCTCCCTCGGTCATCGCGAGGGTGACGTCGGCCAGGAGATCGAGGACGCGGACGTCCCCCTCCTCGAGCGCGACCTTCATCCCCTTCATGTAGAGGTAGTCGCCGAAGAGAACGGTCAGCTCGTTGCCCCAGCGCCGGTTCACGCTGACGCGCCCGCGGCGGCTGTCGGCCCCGTCGATGATGTCGTCGTGGACGAGCGTCGCCGTGTGGATCAGCTCCAGGACGGCCGCGTACTTCACGTCGACGGAGCCCTCGTAGCCGAGGAGCCGCGAGGCCAGGAGGAGAAGGGCGGGGCGGATCCGCTTGCCGCCACCGTCGACGAGGTATTCGCCGATGAGGGAGATGGTCGGGACGTCGGAGCGGGTCCGGCGCTCGAGCTCGTCCTCGACGCCCCTCAGCTTCTCCTCGACGAGCGCGAGGGCGCGGACGAGACGCTGGCCGTTGGCCCTCTCCTCAACCGGGAGATTCGCGAGGAGAAGGCGGTCCGTGAGGGAGGTCGAGTTCATCCGTTTGCGGGGCGGATCTTACCGTCCCTGCGTGCCTTACGCCCGGAGGGTCGCAGGAGATGCTCCCCGGGGCGCGAAACGCCCCTCAATTCCTGTAGTTCGAGAACTGCAGCGGAAGGCCGAAGTCCTTTTCCCTCAGCAGGGCGATGACGGACTGCAGGTCGTCCCGCTTCTTCCCGGAGACCCGCACCTGCTCTCCCTGGATCGCCGCCTGGACCTTGAGCTTGGCGTCCTTGATCGCCCGGACGATCTCCTTGGCCTTCTCGGTCTCGATTCCCTGCTGGATCGTGACGACCTGCCGCGCCGTTCCCTTCGCCGCCGGCTCGGCCGTGCCGTAGACGAGGGACTTCAGGCTGACGCTTCTCTTGACGAGCTTTCCCTGGAGGACGTCGTTCACCGCCTTGAGGCCGAAGTCGTCGTTGGCCGTCAGGACGATCTGGAGCTCCTTCTCCTTGAGCTCGATTCCCGCGGCGGTCCCCTTCAGGTCGAAGCGCTGCGCCACTTCCTTCTGGGCCTGCGCGACGGCGTTGACGACCTCGGGCATGGCGACTTCGGACACGATGTCGAAGCTGGGATCGGCCATATCTCTCCTCCGTCCCTCATTCTCCGACGACGCGGGTCCCCTTCGGGGGAACGAGTGCGAAGTCGGAGTGGGGGCGCTTTGCGCGCGGGGCCAGGTTCGTGAACGTGAACGTCGTCCGGTTCCCCTCGCCGTCGACGACGACGAGGCGCCGGACTTCGCCCGAAGGGGTTGCCAGGACGGCGACCGACGCGACGTCTCCCTCCGCGCGGGGTGTCAGGGTGAGGTCCACGAGGCCGTTCTCGGCGATTCTTGCCACGGCCGTGAATCGGTCGAGGACCTCGGTGGCGGGCTGGAGGAAGAGAAGCGGGAGGCGGGACTTCTCGGCGGCGGTGAGGGTCTTCAGCACGATCTGCTTGTCCGCCGCCACGTACTGCCGTGCCGCCTTGCCGTCGAACGTGTAGGCCTTCCCCTCCGGGCCGTCGTAGTCGAACCTCAGTGACGCCGGCGCCTGGATCGTCAGCGTGCCGGTCTCGGGGCTCGCGTCGGGAAAGCCGGACGGGGCGTAGCTCTGGACGAAGGTCATCGAGAACGCGGGCCTGGCCCTGTAGGTGTTCACGATGGCGCGCAGGAGCGCCGGGGCGTCGGGTGACTGGTCCCCGGTCAGGGGCGCCGCGGCGGAGAGCACGGCGGCGAGCGCCGCGGCCAGGTACGGAAGGGTGAAGGGCCTTCTCATGCTTTCGGGTAAGCGGGTTTCGTGCCGCCGCGTCAATGCCTGAAGTGACGCCGGCCGCTGAAGACGAGGGCCATTTCCCTCGCGTCGGCCGCGGCGATCACCTCGGCGTCCTTCACCGACCCGCCAGGCTCGACGCAGGCCGTGACACCGGCGTCGGCGAGGAGGAGAAGACCGTCGGGAAGGGGAAGAAGGCGTCGGAGGCGGCGCAGGCGCCCTTCGCCCGCTCGCCCGCCTTTCCGACGGCGTCGCCGGCCGCGTCGACGCGGCTCGTCCGGCCGCCGCCGATCCCGTAGGTCGCCTCTGCGCCGCCGATCACGATCGCGTTCGAGATGACGCCGGCGACAGCCCTTTCCAGGAACCGGAGCGCGTGCCACTCCGCCTCGGTCGGGGTCCGCTTCGTCACGACCTTCCACGTGGCCTCGTCTCCGGGCAGGACGTCGGCCTCCTGGACGAGCAGCCCTCCGTCGATCCCGCGCAGCTCGCGCCGCGTGCGGGGAGCCGGATCCGGGGCGACGGAGAGGAGGCGCAGGTTCGGCTTCCTCGCGAAGACGGCGCGCGCATCGTCTGTCACCCCTTCGCAGACGACGACCTCGAGGAACTTCGCCGTCATCGCCTCGGCCGCGGCGCGGTCGAGGACACCGGTGTACGCGAGGACGCCGCCGAAGCCCGAAACGGGGTCCGAAGCCCACGCCGCCTCGAACGCCGCCGCAGCCGTTTCGCTTCGCGCGATCCCGCACGGGATCCGGTGCTTGACGATCGTCAGGGCGCCGCGCGGCAGGAGGCGCGAGGTGAAGAGGGCGGAGTCGGCGTCGAGGAGGTTCGTGTACGAGAGCTCCTTGCCCTGGTGGAGGGCGAAGCTCGCGAGTGCCGAAGGAGGCGCGGCCGGGTCCCGGTAGAAGGCCCCCGCCTGGTGCGGGTTCTCGCCGTAGCGGAGCGTGCCGCCGAGCTCGAAGGCGAGCGGGAGGCGCTCGGGGAACGACGCGCCCTCCGTCCGGGCCGACAGCCACGTCGAGATCGCGGCGTCGTAAGCCGCCGTCCTGCGGAAGACCTTCGCCGCCAGGCGCTTTCTCGTGCCCAGGGTCGAGCCGCCGGCGTTGGCGTCGAGCTCGGCGGCGAACGCAGGGTAGTCGGACGGGTCGCAGAGGACGGCGACGTGGGCGTGGTTCTTGGCGGCCGCGCGAAGGAGAGAGGGGCCGCCGACGTCGATCTTCTCGATCCCCTGGGCGAAGGTCGTCGCGACGCTCGCCACCGTCTCCTCGAACGGGTACAGGTTCACGACGACGACGTCGATCGGGCCGATGCCGTTCTCGCCCGCCTGCTCGACGTGCCTCGGGACCGCCCGGTCGAAGAGGACGCCGCCGAACAGGGCCGGGTGGAGCGTCTTGACCCGCCCGTCGAAGACCTCGGGGAAGCCGGTCACGTCGGCGACCTGGGTCACCGCGAGGCCGGCGTCGGAAAGGTGCTTCCCGGTGCCGCCCGTCGAGACGAGCTCGAAACCGTGGCGGATGAGGGCGTTTGCGAGGTCGAGGAGGCCGCTGCGGTCGGAGACGGACAGGAGGGCGCGCTTCGTGCTCATCGGACGGGGTACGGTCCTTTCGATTCGGGGCGCGTGGTGGCGACCGACGCGTCGCCGCCGGCGGTGTTCCAGATCCAGGCGAGGAGCCGTGCGGAGAGGGTCAGGCCGGAGTCGTACGCCTCGCGCGCCGAAGCGGCCGGGAGGCGCGCGCCGACGAGCGTCTCGGGAGCGTCGAACGGGCGCGGAGAGAAGCCGAGAAAGCTCGACCCGCTTCGGGCGAGGGCGAGGAGTGCCGTCTCGCTCGAAGCCGTGCCCGCCGGCGGATAGAGGAGCGAGGCCTCGGCCACGAGCCCTCCCGCCTCGTAGGCGACGTCCGCGAAGGGGCGGTGATCGCGTATGGCCTGCGCGATCCGGCGGGTGCCGGCGGCGAGCGCGGCCCGACGGGCGGCGGCGTCGCGGGTCGGAGAGGCCGCGAGGCCGGCCTTGACCCCCTCCATCAACCGCCCGGGGTTCTTCGCGAGCATCCGCTTGAAGTCGGGCGGGGCGGCCGCTGCGGCGTCCGCCGCCATCAGCCCGACGGCCGGAACGGGCCAGCGGACAGCCGCCGCGGGCAGGGCGTCGGCCGCGACGAGCAGGAGCGGAAAGAGGAGGGCGAGCGGTCGAACTCTCATTCGCGGCCGGATTCTACGGTCCGTCGTCAGAAGCTCCTCAGGAAGACGAGGTAGAGGACGAAGCCCGTCTGACCGCGGTTTCTCCCGACGACCGGGAGGCCCGCCTCGAGCTGGACGAGGGTCGACCAGGGGCCGGAGAACTGGCCCGAGACACCTGCCCCGCCGAAGTTCACCCAGTCGTAGCCGGCGGCCGGGTCGTTCACGACGGCATGGTCGTAGAGCGCCTGCAGCCGGAAGAGCTTCCCGACGACGACGCCGTACGCGACCTTGGCCGTGACGGCCTCCTCGGCGCGCAGGCTTCCCGAGCGGAAGCCGCGGAGCGACGTGCCTCCGAAGTAGCCGAACTGGACCTTCGAGAAACGGTCGGCGTTCGACGTCCCCACGTAGGAGACGCTCGTGTCGATCCGCTGGAAGCGGGGGAGGTCGAACGTCTTCGCGAGGGCGAGCGAGAAGAGCTGGAACTGGTCCTTCCCCTCGTCCCACTCCGCATTCCCGGGGTAGCCCCACGGATCCCACCTCGACCGGAGGTTCAGCGAATACTTCCCGACGGCGTTCCACCCCCGCAGGTCCCACGAGAGGCGTCCCTCGAGGCGCGTCACGAGGTGGTCGGAAGGGACGGCGAACGCCGGGTCGGTGTCGTCTCCTGACGCGTAGTCGCGCCATGTGCCGCCGAGCGTACCGGTCAGCTTCAGGTGGCGAGTGAGGGGGTAGCCGACGTTCAGGTTCGCGGCGAAGGACCGGGCCTTCACCGTCGTCTCCTCGATCTTCTCGCCGTCTTCCCAGAGGGTGTCGTCGCCCCGGATCAGGTTCGCGAAGGCGTCCACCCCGAGGTCGAGGTTCGTCCCGAAGAGGTTCGGGTCGTTGTACGAGCCGGCCATGATCGGACCGCCGAAGAAGCCTTGCACCTGCTTGCGCTTCTTCGCGAAGTCGAGGTCGATGTAGTAGAGGCCGAGAAGGGGCAGGGGGTAGTCGAACGAGTCGTCGTAGAAGACGCCGCCCAGGCCGAAGAGGCGCGAGGTCTTCTCGTCCTGGACGACGACGCGCTCGCCGTCCTTCTGCTTCTCGAGGTACCGAACGCCCTGGTCGGTGTCGCGGACCATGACCTGGTTGCCGGCGAGCGCCTCCGCGCGCCGACTCTCATAGTCGGAGGGGTCGAGGCGGACATCGATGAGGTCGGTCGTTCGCTCGAGCGTCGTCGTCCGCGAGAAGGTGCGCAGGATCGACTGCCCTCTCGTGGCGACCGGAAGGAGAAGGGGCGGGCCGCCGTCGGGAGCCGCCACCTCGGAGAAGTCGGTCGTCTCGTCGACCGACTGCACCTCGCCCGTGAGGTTCAGCTGCCTCGCGACGACGCGACGGAGCGAGAAGTCGGCCTTTCCGATGTAGACCTTGCCGGCGTAGATCGCCTTGGCCTTGAACCCCTCGCTCGGCTCGAAGCCCAGGATCCAGGTGGGGACGCCGTCTGCTTCCCCTTCGCCGTCCAGCTCGTAGCGGTAAGCCTCGTTGAACGTGAGATTGAGCGGGAGCTCGGAGACCTTCTCCGGCTGCAGGAGCGGCAGCTCGGGGGCCTTCTTTCCCTTCCACCGCACGCCGTTGAAGTAGGTCGTCTGCCACGACCAGTCGAAGCCCTTGCCCCGTTCATAGAAGAAAGGCCCCTCGAACGTCAGCTCGAAGGTCGTGGGGAAGCCCTCGAGCCGGAAGCGGTAGGAGGTGCGGTTCGTGGCCGAGAAGCGCGTCCAGCGGGCGTCGCGTCCGGCGCGCCAGGCCTGGTGCTTCGCGAGGATCTCCTCGACGGTGAGCCCGCGGACGGCGGTGACGTCGGTTGCAGCGCGCGTCGCCTCGGACGGCGCCTTCTCGCGTGCGGTCAGGACGATGGCGAGCGGCCCGTTCGCGGTCGTGAGCGAGAGGCGCGGCGTTCCGGACTTCGGGAGGTCGAAGCTGCGGGAGCGGCCGGTGGCGAGGTCGAAGACTTCGGCGGTCGTGTAGGAGGGGGAATCGAGCTCCAGGACGAGGGGCCCCCGGGCTTCCAGGCCCGCAGCATCCGCGCCCGTCACGAGGACGACGCCGCCGAGGTCGGTTCCCTTCGCGAACCGGAAGACGGACAGCGCCTTCCCCTCCGGCGTCCGGGCGGACCCGCTCCGGCCGTCGCGGTTCACGTCGCCCGCGAGGAGGGCCCCGAGGCGGTCCAGGAGGGGGACGCCCGCGGGATCGGCGAGCGGGGCGGCGACGACCGGGGCGTCGACCCCGGAGAAGCGCGCCGCCAGGTCGAGGAGCGCCCCGGCGCCGGCGACTGCCGGCGCAGTGACGAGGAGCGGCCGCGCGAACGAGAGGCCGTCCGCCGCCTCGCGGACGGCGGCGGGGGTCGTGGAGGCGTCGTCGAGGTCGAGACCGAGGAGGTCGACGAACGCGGCGGCCTCCTCGGAGAGAAGCTCTTTGGCCTCTGGCGGGAAGAGCCCGCCGCCCGCCGGCTGGTGGAAGAGGACGGCGATCCGGGAGGAAGGGCTTCGTGACCTCACGATTGCGGCCGCCTTCATCAGGAGGTAGCGGCGCGAGCGGATCTCCCCGGAAAGGTCGGGGAGGGAGAGGACGAAGAGATCAGCCCCCTGCGCCGCCCCGAGGAGCGGGCCGAGGCCCGGGACGAGCGAGTCGGCCGTGACGGCCTCGGCCTCGCGGGCGTTCTCGGGGACGGTCACTTCCGGCAGCTCCACGAGGAGGCCGGTCCTGCGCCCTGCCCCGCGAGTCTCCTCGAAAAGCCGGCGGACCTGGTCGGGTGTCCCGGCTGCACCGATCTCGGAAGCCCGAACTTCGACGAGGAGTCCGGGGGCGTTCACTGAGAGCGTGGACGGGGCAGAACCAGCGGCAGCCGGCGCGGTTCCGGCGGGCCGGGCGACGACCCACGGGGTCAGGTGGGGCCGCTCCGGAGTTGCTGCGAGGGCGGGGACGAGCGCTGACGTGAGCGCCAAAGAGAGAAGAGACAACATCACGAGGTTTATACGCGGGCGGATCCCATAGCGTCAGGGACCGGCGTCACGAATCGCGGGGAAAGGGAGAAACGGGAGAACGGGAGAACGGGAGAGGACCAGCTTCACCATCACGTCTCCTCGGCAGGGGGCCGCGGGCGGTGCGGTGCGTCTCGCGGCCGCCTGCTGCGCGCGCCCGACCCGCTTCCGAGTTCGCTGCGGCCGGGCGGGGGGCCCGCGCGAACTCGCTTCGCTCAAACACGCGCGCGGGCCTGATCCCCGCCCGGTCCTCGCGATCTCGAGCGGGTCCCCGGTCGTGCTCGGGGGCGGCTCGCGAGACGCACCGCCCCACCCGCGGCCAACGAGCGTCAGCCATCTGAAAGGAGCCCGCTTCTGGGGCGACGGGGTCTGGTCTACGTTCTACACGCTGCGCCGCCTATAATATAAAATCAAGACCTGGCCCCGCGCGGCTTCTGGCCTTGCTGGGGACCTGAGCGGGCGGGAGGGGTGTCCCGCGAGCGCCGTCCGAGCACGCGCGGGGCCCCGCACGGTTCCGCGAGCAGGTCGCCGGATCAGGCGAGCGCGCGCGTGCAACGAGCGAAGCGAGGCGTTCGCGATCGCCCCGGCGGCCCGCGCAGCGGGACCGATGCGGGTCGCGCGCGCGGAGGAGGCGCCGTGGGACGCCCCTCCCGCCCGCGACTCGTGCGGCACGATGAAGTGGATTGACGGTCTCCCTGGCCTCCTGCCTGAAGCTCGCGCAAGGCCTGCCAAAGGAAACGGGGCGGACCCGAAGGCCCGCCCCGCGATGGACTGCCGGGATTTCCCGGGGGTTACTTCTTCTTCCCCTCCGGCGCCACGACGGCGGGAGAGGGCAGCTCGACCGGCGAGATCCCGAGCTTCTCGCGGATCTTGTTCTCGATCTCGAGGGCGACGTCGGGGTTGTCGCGGAGCCAGGCCTTCGTGTTCTCGCGGCCCTGGCCGATCCGGAGGTCGCCGTAGCTGAACCAGGCGCCGCTCTTCTCGACGACCTTGTGCTCGACCCCGAGGTCGATCAGCTCGCCCGTCTTCGAGATCCCTTCGCCGTAGCCGATGTCGAACTCGGCGACCTTGAACGGCGGGGCGACCTTGTTCTTGACGACCTTGACCTTCGTCCGGCTCCCGACGACGGCATCGCCGTCCTTGATGGAGTTGATCCGGCGGATGTCGAGGCGGACCGAGGAGTAGAACTTGAGAGCCCGGCCGCCCGTCGTCGTCTCGGGGTTGCCGAACATGACGCCGATCTTCTCGCGGATCTGGTTGATGAAGATGAGGCAGGTGCCGGACTTGGAGACGACGGCGGTGAGCTTGCGGAGCGCCTGCGACATGAGGCGGGCCTGCAGGCCGACCATCGCGTCGCCCATTTCGCCTTCCAGCTCGGCCTTCGGGACGAGGGCCGCGACGGAGTCGATGACGACGATGTCGACGGCGGCGGAGCGGACGAGCGCCTCGGCGATCTCGAGCGCCTGCTCGCCGGAGTCGGGCTGGGAGACCATCAGGTTGTCGATGTCGACCCCGAGCTTCCTGGCGTACTCGGCGTCGAGGGCGTGCTCGGCGTCGATGAACGCCGCGAGGCCGCCCAGCTTCTGGGCCTCGGCGATGATGTGGAGGGTCAGGGTCGTCTTGCCCGACGACTCGGGGCCGTAGATCTCGGTGACGCGGCCGCGCGGCACGCCCCCGATGCCGAGGGCGGCGTCGAGGTTGATGGAGCCTGTCGAGATCGCCTGGATCGCGTCCTGCGGCTTGTCGCCGAGGCGGACGAGGGCGCCCTTGCCGAACTGGCGGTCGATCTGCTGGAGCGCCTGCTCCAGGGCCTTGAGCTTTTCCTTCTCGATGGGAGGCATTCGGGTCCTCGCTTTCTGCGTGAAGAGGGCGGATTATAGGAATCGGGTCGCGGGCGCGCGGACAGTTGATGTCCCGGCGAGCGCCGCGACGGCCCGACCGAAGGGGAGACGTGGGAGACGCTAGCGCGGAGCCGTCGGCGGCGCAAGAGGTTCCGTGGAGGGAGGTCTTCCGGAGGGCGCCCCTGGCGACCCTCCTGGCGACCGGGCTCGGCTCGGGCCTCCTGCCGAAAGCTCCGGGGACCTGGGGGAGCCTTCTGGCGGTGCTCATGGGAGAGGGGCTGTTCCAGGTGGCTGGGCTCATTGGGGTTGCCGGCCTCGCGGCCGTTTCGACACTGGTCGGAGTCCCCGTGTCGGCGCGTGTCGCGGTCCTGAGGGGCCGGAAGGACCCCGGCGAGGTCGTCGTCGACGAGATCGCGGGGCAGGCGATCGCTCTCACCGGCCTTCACACCGTGCTGCCCGCGGGGGCGCCGGATCCCCTCCGGTGGGGGCTCGTAGCCATCGCCTTCCTCCTCTTTCGCGTTTTCGACATCCTCAAGCCCGGCCCTGTCGACCGTCTCCAGTCGCTGCCGGGCGGGTGGGGCGTGATGGCCGACGACCTCCTGGCCGGCGCCCTTGCCGGAATCCTGGTCGGCGCCGCTGCGTTCCTCCTGTCGTGATCGACACCCTGCCATTGACGGGATATCGCCTCCGGCTGCGGCCCGAGGAACCCCTCGCTCCGCGGACGACGTGGCGCATCGGCGGAGCGGCCCGGTTCTTCGCCGAGGTTCATGACGTTCCGGCCCTGGCCGCGCTGCTCCGATGGGCCGCTGTGGAGGCTCTTCCGGCGATTCCCCTCGGGAAGGGATCGAACGTCCTCGTCCCGGACGAGGGGCTCGACGCGGTCGTCTTCGTCCTCGCGGGTGACCTGGCTTCGGCTTCCGTGGAACCGCCGGTCCTCAGGTCAGGTGGCGGCGCGTCGCTCATGTCTCTCGCGCTGACCGCCCGCAACGCCGGACTCTCGGGAACCGAGGGGCTCTCGGGCATCCCGTCTTCGGTCGGCGGCGCGGTGCGGATCAACGCGGGCGCATACGGGATCGAGATCTTCGACCTTCTCGAGGAGGTGACGCTGGTCTCGACCGTGGGCGACACGCGCGTCGTCCCGGCCGCGAGCATTTCGCACGGCTACCGCTGGTCGGCGCTCTGCGAGGCGGACGACATCATCGCGGCGGCGACGCTCCGTCTCCGTCCGGCCGCCCGGGAGGAGATCGACGCCCGCCTCGCCGAGGTCAGGGAGAAGAGGAAGAAGGCGCTTCCGACGGAGCCGAACGCCGGCTCGGTCTTCAAGAACCCCCCGGGAGACCACGCCGGGAGGCTCCTCGAGGCGTGTGGTCTGAAGGGCCTTCGCGTCGGCGGCGCCGAGGTGTCCGGTCGACACGCGAACGTCATCGTGAACTCGGGAGGCGCGACGGCGGCCGACGTGAGGGAGCTGATGGCGAGGATGCGCGGTGCGGTGAGAGAGAAGCTGGGCGTCGATCTCGTGCCGGAGGTCGAGGACCTCGGGAGGCGCGTCACCAACCGGAATGGCCGCCCCTCCGTAGAATCCCCACGATGACGGTTCGCGCTCTGATCCTCGCCGGCGGGAGCGGCACCCGCCTCTGGCCCCTTTCCACCGATGACCGCCCCAAGCCGTTCCTCCCGCTCTCGGGAAAGGCCTCGCTCCTGCGGGAAACGTACGACCGGGCCGCCCGGGTCTGCGGGAAGGACCATGTCCTCTTCTCCGCGCGCGCCTCGCACGCCCCACACCTGGAGCGGGAGTTTCCGGGCCTCCCGGAGGATCGCCTCGTCCTCGAGCCCGATCGGAGGAACACGGCGCCGGCCATCGCCCTCGCCGCGCTCGCCGTCTCCGAGGAGGATCCCGACGCGGTCCTCGTCGTCCTGCCCTCCGACCAGGCGGTGCGGGATTCCGATGAGTTTCACCGCGCCCTCTCCCTGGCCGTCGAGAGCGCCCGCACCGGGGACGCGTTTCTCACCCTCGGAATCCCGCCGTCCCGCCCCGAGACCGGATTCGGCTACCTCGAAGCGGGCCGGGAGACGTCGCCCGGAGTCCGCGAGGTCGTCCGATTCGTCGAGAAGCCGCCTCTGGCCGAGGCCGAACGTTACGCCGCGTCGGGGAACCACTACTGGAACGCGGGAATCTTCGCCTTCTCCGTCCGCCTCCTCTTCTCCGAGATGGCGAGGCTCTGTCCCGATGTCCTGGCCTCGATGCGCGCGGCCCGGGTGGCGCGGCGCGCCGGCGACGCCGCCGGCTTCGACGCGGCCTTTCGCGCCTGCCGGTCGATCTCGATCGACTACGCCGTCATGGAGAGGGCCGGAGCGGTGAGGACGGTCCCTTCCGCGTGCGGCTGGAGCGACCTCGGCTCCTGGGAGGCGGTCCTCGAGTTCCGCAGAGGGTCGGACGGCGGTTCCGTTCTTTCGGGGCGGGCGCTCGAGGAGGGCGGATCGGGGAACCTCGTCCTCGCGGGCGACCGCCCCGTGAGGCTCCTCGGTCTCTCCGACGTCGTCGTCGTCGACTCTCCCGACGGCCTCCTCGTGATGAAACGGGGCGCCTCGGACCTTCTCCGCGCCAGCGTCGAGAAGAGCCTCGCGGAGGCCCGGAAGTGAGCGCGCAGGTCCCGGACGTGGCGCTGTCGGCCGTCTCGCGGCTCGTCGCCGCCGTGAGGACCGTCTACCGTGGTCCCGCCGTCGCGGTCGAGCACGCGGTCGTCTGCCTTCTCTCGCGCGGGCATCTCCTCATCGAGGACGTGCCGGGAGTGGGCAAGACGACGCTCGCGATGGCGCTCGGAAAGGCACTCGGGCTGGGAGTCCATCGCCTCCAGTTCACGCCCGACACGCTGCCGTCGGACATCCTCGGGCTGACGATCTTCAACCAGCAGACCCAGGGGTTCGATTTCCACCCCGGACCGGTCTTCACGCCGATCCTCGTCGCCGACGAGATCAACCGGGCGACGCCGAAGTCCCAGGCCGCGCTGCTGGAGGCGATGAACGAGCGCAGCGTCACGGTCGACGGCGAAACCCGCCCGCTCCCGGAGCCGTTTCTCGTTCTGGCGACCCAGAATCCGATCGAGTACCTCGGCACCTACCCGCTCCCCGAGTCCCAGCTCGATCGTTTCTTGATGCGGATCTCGCTCGGTTACCCGGCCGCCGAGGACGAAAGGCGCCTGCTCCTCTCGGGAGGAGCCGACCGGGCGCTCGCCTCCGTCCGTCCGGTCCTGACCCTCGACGAGCTGAAGCGGGCCCAGGAAGCGGTGGAGAGGGTGACCGTCGCCGAGAAGCTCCTCGACTACCTGATGGCGCTCGTCCAGAAGACCCGGGCGAGCCGCGACCTCGTCCTCGGCGTCTCGCCGCGCGGCGCACAGGGCCTGTTCCGGGCCGTGCAGGCGCACGCCCTCGTCGCCGGACGCCCGTTCGCGACGCCCGACGACGTGAAGCGCGTCGCCCCGGCCGTCCTCGCGCACAGGATCCTCGCGAGCGCCACGGGGCGCTACGAAGGGACGGGCGCAGGCCGCCGCGAGCGCGAGGCGCTGCAGAAGATCCTCGACGAGGTCCCCGTCCCGCTCTGACGGTGGCGCCAGGCGGGAGCATGGTCGAGGCAGAGGCGTAGTCGAGGAAGTGGCACCGTGAAGCTGTCGGTCCTCAGGCTCCGGCTGAAAATCCCGTGGGACGAGACGATTCTCGTCCGTGTGACGAACCTCGGCCTGGGCTACGTCTTCACGACGATCGTCGTCGCCATCGGGGCCACGAATACGGGGAACAACGGGCTCTACGTCCTCCTCTCGCTCCTCCTCGGCATCCTCCTCGTGTCGGGTGTCGTCTCGAGACGGAACGTCGACGGCGTCGACGTGGCCCTCCACGGTCCTGCCGAGGTCTTCGCGGGAGAGCCGGTGCGGTTCCACATCCGTCTCGCGAACCGGACGGATCGCGAGAAGTTCGCGCTCCTGGTGAAGGTCTCGGGGAAGGCGGCGCCCCTCCTCTTCCCGCGGCTCGTCCCCGCGGGGGATGCGGAACGCGGCGTCGACCTCCTGTTCCCTCGCCGGGGGCGGCAGAAGGTGGAGTCGGTCCTCGTCTTCAGCGGCTACCCGATAGGGCTCTTCCGCAAAGGTCGCCTCCACCCGGTCAACGAGGAGCGGATTGTCTATCCCCGGCCGAAGGTCGCGGCCTTTCCGCCCCCCGAGGCGCGGGAGGCGGTGGACGACGGGATCGATCCCCGCCGGAAGGGGCGCGGGGCGGAGATCCTGAAACTGCGGGAGGCGGCGCCGGGGGACGACCCGCGCGACATCCACTGGCCTCAGACCGCGAGACAGGGGAGACCGATCGTCAAGGAGCGCGCGTCGGAGCTGGGGCGCGAGATCGTCGTGCATCTCGAGACCGCGCGTCCGGCCAGGGCCGGAGCGGACTGGGACGCCGCCTTCGAGGAGGCGGTCGGAGAGGCCGCAGGGCTCGTGTTGAAGTTCCTCTCTCGCGGCGAACGGGTCGGCCTCTTCTGCGGAGACCAGTTCGTCCCGCCGGCCATGGGGCCTCTCCACCGGTCGACGGTCCTCACGGCTCTCGCCCTCGCCGAGGCGGGAACCGGAGGGTCGCTTCCGCTGGCACTTCCTCCAGGGATCGCGATCTATCGCGTTCGGGCGGCGGCCTGACGATGGCAAAGCCGGCGAAAGCGCGCCCCGATCCGACCCTCCTCCCTTTCCGTCGAGAGCGGATTCTCGCGGTGGGGATGCTCCTGGCTCTCGGCCCGATCCCGCTCGCCTTCGGCGACTCCCTGCAGCCGGTGGCCCTGCTCGCCTATCTCGCCGCCCTCGGACTCATCCTCGGTTTCGTCCGGGCGGGGCGGGTGCCCTGCCTCGCGGATCGCTGGCTGAACCTCGCCGGCCTCGCCTACTTCGCCCTCTTCTGGTTCGGGTTCCGCTTCGGCGGCCGGTCGCTCCTCAGGGTGGCTCTCCACATCCTCCTCTTCACGGCCGTCCTGAAGCTCGCGTCGATCAAGCGGGAACGGGATTTCTCCGTCGCCCTCACGCTCGCGGCCTTCCTCCTCGTGGCGTCGATGGCG
The DNA here is from genome assembly GCA_016719485.1 of Holophagales bacterium. Lineage (NCBI taxonomy): Bacteria > Pseudomonadati > Acidobacteriota > Holophagae > Holophagales > Holophagales bacterium. Next base: position 350,749 of record JADJZB010000021.1, read on the forward strand.
ACGTCGACCCACGCGTCGATCCTCGTCTTCCTCGCTGCCTACGCGGCCGTCGCCTGGCCCGTCTTCTCGCGCTGGGCCCTCTGGCGGGACCTGGCCGCCGCGCCCGACGAGTGGCGGGGAGACGAGAGGGCACGCCACCTCCCGCTACGTCGCGCCGTCGTGTCGTCGCTGGTGGCCTCCTTCGCGCTCGCCGTACCCCTCTTCATCCTCTTCCCGCGCCTGAAATCGTCCTACATACAAGGCCTCCCCGGGGGAGACACGGCGGACACCGGCTTTTCCGACTCCGTCGACACGAACCTGTATGGCCGGCTTCGGCAGAGCGACAAGGTTTTTCTCCGGGTCGCCGTCGAAGAGGGTCCGGTGAGCGATGACCCGCCGTTTCTGAAGATCAGGCTCGTGGCGCACACGCGGTTCGCCGGCGGGGTCTGGAGGAAGCCCGATGGCCGCGGGCGCGTCGTCGCGATGCGTGAGGGGTCCCGTCTCCCGCTGCGGCCACCTGGAAGCAAGGATGCCGAACCCCTCCACAGGCTCTCTTTCGAGATCGCCCCGCTCGGCGTACGGTTTCTCCCGTACCCGGTGACGGCGATCTCGGGCGCGGCCTCCCCCGAGCTGATCCGCCGGTACGGGGTGGTGCCCCTCGTGAGAGACGGCGACGGCAACTTCCACCTGACGTTCGAAGCGCCGAAGCTCCTGCGCATCGAAGTCCTCTCCGGCCCTCAACCGGCGGTCGACCTCGTGCCGCCGCCAGAGTCGGACCCCTCCCGGAGGGCGGCAGGATCGGAGACGATCCGCCAGTTCGGCCGGGAGGCCGCGATGGGCGTCGACCCGGCGACGAACCCGTACGAATTCGCGACCCGGATCGAGAACCACCTCGCGACGCGGTTCTTCTACTCCGTCGACTCCGCTCGTTGGGGACCGAGTCCCGTCGAGGAGTTCCTCACCCAGCGGAAGACGGGGCACTGCGAGACCTTTGCCACGGCGATGGCCCTCGTCCTGCGGGAACACGGCATCCCGTCGCGCCTCGTCACCGGGTTCGCGGGAGGCGAGCGGGGGCCCTTCGGCTCCTACTATCTCGTCCGCGGCCGGGATGCCCATGCCTGGGTGGAGGCGTGGTGCGGACCGGAAGCCGGGTGGATCGCCTTCGACCCGACGCCTCCCGTCGGACGGCCGGGGGTCGCGAGGGTCACCATTCTCCGCAGTGCCGGGCAATTCTTCGAGAATCTCGAGTTCATCTACGGTCGATACGTCCTCGGCTTCGCGCAGTCCGACCAGGCCTCGCTCGCGCAGACTGTCCGCGAAGGATTCGAAGTGGCGTCCGAGGCGGCGAGAAGCCTGGCCAGAGCGATGCGAGCGGTCGCGGGAGGTTCCGCGACACGAACCGGCCTGCTGCTTCTCGGCGTCGCGGCCGCGGCGGCAGCCCTCTTGCTCATCCGCCGGCTCACCCTCGCCGGCGGCGCCTTCCGGACGCGGGGACTCCCCCCGGCATCGGCGGCGTACAGGAAGCTCCAGAGGGTCCTGCGTCAGCGGGGCGCCGACCTGACTCCCGCCTCCGCGCCATCGGAAACGCTCGCCTCGGCCGACGAGCTGGGTGCGGGCCCCGTCTCCCGGGAGATCGTGGGAGCGTACGTGGCGGAATCGTTCGGGGGCCGCCGGACGCCCGAGGCCGAGGCGTCGCGGCTCGACGGCCTTCTGAAGGAGCTCCGGGCGGGCCGCCCATCCCGCTGACGGCGGAACTTCCGGGGCCCGGCGCTCGTATCCGTCGGAGAGCGATCCCGAAGGAGAAGCCATGGCCCGAATCCCCCTCGCGACCCTCGCCCTGTCCGCGGCCCTCGCCGTACCCGGCCTCGCGTCCGAGGCTCCGTCGAAGGTCGTGGAGAAGACTCTCGTCCTCGCCCCGGACGGCCGGCTCGTCCTGGACACCTACAAGGGGCGGGTCGCGATCACGGCCTGGGACCGCAGCGAGGCCTCCATCCGGGCCGTCGTCACCGCCGACGGGAGCTGCGACGAGAGCGCCGACCTCGTCGCGCGGACGAACGTGCGGATCGAAGGGGGCGGTCGCGAGGTGAGGGTCGTGTCGGACTACGACGACCTGCCGAAGATGACGTTCACCTTCGGCCGCGACTGCGGATCCCGGCCCTTCGTGGAGTACGAGATCCGGATGCCGCGGGGCGCTTCGCTCCGACTGAAGGACTACAAGTCGCGCATCTCGGTCGACGGGCTTGCCGGGGACGTGTCGGTCGACAGCTACAAGGGAGGCATCCGGCTGACGCGCCTCGCGGGAGGTCTCGACCTCGAGACCTACAAGGGAGACGCGCTGGCGGAGTTCGAGACGCTGGGTGGCGGCCTCCGCGCCGAGACCTACAAGGGCGAGATCGACCTCGTCCTTCCGAAGGCAGCGAGGGTCGACCTCGAAGAGAGCATCGGACGCCGGGGATCGTTCGCGGCGGACGTCCAGGCCGTCCGTGGCGGGAGGCGCGTTTCCGTGGACACGTACAAGGGGACGATCCGCCTCAGGACGAGATAGCTAGTACGCGTTCTCGTCCCGGAAGCTCCTCGTCGCGGTCCGCCAGAGGATCTGCAGGTCGAGCGAGAGGCTCCAGTTCTCGATGTAGTAGAGGTCGTACTCGACACGCTTGGAGAGGCTCGTGTTCCCGCGCCAGCCGTGCACCTGGGCCCAGCCGGTCAGGCCGGCCCTCACGCGGTGCCGGAGCATGTACTGCGGGAACTTCTCCTTGAACTCGCGGACGAACTCGGGTCTCTCCGGACGGGGGCCGACGAGCGACATGTCTCCCATCAGGATGTTCACCAGCTGGGGGACCTCGTCGAGCGACGTGCTCCTGAGGAACGCCCCGACGCGGGTTCTCCGGGCGTCCCCTTCCTTCGCCCAGACCGCGCCCGTCTCGTCCTCGGCTCCCACGCGCATCGAGCGGAACTTGAGGATCCGGAAGAGGCGTCCGTCGAGGCCCATCCGCTCCTGCGTGTAGAAGACGGGACCGCGGTCCTCCAGCCAGATGGCGAGCGCGACGAACGGCAGGAGGATCGCGAGGACGACGAGCCCGCCAGCCGACAGGACGATGTCCATCGTCCGCTTGACGAGCGAGTTCCAGCCCTCGAGCGGGCGCTGCGTCAGGTTGATGACCGGGAGGCCGTCGAAGTCTTCCACGCCCGCCTTGAACGTGACGAACTGGAAGAGGTCGGGGACGAACCGGATGTCGACCATCTCGTTCCCGACGTCCTTCAGGATTCCGAGCATCGTCCGGTAGGCGTCGACCGGAAGGGCGAGGAAGATCGTGTCGACCTCGTGCTTTTCGATCAGCTCCCGGACGTCGGCGGTCGTCCCGAGAACCGCGAGTCCCCGATAGTCCTCGCCCCTCCTGGCTGCGTCGTCGTCGACGAACCCCACGGGCTTCAGGCCGGTGGCGGGATGGTCGAGGAGCTTGTCCGCGATCGCCCGGCCCGCGTCTCCCGCGCCGACGACGAGGGCCCGGCGGACGCCCACGCCCGAGGCCCAGACCTTCTCGAGATACCGCCAGATCGCGAAACGCCCGAGCGCGACGAAGAGGATGTCGAGGGCCAGGAAGAGGATCAGAAGCGCGCGGTTGAAGGACCAGGCCCGCCAGAACGAGAGGAGGCCGACGAGCAGGAGCGTCGCGAGCGAGGCGGCCATGACGATGGCGAGCGCCTCGTCGATGGAGGACCGGTCGCGCCGCATCTGGTAGAGGCGGTGGAAGTAGAAGACCACCGGCCAGAGGAGGGCGATCACGGGGAGGAGCGACGCGTAGTTGGAGAGGGGCTGCGGTCCGAGGGGGATGGGCCACACGGTCTCGAACCGGATCACGTACGCAGCCAGGAGCGCCGCGCTCGTAGCCGCGACGTCGGAGGCAAGGAATACGGCCTGGAGGCGCAGGGCCTGTTTCTGGATCACGCGGGCTCCCGCCGGATTCTAAGGTTGGGGGCCGGGAAGCGCGCAGGCGAGGTCGTCCCGGCCCGCTTCGGACAGGGCCGCGCGCGCGGCGGCGAGGAAACGGGCCCGGAACGCCGGCTCGGAGAAGCGGCGCGCATTCTCCACGAGGGCGCCCGCGTCGAAGTGCCGGGTGAGGGCGAGCTCGATGGCGCAGGCGAGCGGGCCGGAACCGGCGTCGGGGTAGAGAACGCCGGTGACCCCGTCGACGACGGTCTCCAGAGCGCCTCCCTTCCCGAGGGCGACGACGGGCGTCCCGCAGGCCTGCGCCTCGAGCGGGACGATGCCGAAGTCCTCCTCGCCCGGCATCAGGACGACCTCCGCCGTCCGGTAGAGCTCGCGCAGCTCCTCGTCGGACGGCGAGCCGGCGAAGCGGACGTGCGGGCCGGCGAGCGCCCGAAGGCGGCTCTCTTCGGGACCGAACCCGGCGATCGTCAGGGTCCGCCCGAGGCGCGCCGAGGCCTCGAGGGCGTCGTCGAGACGCTTGTACGGCGCGAGCGCGGAGACGACGAGGAGCCCTTCGCGCGGGCGGGTCGACGGGGCGGGCGTGTAGAACGCGGTGTCGGCCGGAGCCGGAACGACCCGGGACGGACGGCCGTAGATGCGGGCGATCCGTTCGCGGACGTTCTCCGAGTTCGCGAGGAAAGCGTCCACGCGCGGAACGGTCGCCAGGTCGCGAGCGCGAAGCGGGGCCCGGACGAGCCGGGCCGCGGCCTTCACGACGCCGCTGCGGCCGCGGAGGTAGTCGTCGAACTGGTCGTGCAGGTAGCGGACCGGGGTGTGGCAGTAGCAGAGGTGGAAGCCCTTCGGCCCCCTCTGCGCCGCCTTGGCGACACAGTGCGACGTGGAGATCACCAGGTCGAAGCCCGAAAGGTCCCAGCTTTCGGCGGCGAGGAAGTAGAGGGGGAGGAGCGATCGGTAGTCCCGCTCGCGGGAAACGATGCGCTGGAGCCACGTCGTCCTCACGGGCCGGTCCTCGATCTCGGCAGGGACCGACCCCGGAAAGTGGAAGAGGGTGTACAGAGGCGCCGCCGGAAAGAGCCGGGCGAGCGAGAGGAGGACCTTCTCTCCGCCGCGCGTGCCGGTGAGCCAGTCGTGGACGAGGGCGACCTTCACGCCCCCTCCGCCGCGTCCATCCAGGCGGCCGAGACCTTCTCGAACGCCGCCTCCCACGTGAAGGAGCGCGCCCTCTCCCGGCCGCGCGCGGAGAGCCGGGCCGCGAGGTCCGCGTCGGTCAGGAGCCGGACGAGGGCGTCGGCGAGAGCACCCGGATCGTCCGGGTCCGCGTAGAGGGCCGCGTCACCGCCCGCTTCCGGGAGGCCGCCGCGATCCGAGGAGACGACGGGCGTCCCGACGGCCTGCGCCTCGAGGACGGGAAGGCCGAAGCCTTCGAGGAACGAGGGCATCGCGAGCGCCGAGGCCCCGGCCAGGAGCGGGACGACGTCGGCTTCGAGAAGGAACCCGAGGTCGACGAGGCGATCCGCGACGCCGGCTTCCACGGCGGCGTGCCGGCGGGCCTCGCGTCGTTCGGGACTCCCCCCGGCGAGAACGAGCCGGTGGGTGAGCCCGGACCGGGCGACGGCCGCGAACGCCGCGAACAGGCCGTCGAGGTTCTTGTGGGGCTTGTCGTTCCCGAGGAAGAGGACGTAGGGGGCGTCGAGGCCCGCCTCCCGGCGGACGCGGGCGACCTCCGCCCCGGGGACGGGAGCGAGGAAGCGCCCCTCCACACCGTTCGGAATGGCTCGCACCTTCCCCGCGTGCCGCGGGGCGAAGGTCGCGAGGTCGTCCCGGACGGACTCCGAAACGGTCAGGACGACGCGCGCGGCACGCATCGCGCGCCGGAGCATCGTCGTCGCGTAGAGTTTCTTCGCCAGCGTCCGGTGCTCCGGGCGCTTCAGGTGGATCAGGTCGTGGATCGTCACCACGGTGGCCCGGGGCGGGAGGAGCGGTACGACGTAGTGCGGGGCGTGGAAGACGTCGCACCCGGCCTTGGAGAGCGCGCTCCTGACGGAGACGAGCTCGGCGAGGGAATACCCGGCGGCGTCGCATGGGACGGCCGAGACGCCCGCCGGCAGGAGCGCCTCGTCACCGGTCCTCACGAGCGCCACGAGGTCGTGCTCGCCCCGCGCCGCGGCGGCGCCCAGGAGGCCGCGGACGTAGGTCCCGATTCCGAAGTCGCGGAGCTTGCGGGCGTCGATGGCCACTCGAAGCCGGGTCACTGGACCGCCTCGGCGAAGAGCGCCCGCGTCGCGCGGGCGGCGCTGTCCCAGGTGAAGAGCGCCGCGCGCTCCGGCCCGCGCTTTCGGGCCTCCCGGCGGAACGCCTCGTCGTCGTTCGCCCGTTCGATCGCCGCCGCGATGGCGGCCGGGTCGAGCGGGTCGGGGAGGAGGCCCGCGTCGCCGACCACCTCGGGCAGGGACGACGAGGAGGAGGCGACGACGGGGATCCCCTCGGCCATCGCCTCGAGGGCAGGGAGCCCAAAGCCCTCGTAGAGGCTCGGGTAGGCGAGGAGGCGGGCCCCCCGGAGAAGCGCCGTCGCGCGCTCCGAGGTCACCCATCCGAGCCGGAAGATCCGGTCCGCGTGCCGGGACCTGGAGAGCCTCTCATCGAAGCCGGGCATCCCCCAGCCGGTCCCCCCGGCGAGGACGAGGTCGGGGAATCCGGGACGCCGGTCCCAGATCGACTCCAGGGCGCCGACGAGCCTCTCGTGGTTCTTCCGCGGCTCGAGGGTGCCGAGAGACAGGACGTACGGTCTTGGATGGATCGGCTCCGCGCCGGTCTCGGGCGCGGGGACGAGACCGTTCGGGACGACGAAGGTCTTGCCCGTGGCCTCCGGGCAGGTCCGCAGAAGGTCGTCCCGGGTGGCCCGGGAAACGCACACGAGGCGGGCGGCGACGCGGACGGTGGCAGGGAGGAATGGTGCGAACCCGGCCACGTTCCTGCGGTCGTGCCACTGGGGGAAGAGGACGGGCGTGAGGTCGTGGATCGTCGCCACACCCGGGAGCGGAGAGGCCAGGGGCAGGATGCCCAGCGGCCCGTGGAAGAGGTCCGCGCCCTCGCGGACGGCTTCGGCGGCGGCGACGGTCTGCAGCCAGACCGTGCCGGGAAGGCGAAGGCGGCCGGGGGGGCGGACCTCGACGCGGCCCTCGAGCGCGGCCGGAAGGTCGACCGGGCGGGGGGAGAGGAGGACGACGGAATCCTCAGGGAACAAACGGGTAAAGGCGCCGTAAAGGCCCTCGAGCGTTCGGCCGACGCCGGTCCTCTCCCCGCACAGCGTGCGGGCGTCGACGGCGATGCGCATCCGGGGCATCGTACCGTGTGGGAGAGGCATCGCTCCTGTGCCAGGGAGGGTGCCTGGGGGCCGGGCCAGCGTGCCCGGGCTGCGTGCTACACTCACCGACCCTCCGCGAGGAGGGGTCGAAATGGAGTTGAATCTGGAAGAGGCGCTGGAAGCGCCCGTCGCTGTTTCCCACCGCCTCGAGGTCCCCACGGGACCGCTCGAGCGGCCCGAGCTCCTTTCGCTCGAGCCCGTGGCGTTCTCGGGAACGCTCCAGAAGGCCGATCCCGGGTTCGTCCTGACCGGAGAGTTCTCCGTGGCGGGCCGGATCGCCTGCTCGCGCTGCCTGGCGCCGGTCGATTTCTCCCGCAGCGGAGAGGTGTCGTGGCTCTTTGCCCCGGCCCATCGCCGGCCTTCCGAGGGCGAGCTGGAGCTGACGGCCAGCGACCTGGACGTCGTCTGGTACGAGGACTTCGTCGTCCCGTTCGACCCGCTCGTCGAGGAGCAGCTCCTGCTGGAGCTTCCGATGAAGCCGCTCTGCCGGCCCGACTGCCTCGGGCTCTGTCCCCGGTGCGGTACCGACCGGAACTCCGGCCCGTGCGATTGCCGGGAAGAAGGCGACGAAAGGCTCGCGAAGCTCAAGTCGCTCCTGGCGTGAAGCGGGCGCCGGCGGCGACGCCACGAGGCGCTCTCCCGAAACCAACGATCCCGAGAGGTGAACTGCCATGCCGAATCCGAAACACCGTCACAGCAAGACGCGCCGCGACCTGCGGAGGGCGCACGACTTCCTGCAGGACCCGGGTCTCTCCAAGTGCCAGAGCTGCGGCGCGACCAAGACCCCCCACCGCGTCTGCCCCGATTGCGGCCATTACCGGGGCCGCGAAGTCACCGCCGGCACCCAGAAGAGCTGATCGCGACGTTTCCGTCGCGCCCTGAATGATCCTCGCCGTCGACGCCATGGGGGGGGACCACGCCCCCCGTGCCCCCGTTGAGGGAGCCGTCGCGGCCGCCGTCGATTTCGGCCTCGACCTCCTTCTGGTCGGGCGTCGGCGGGAGGTCGAGCCGCTTCTGCTCGCCGCGGGCTACCGCGGGAGCCGGATCAGCATCGTGGAGGCCGAGGACGTCGTCGGGTTCGACGAGCCTGCGACCGCCACGCTCCGGAAGAAGCCCCGGGCGTCGGTGCGCGTCGCGGCAGAGCTCGTGAGGGACGGGGCCGCCGAAGGGTTCTTCACCGCGGGGCACACCGGGGCGGCGATGGTGACGGCCCGCGCTTCCCTCGGTGTCGTCGATGGGATCGACAGGCCCGCGCTCGCCGCGGTCCTCCCGGGGCTCGGACGGAGGCGTCTCCTTCTCGACGTCGGCGCGAACGTCTCCTGCCGCGTCGAGAACTACCGCGAGTTCGCGCTCATGGGACATTTCTACGCCCAGGAAGTCCTCGGCATCGACCGGCCGAAGATCGGGCTCCTCTCGGTCGGCGAAGAAGAGGAGAAGGGGACCGGGACGACGCGGGAGGTCTTCGGCCTGCTGCGGAAGTCGGGCCTCAATTTCGTCGGCAACTGCGAGGGGCGGGACGTGTATGGCGGGAACGTCGACGTCGACGTCGTCGTGACCGACGGCTTCACGGGGAACGTCGTCCTGAAGGTCTCCGAGAGCCTCGCCCGCCTCGTCGAGGACGCGCTCAAGCAGGAGATCACGCGGAGCCTGCAGGCCTCCATGGGCTTTCTCCTCTCGCGGGACGCCTTCCGCTCGTTCAAGAAGCGTCTCGACTACACCGAGTACGGCGGGGCTCCGCTCCTCGGGGTGAAGGGGGCCGTCCTCATCGGGCACGGCAGCTCGAACGCACGCGCCGTGAGGAACGGGATCAAGGCCCTCCACGACTACGCCAGGCGCAGAATCCCGGAGAAGATCCGCGCGAAAGCCCGCGAGCTGGCGCCCCTGGCACCCGTCCGCTGACAGGAAGGAGAGGAAAGATGTTCCACGCCGCGATCGCCGGCACAGGCAGGGCCGTACCCGCGAAGGTCCTGACGAACGCCGATCTCGAGAAGCTCGTCGAGACCTCGGACGAGTGGATCACGACGCGGACGGGAGTCCGCGAGCGGCACATGGCGGCCGACGGGGAGACCCTCTCCGACTTCTGCGTCGCGGCCGGCACGGCGGCCCTCGAGAACGCGGGCGTCGCGGCGAAGGACCTCGACGCGGTGCTCGTCGCCACGGTGACCCCGGACCAGCCGATCCCGGCGGTCGCCTGCCTCGTGCAGCACAAGCTCGGCGCGAAGAAGGCCGCCGCGTGGGACCAGAACGCCGGTTGCTCGGGCTGGCTCTACGGGCTCCACATCGCCGACGGCCTGATCCAGGCCGGGAAGGCGAAGAACGTCCTCCTCGTCGGCGCCGAGTTCCTGACCCGCTACACCGACTACACCGACCGCGCCACCTGCGTCCTTTTCGGAGACGGCGTGGGGGCCACGCTCCTCAGGGCGACGAAGTCCGACCGGGGCGTCCTCGCCTCGACGATCCGGAGCGACGGCGAAGGCGCCTGCTTCATCCAGATGCCGGGCGGCGGCTCCTCGTACCCGCCGAACCGTCCGGAGACGCTCGAGCAGCGGCTCCCGTTCATCAAGATGATGGGCGGCGAGACTTTCAAGATCGCCGTCCGGTCGATGGTCGACGTCTGCAAGGACGTCCTCAACGAGAGCGGATTCGAGCCGGGGGAGGTCTCCTGGCTCCTCCCGCACCAGGCGAACGACCGGATCATCCAGGCGGTCGGCGAGCGGCTCGGGATCCCGAGGGAGCGCTGCATCGTGAACATCGAGCGGTACGGCAACACGAGCTCCGCGTCGATTCCGATCGCCCTCGACGAGGCCGCGCGGGACGGCCGCGTCAAGCGGGGCGACCTGATCCTCTTCACGGCCTTCGGTGCGGGCCTCACGTGGGGCGCGGCCCTGGTGAGGTGGTAGCGATGTCCGGCCTCGCCTTCCTCTTTCCCGGCCAGGGCTCCCAGTTCCAGGGCATGGGACGCGACCTCGCAACCGCCTTCCCGGAGGCGAAAGCCGTCTACGACCGGGCCGACGCCGCCCTTGCCCCTTTCCACCTCCCGATTTCCCGCGTCTCGTTCGAAGGGTCGGAGGAGGAGCTCAAGCGGACCGCGGTGACCCAGCCGGCGATCCTCGTCCACTCCGTCGCCGTCTTCGAGGTCCTCAAGGCCCGTGGCCTGGCGCCGGTGCTCCTCGCGGGGCACTCGCTCGGCGAGTGGTCGGCCCTCGTCGCGGCGGGCGCGCTGACGCTCGAGGACGCCGTCGTCCTCGTCCACCGGCGCGGTACCTTCATGCAGGAGGCGGTCGCCGTGGGGCAGGGGGCCATGAGCGCCGTCATCGGCCTCGACGGGCCGGCCGTCGCCGCCGCCTGCGCCGAGATCGCCGGCGAGACGGGAGAGGCGGTCTCGGCGGCCAACTTCAACTCCCCCGAGCAGACGGTGATCGCCGGAACGGCGGGCGCGGTCGCGAAGGCGTCGGAGCTCCTGAAGCAGCGCGGGGCCAAACGGGTCCTGCCGCTCCCGGTCTCCGCCCCGTTCCACTGCGCCCTCATGAAGCCAGCCGAGGAGAAGCTCGCCCCGTTCCTCGACGCGGCCCCGTTCGCGGACCTCTCCGTTCCGGTCGTCACGAACGTCGACGTCCTCGCGAACCTCTCCGGAGGGGAGGCCCGCGAGGCGCTCCGGCGCCAGGTCTGCTCGCCCGTCCGCTGGGTCGAGACGGTCGACCGGCTCTCCCGGGAGACGGCAGGGGCGATCGAGGTGGGTCCGGGCACCGTCCTCGCCGGCCTCGCCAGGAGGATCGCGAAGGACTGGTCCGTCCGAACGACGTCGGACGCCGAAGGTGTCCGCAGGCTCCTCGCCGGATGACCTCGAAGGCGACGACGAACGCCACGCGCGTCCTCGACGCGCTCGGGGCGGTCTACGGGATCCGGACCTTCGCGGCGGCCGACTTCACCGCGGAAGAAGCGGCGGAGAAGCTCGGGGTCCCGCCGGAAGAGGTCTGGAAGACGCTCGTGGCGAAGGGAGACAGGACGGGACCGCTCGCGGCCGTGATCCCCACCGGATCGCGGCTGTCGCTGAAGAAGCTCGCCCGCGTCTCGGGGAACCGAACCGTCGCGATGGTCTCGCCCGAGGAGATGGAGAGGCTGACCGGCTACGTCAAGGGGGGCTGCTCGCCTTTCGGGATGCGCCGGACGACGCCCCTCTTCGTCCACGAGGCGGCCGCCACGCTCCAGAGGCTCTTCGTCTCCGCGGGGCAGCGGGGCGTTCAGCTCGAGATGTCCGGGGCGGCTTTCCTCGCTGCGGCAGGCGCCACGCCGGCCGATCTCGTCGAAGACTGATAAAAGGAGCAGCGAGATGCCGTACGTCCTGTCTCTCGAGGGAAAGATCGCGCTCGTCACCGGAGGCTCGCAAGGGATCGGGGAGACGATCGCCCGCCGCCTCGCCGCCGCCGGCGCGACCGTCCTCGTCGCCGCGCGCAACCAGGAGAAGGCCGCGGCGGTCGTCGCGGCGATCGTCGACGCGGGGGGCTCGGCCGAAGCCGTCCCTCTCGACGTCGCCGATCCCTCGTCCGTCCCGGCGCTCTTCAAGGGGATCGCCGAGCGCCACGGCCGGCTCGACGTTCTCGTCAACAACGCCGGGATCACCGACGACGGTCTCCTGCTCCGGATGTCGAAGGAGAGCTGGGACAGGGTCCTGGCGACGGACCTGACCGGTGTCTTCCTCGTCACCCAGGAAGCCGTGAAGCTGATGATGAAGAAGCGGGTCGCCGGCCGGATCGTCACCGTCGGCTCCGTCGTCGGCCTCATGGGGAACGCCGGGCAGGCCAACTACGCCGCCGCCAAGGCGGGCGTCGTCGGCTTCACGACGTCCCTGGCCCGCGAGATCGGCTCCCGGGGGATTACCGTGAACGTGGTGGCGCCCGGATACATCGAGACTGCGATGACGGGGGCGCTCACCGAGGATCAGCGCCAGGCGCTGGCCGGGCGGATCGTCCTCGGACGCCTCGGAAGCGGGGACGACGTGGCGGGGGCCGTCCTGTACCTCGTCTCCGATCTGGGCTCCTACGTCACCGGCACCGTCCTGAACGTCAGCGGAGGGCTCCTGATCCCCTGACGGGGACGGACCCGCGCGTGCTTGAATTCATCGGGAAAGCCGGGGAGAATCCTGCGGCTTCCGCCAACTGAGGGAGGAATTGAATGTCGAACTCGATTGAGGAAAAGGTCAAGAGCATCATCGTCGAACAGCTCGGGGTCCAGGCCGACGAGGTCAAGCCCGAGGCGAGCTTCGTCGACGACCTCGGCGCCGACTCGCTCGACACCGTGGAGCTCGTGATGGCCTTCGAGGAAGCCTTCGGCATCGAGATCCCGGACGAGGACGCCGAAAAGATCCAGAAGGTCAAGGACGCCGTCACCTACATCGAGTCGCACGCCAAGCCCGCCTGAGCTCCCGAGTGACGGCCCGGATGGAACACCTCGACGCCCGGGGCCGTCGCCGGGTCGTCGTCACGGGAATCGGCCTCGTCTCTCCCCTCGGCCTGACGGCGAAGGAGAACTGGGACGCCCTTCTGGCGGGGCGCTCGGGGATCGGGCCCATCACCCGTTTCGACGCGTCCGACTACGCCTGCCGGATCGCGGGAGAGGTCAGGGGCTTCGACCCCGCCCTCTTCCTCGACCGGAAGGAAATCAAGAAGTTCGACACCTTCATCCACTACGCGGTCGCCGCCGCGAAGGAGGCCCTCGCGGAGTCGGGCCTGGCGATCACCGAGGAGAACGCCGAGGCGGTCGGAGTCTGCATCGGCTCGGGCATCGGCGGTCTGCCGCTGATCGAGGAGACCCACAAGGTCCTCCTCGAGAAGGGCCCGAGGAGGATCAGCCCGTTCTTCATCCCGGGCCTGATCGTCAACATGTCTTCCGGGCTGGTCTCGATCCTGACGGGAGCCAAGGGGCCGAACACGGCCACCGCCACCGCCTGCGCCACCTCGGCCCACTCCATCGGCGACGCCGTGAACATCATCCGCCGCGGGGACGCGGACGCCATGATCGCGGGCGGGACCGAATCGGTCGTCGTCCCTCTCGCCATCGGCGGCTTCGCCGCGATGCGCGCCCTCTCTACCCGAAACGACGATCCGGCCACCGCCTCCCGGCCGTGGGATCGCGACCGGGACGGATTCGTCCTCGGGGAAGGGGCGGGAATCCTCGTCCTCGAAGAGATGGGCCAGGCCGTCCGGCGCGGTGCGCCGATCTACGCCGAGGTCGCGGGGTACGGCATGTCGGGGGACTCCCACCACATCTCCGCTCCCTCCGACGACGGGGACGGCCCGTTCCGCGTCATGAGGAACGCCCTGAAGGACGCGGCGATGAACCCGGACGAGGTCGGCTACGTCAACGCCCACGGCACCTCCACGCCGCACGGCGACCGGATCGAGACGATCGCCCTGAAGCGCCTCCTGGGCGCGGCGGCCCGAAGCGTGCCGATCTCCTCGACGAAGTCGATGACCGGGCACCTCCTCGGTGCCGCCGGAGGCTACGAAGCGGGCGTGCTCGCGCTGGCGATCCGGCACGGCGTCGTTCCGCCGACGATCAACTACACGACCCCGGACCCCGAGTGCGACCTCGACTACACGCCGAACGTCGCCCGTTCCCGGCCGATTCGCGCGGCCCTCTCGAACTCGTTCGGGTTCGGCGGGACGAACGCCTGCCTGGTGATGAGGGCCGTCTGACGACCCGCTGCGGCGGCGGAAGCGGGCCCGGTAAACTCTCTTCCGTCGATCCCGCGCCCGATTCCCTCTATGCTCCGGTGGCGAGACCCGTCCGATGAAGGCCGACATCCTCCGGAAGAAGTTCTTCGAGGGAGTCTCCCGCTACGAGTGGATCGAGACGCTCGGGCAGGGTGGGGTGGGGATCGTCTACAAGGCCCAGGATCTCGAGCTGGACGAGGTCGTCGCCATCAAGGTCCTCTCGCCCGACCTCGCGAAGGACGACGAGGCCGTCCTCGCCCGGTTCAAGCGCGAGATCAACCTCAACCGGAAGATCAAGCACCCGAACGTCGCCCGAATGTACGACTTCGGGATCAGCGGGTCCTACCCCTACATCACCATGGAGTTCGTTCCGGGCAAGGACCTCTGGACGCTCATCCGCGACGAGAGGCGCATCGAGCCGGCTCGTGCCCTTCCGATCCTCCGGCAGATCGCCCGCGGCTGCTCGGCGATCCACGAGCTCGGCATCGTCCACCGCGACCTGAAGAGCCAGAACGTCATCGTCGACGAGAACGGGGCCGTCGCCATCGTCGACTTCGGCCTGGCGCGCTGGAACCTCGGAGGCGGCTTCACCCTCGACTCCATCATCCTCGGCACGCCGCAGTACATGTCGCCCGAGCAGGCGTCCGGCCGGCCCGTCGACGCCCGCACCGACATCTACTCGATCGGGATCATCGCGTTCGAGGCGCTCACGGGGCAGCTTCCGTTCACGGGCGACAGCCCGATCGCCGTGGCGATGAAGCAGATCAACGACCCGGTGCCGGACCTCCTGTCGAAGTTCGCCGACATCTCCGCGGGGCTTCGCGCCGTCGTCATGAAGGCGCTTCGGAAGGACCCCGCGAAGCGCTACGCGACCGCGGCGGACCTCGAGGCCGAGCTCGCCGGGGTCGAACCCCTGACGACGCCGAGGGAGGGGGCGGTCCGGCGCAGCCCGAGCGAAGACGGGCTGATGGCGCAGCTCGAATCCGCCCTCGGGGCGGTCATCCTGCCTCCCCCGCCCGCACCGGCGCGGCCCGCAGCGCCGTCCGACGTCGCCCCGAGGCCCGTGCAGCCGGCGGTGACCGCCAGGGCCATGCCGGCGCCCGCCACGCCGGCCGCGCAACGGGCGCCTGTCGCATCTTCCGCACAACCCGCTCCCGCCGCTCCCGCCGCTCCCGTTGCCCCCGCGGCGTCCGTTGCGGTGGCCGTCCCGGCCGATCCCACGCGTCCGCCGGTGCTCCTCGTCGTCTCGGCGGTGGCTGCGAACAGGAAGGCCTGGAGCGCCGGTCTCGGCAGCGAAGCCTGCCGGGTGGTGGAAGCCACCAGCGGTCAGGACGCGCTCGAGGCCCTCGTGAGAGGACCGATCGACCTCGTCGTCATGGACGTCGCGCTCCCGGGGATGGACGGCTTCGACGTCACGCGCGTGATCAAGTCGCAGCCGAACCTCGCGGCGCTTCCGGTTCTCCTCGCCGCCGACCGGCTCGAGCGGAGCCACTACGCCTTCGGCATCCAGTCGGGCGCCAACGAGCTCCTGCTCAAGCCGATCGAGCCGGCGCTCCTTCGGGAGCGGGTCGGAAAGATGCTGCGCCACAGGGGCTTCCAGCTCCCGGGCTGGGCGCCGGACGCGTCCGCCCCGGATGGCGCTGGGCAGTGACGAACCGCGTTTGGGCTGGACAAGACCCGGCCCGGCTCCCGATCATCGGCCGATGCCGCGCGATCCGGGTCCGGCGGACACGCCCGCGACGACCGGGGAGGCCCCGGTGGTGAGCCGTGACGGCGAAGGCCGGCCCGGCTACTGGGATCCGACCGCGTCCGGTCGCCACCTCATCAGCCGGCCGATCTCCATCGACGGGCTTCTGACCGACCGGGCCCGGATCGAGCTCGCTCCGAGAATCGTCCAGAGGGGGGCGGCCTTTCTCGACGACTCGTACCACGCCGTCGACGTGGCGGCGCGGCAGCTCGCGTCGGTCTTCACCCTGGAGCAGCTCGTCCTCGCGACGGTCGCTCTGCGGGTTCACATGCGCAAGGGACGCGAGCACATCCAGCGAAAGAAGGCGCTCCAGGCGAAGTGGACGGCGCTCGCGCACCGGCTCATGAAGCTGCGGAGCGAGGAGCGGCACCTCACGCTCCTCGAGACGCGCATCGCCGAGGAGCACGCGACCCTCGCGGCCGCCGCGGGTCCGGTGCCCGGGGGTGCGGAACTCCTCGCGATCGAGGAGGCCGAGGTGGAACAGGCCCGGCGCGCCTGGAAGGAAGAGAACCGGCAGGCCTGGGAGGCGTGGGCGCAACTCGAAGCCGAGGAGACCGGCCTCCTCTCAGGTGCCCCGCAGCTCGAGCAGGCGGAGGACCTGAAGCAGCCGTACATCCTCCTCCTCGTTGCGGCGCGCCGGAGCGAGCCGCGAACCGTCGCCGCGGCGATGCACACGCTCGTGGACGCGCTCCAGCAGCCGCTCTCGCGCACGGACCAGATGCTCCTGGAGATCGCGTTCCGCCGCTGCATCCGGGCGGCCGCCCCCGAGGACGAGCGGGAGGTGGAGCGCTGGGAAAGCGAGCTCCTCCTCGCGGCGGAGCGTGAGTTCGCCTCCGAGTTTCCCTGGGCCGTTCCCTACCTCGCCAGCAGCTGAACGGGCGGGCCGGCGCGCCGTGTGCCTCGTCGTTCTCGGGCTCCACGCCCACCCCCTCTATCCCTTCGTCGTGGCCGCGAACCGGGACGAGGTCGTTACACGTCCTTCCGCGCCCGTCGCCTACTGGCGGGAGCACGACGGCCTCCTGGCGGGACGCGACCTCGTGGCCGGAGGAACTTGGATGGGCGTGACCCGCTCCGGGCGCTTCGCGGCGCTGACGAACGTCCGCGACCCTCGGGCGTTCGATCCAGGGGCCCCGACGCGTGGTGAGCTCGTCGTCCGGTTTCTCGCGGGTACGGACGACCCGGTCACCCACGTGAAGACCCGCACTGCGGACGTGCGCCAGAGGAACGGCTTCAACCTCCTCGTGGCCGGGAACGGGCGGCTCGCCTGGTTCTCGAACGCGGGAGGGGAGCCGTGTGAAGTCGGACCCGGTGTCCACGCCGTGTCGAACGCGCTCCTCGACACGCCCTGGCCGAAGGTGCGGCGGTCGGCGGCGGGTCTCGCCGGGATTCTGAAGCGCCACGACCGGATCGACCCCGAGGAGCTCTTCGCGCTCCTCGCCGACCGGGCGTCGGCGCCGGACGAGGAGCTTCCCGAGACGGGGGTCGGGCTGGCGGCCGAGCGTCTCCTCTCGTCTGCGTTCATCGCGGCGCCGGGCTACGGCACGCGGGGGACCACGCTCCTCCTCGTGTCGGCGGCGGGCCGGGCGACCTTCCTCGAGCGACGGTTCGACGAGAGCTTCCGCGAGACGGGTACGGCCCGGTTCGAGCTCGATTTCCAGGGGTGGAAGCCGCTCGGACGGGTCCCGAGACCCTTGTCCTGAGAACGGGCGTCAAGAACAATGAATCCAGTCCCTTAGAGGGCTGATGCGCCTGCATCATTTTGGCGGGAACGGCCTCTTTCAGCTCCTCGAAGGTCCGGAATCCGCCTACGATTCGCCCGGATTCGTTGGATCCATATGTGCGCCACACCCAGCAATAACTCAAGACACGGCTTGAAGGAGGAGATCCCATGTCACTTCTGCAGCGCGGACTGATGTTCGTCCTGGCGGCGGGGACGCTCGTGCTCCCGTCGACCAACCCGCCCGAGACCCGAGCGGGCGGACGGGCCACGGCCCCGGTCGAGACGAAGACCGAGAGCCTCTACACCCCGGCGGACAAGGAGTTCTACCTGGACGAGAACCAGATGGACTTCATCCGTCCCGGCCTGAAGGTCACGATCGGCGCCGTCACCAACATGGCGCCCGGCCAGAAGCCGATCGTCGAGCTCACGATGACCGACGACCTCAACCAGCCGCTCGACCGCCTCGGCGGGACGACCCCGGGCGTCGTCAGCCTCCGGTTCATCCCGGCGACGTGGGACGCCGCGACGGGTTACTACGACGACCTCATCAATTCGTCGAACGGCAACCCCTCGCGTGACAACACGGGCGTGTGGGTCGACCTCGGCGCCGGCAAGTACAAGTACACGTTCGCGGCGACGATGCCGGCCTTCGACGTGAACAAGCCGATGACGCTCGCGTGCACCGGCAACCGGAACATGGTCGACTACCTCGGGAAGTCGTACTACGTGAACGTGTTCAAGGACTTCGTCCCGGCGACCGGCGCCGCGGCGACGACCTGGGCCGTCACGACGACGACGAAGTGCAATGCCTGCCACGACCCGGTCGTCGGCCACGGCAGCAACTACCGCGAGGCGAAGACCTGTGCCCTCTGCCACAACCCCAAGGACATGGTGGGAGAGCTCCAGCCGTTCGACATGGGGATCTGGCACCGGATCCACTCCTCGAACCTCGAGGACGTCGGCGACATCACCTACCCGAACTACTACCTCCAGAACTGCGAGGCCTGCCACACGCCGACGGCGGCGCAGGGGACCGTCTACCTGACGAAGCCCGGTGCCAACTCCTGCGGCGGCTGCCACGCCGACATCGACTTCGCCGCGGGCGTGGGCCACCCGGCCCAGGCCAACGACAGCGCCTGCGCGAACTGCCACATCCCCGACAGCGGCGTGGAGTTCGACGCGTCCGTCAAGGGTGCGCACGTCCTCCCGCTCGAGTCCAAGCAGCTCAAGGGTCTGAAGGCCGACATCGTCTCCGTCACCAACACGGCCCCCGGCCAGAACCCGATCGTCACGTTCAAGCTGTACGACAGCACGGGCAACCTCGACCCGAAGCCGTTCGGCTCGAACGCCAACGTCCTCCTCGCCGGCCCGACGACCGACTACGCCACGTGGCCGAACATCCGCGAGAGCGTCTCCACCGCGACGTTCAACGGCACGACCTCCGTCTACACGATGAAGTGGAAGGTCCCGGACACCTTCAAGGGCACCATCAGCTACAGCATGGACGTCCGCCGCTCCGTCACGGTCAACGGCGTCACGTTCAACGAAGGCGCCTTCAACCCGATCTACAACGCCGCTGCCACGGGCACCGTCGTCCCCCGCCGGAACGTCGTCAGCCAGGCCAAGTGCCTCGCCTGCCACGACTGGCTCCCGCTCCACGGCGGGCAGCGTCTCGCGGTGGCCGAGTGCCTCCTCTGCCACAACCCGAACAGCGACGACAGCTCGCGCCGGACCGCGGCCGCCGACAAGGTCCCCGAGTCGATCCAGATGGCGCGCATGATCCACCGGATCCACTCCGGCGAAGAGCTCACGCAGCCCTACACGATCTACGGCTACGGCGGAACCCCCTACGACTTCACGGAAGTCCTCTACCCCGGCGACCGGCGCAACTGCCTGGCGTGCCACACGTCGGCCGCGACGGCGAACCTTCCGATGCCGACGGGGACGCTGAACGTCATCACCCAGAAGGATTACTTCACGCCGCAGGGGCCCGGTACGGCCGCCTGCCTCGGCTGCCACGACACGCGTGACGCCGCGGCGCACGCGTACCTCAACACGGCGGTCTTCGGTGAGGCCTGTGGCGCGTGCCACGGCGCCAACTCCGAGTGGTCCGTCGCCGTCACCCACGCCCGCTAACTTTGAGGACGCCCGCCTCCCGGCATCGACCGGGGGGCGGGCCTCCCGGCTGGCGCGCTTTGCGCGCCGCCCGGAGAGAGGACTGAGATGGTGAAACGATCCATTGGCCTCACCGGCCTCGTTCTCCTGGTCCTCGGGGTGACGGGAATCGGTCGAACGGCCTTGTCTGCGGACGCTGCGAGCTGCGGAGACTGCCACGAGCAGTCGAAGACGTTCCCGGCGAACCCGCACGGCCGTGCGGCCTGCGACCTGCCCGGCGACGCGGCGTGCGCGAGCTGCCACGGCGACGGGAAGGCCCACATGGAGGCGGGCGGCGACAAGTCGCTCATCAACGGCCTCCACGGCGCCAAGGGCGCCGAGACCTGCCTGACGTGTCACGACGTCACCACCGAGCACACCTCCTTCCGTGACGGGGTCCACGGTGCTTCCGAGACCGTGAACTGCCTCACCTGCCACTCCGTCCACACGCCCCACGCGAAGGAGCCCAACCTCCTCGCGAAGCGCCAGACGGAGCTCTGCGCCTCCTGCCACCAGGGCCCTGCGGCCTCGCTGCGCGGCAAGGCGTTCGTCCATCACCTCGACCGCGGCGGCCTGAGCTGCGCTTCCTGCCACAACCCGCACGGGCGAAAAGGCGAGGGCGCGCTGAAGCTCACGCGGCAGGGCGAAATGCCGTGCCTGACCTGCCACAGCGAAAAGAGGGGTCCCTACGTCTACGAGCACGTCGGCCCGACGGTGGCCGGCATGACGGGCGGCTGCCTGAGCTGCCACGAAGCGCACGGGTCCAACAACCCCAAGCAGCTGACGCGGCCTCGCATCGACCTTCTCTGCCTCGAGTGCCACTCGACGCTCGCGGCCGGCGCGCTGGGCTCGCAGCCCCCGGCGTCGCACAACGTCTCCCTCCCGCGCTGGCGGAACTGCACGACCTGCCACGTGGCGGTCCACGGCTCCAACCGGTCGCCGAAGCTGCTGAAGTAGGAGGGACGGAGATGAGAACCGACCGAATCCTCCTCGCCGCCCTGCTTCCGGCGCTCCTCTTGACCGGCGCCGCCACGGCCCAGGACGTCCCGCTCGACCTCGAGCTGGGCTATCGCTGGACCGACGTCAGCGGCAACGAAGACATGTTCCGCAACCAGGTCAACGAGCGCGAGGGCTTCCAGATCCGCGCGCTGTCCTACGGCCTGGGCGACATCCGTGGGACGAATGCCATCGACCACTTCCGCATCGACGCGGCCGACCTCGGCATCGGTCCCAACGGCCTTTTCCGCCTCGAGGCGGGACGGACCGGGTACTGGAAGCTGAACGCGTCGTACCGGATGACCGACTTCTACTCGAACTACCCGACCATCGCCAACCCCTTCCTCGAGGCAGGGAGCCTGGAGAGCCAGCACGCCTACGACCGGACGAGGACGACCATGGACGTCGACCTCGAGCTGCTCCCCGGCAAGGCGGTTCGTCCGCTCGTCGGCTTCAGCTACAGCCGCTACGCGGGACCTGGCCTGACGACGTACCACGTCGGACAGGACGAGTTCGGGCTCGACCAGGACCTCAAGGAAAAGGACACGGAGTACCGCATCGGCGTGGCGTTCGACGCCGGCGCCTTCTCCGGGCAGGTCGTCCAGGGGTGGCGGCAGTTCCGCGGCGAGGAGACGCTCAGGCTCTCCACGGGCGCGGGCGCCGGCAACAACCCCGGGACGATTCTCGGAGTCCCGATCACCCTCACGTCCCTGACCCGCACGTCGAAGACGGACATCGACACCCCGGTCACGTCGGCGGTCGTCACGGGAAAGCTCGGCAAGGCCGTCCGGCTGACGGGCACCTACGTCCGGGCGAAGGCTGACGGCGAGGACGAGAGCTCGGAAAACCTCGCGGGCAACCTCGTCTCGTTCGACATCCTCCGGTATTTCAAGACCCTGGCCGAGCAGACGTCGGCGACGTCCGAGGCGCTCTCGTGGCGCGGCAGCATCCGGGCTGACGTCCACGTCTCGAACGGATTCGACGTGACGGCGGGCTACACGCGGCGCAGCCGCGAGCTCGACGGCTACGGCCTCGTGAACGACCTGTACGGCTCGACGACGACGTTCAGCGGGTTCGACCCGAGGGACGTCACCACGATCCTGCAGTCGCAGACCCGCCTGGAGCGCGAAGAGGACATCTTCGACGTCCGGGCGAGCCTGAAGGTTGCCGGGCCCTTCTCGGTACGGATCGGCTACAGCGAAAACCAGGCCGACATCCTCGTCGTGAACGACCCGTCGGAAGTCGTCATTCCCGGGGGCCAGGGCGGGCAGTACGACCGCAAGGTCGGCACGTTCGACGGCGGCCTTCTCTTCAAGCTCTCCGGTGTCTCCCTGGGCGTGGACTACGTGACCCAGAACGCGGACAACGCCGTCATGAGGACCGACTTCCTCGACCGGGACCGGATTCGGGTCCGCGGGGCGTGGGAGCCGGCGAAGTGGTTCCGGATCGGGGCCACCGCCGAGCAGATCGACACCGAGAACGACGACGCCGGCTACGGCCTCGACGGCAAGGTGAAGACCTACGCGGGAGACCTCGAGGTCGGTCCGTGGAACTGGCTGCGGCTGCGTTTCGGCATGGGCCGCTTCGAAGCCGACAACAGCATCGACTACCGCATCCCGCAGACCTGGGCGACCGCGACCTCGGTCTACGCCGAGAAGGGCGACTCCCTGGAAGGCGGCCTCACCGTCAACTTCAAGCCGTTCACCCTCGAGGCACAGCTTCGCCGGTTCGAGAACGAGGGCAGCTTCGCGTACGAGCTCGACCGGGCGCGGGTCCGGGCCGGCGTCGATTTCACGAAGATGTTCGGCATCGCGGCGGAATGGGACCTCGACGACTACACCGAGAAGAACCGCTCCTACGGGACCGGCGCGGACTACAAGGCCAACCGGTACGGCCTCTACCTGCGCATCCACCCGTAGCGTCCCGATTCTCCCGAGGGCACTTCGCGCCCCCGCCGAAAGGCGGGGGCGCTTCTTCTTGGGCGCGGCGACGATCGGAGAACCGGCGTCAAGCCGGGCGGACCCCGACGGGGATCTCGAGGACGGTTCAGCGCACCACGACGCGGCTTCGCGAGAGAACCTCGAACGCTCTCTGCTTCTTCTCCGTGAAGAGGGCGAAGACGACGTCGATGACGCTGAGGGAGAGCAGGTGGGGAAGCTGGCGGACCACGGCCTGTCCGAGGCCGATGGACGCTCCCGATTCCCTCACGACTCTCAGGCCCGCGAGCGACTTGCCGACGGTGGCTCCATACCGGTACTCGGCCCATACGGTGTAGGCGAAGAATGCCAGGGCCGAGACGCCGAAGGCGACCACGAACACGACGTCCCTGCCGCCGAAGAGCCCGACCCGGTCCGCGAGGATCGAGAGCGAGCCGGCGGCGCCGAGGACGACCCCGGCGTCGACGAGCTTCGCAACCACCCGCCGTCCGAGCGGCGCGCTCACGAGCGGAACGGCGCCGAGGTACGACTCCGCGAGGCGAGCAGGGTCGCCGAGCTGACGGAGGATCTCCTCGAGGGGACCCCCGTTGCCGAGACGTTCGGCGATGTGTCCCTTCAGCTCCATCGCGATCTGCTCCCTCAGGGGCGTCGATCTCGGCAGGCGAGCGAGGACGCTCTCGACGTAGCTCTCGGCGGTCGTCATTTCCCCTTCCCCCCCTGGCGAAGCAGTGCTTCCATCGCCCCCACGAACCGGGTCCACTCCCGGGTCAGGGCGGCGAGCTCCGCACGCCCCGGTTCCGTCAGCCGGTAGTACTTCCGCGGAACGCCCCGCAGCGGCGTCTCCCACCGGACCGAAACGAAGCCGGCCCGTTCGAGCCGATAGAGAACGGGGTAGAGCGTGCCGTCCGTGACCCCGAGCGCCCCGTTCGTTTCGGCCGTGAGCTTGGAGACGATCTCGTAGCCGTACGCCTCGCCCGGGGTCAGAAGGTGCAGGACGATGAGCTCCAGAGATCCGCGTTTCAGCTCGCGCTCGATTCCCCTGCGCCCTTCGGCGAGATCTGCTTCGTCTGCCACACCAGAAATATGGGGTGAGATATCTTGTTATGCAAGGTATATGGTGATGAATGTGCTCGGTCGCGACCCGAACCATGATTCAGGGAAGTGGCCGGGCGGTCGAGGTGTTCCTCGCCGCCCGCCGCGTTCCTATCTCATCGCCTCCATCGGCGAGAGCCTGGCCGCCCGCAGGGCAGGGTAGAGGCCGAAGACGAGGGCGAGCCCGAGTGCGACGCCCCACGCGGAGACGAGGCCGAGCGGGTTCACCACGAGGCCCCACGGAAAGAAGTGGGAGAGCTTCTGGCAGAGGAAGGCGCCACCCACGGTCCCGAGGAGCGCCCCGAGCGAGGCGAGGACGAGCGCCTCGAGGAGGAACTGGAAGAGGATCTCCGCGTCGGAGGCCCCCATCGCCTTCCTCAGGCCGATCTCGTAGCGGCGCGAGGAGTAGGAGATGAGCATGACGGAGAGGACGCCGACGCCGCCGACGAGGAGCACCGTCCCGGCGAGCGAGGTCACGACGACCTTCCACGCGCGCATCTCCTCCATGAACTGTGCGTAGCCTTTCGCCGCCTCGGCGTCGAGGTCCTTGATCTCGGTGTCCTCGATCCCGTGGTGCGCCTGGCGCGCGCGGGAGAGGAGGGCCGAGCTGACCTCTTCCAGATCGGTCTTCGCCTTGAGCTTGACGGCCAGGTGGGTCAGCGTCCGGTTCGCGTCGATGCGCACGACGTACGTCTCGAGCGGGACCATCAGGCCGTTGGCGTCGTAGTAGAGCTCCTCGCTGAAGATCATGAGCGGCGCCGTGACGCCGACGATCCGCCAGGGGACTCCTTCGATGACGACGTCCCGCCCGACGGGGTCGGCGCCGCCGAAGAGCTTCGACGCGAGCGTGGCGCCGACCACGGCGACGGTGCTCCGGCGCCGGGCGTCGTCGGCGGTCAGGCCCCTTCCGAGGGCGACGGGGCGGTTCATGAAGATGGCGTAGTCGGGGGTCACTCCCGTCACGAATGCGCGCTCCGTCCCACCCGCGACGCGGACGGCGGTCCGCTTCGTGGCGCGGGGCAGGAACGCCGTGACCTTCGGGTGAGGCGCCGTGAGGCGGGGGAGGTCGTCGAAGCGCAGGCCCGGCGACATCGCGAAGCGCTTCTGGTCCTCGGTCGTCTTCGGGTCGCGCGCCTGCAGGACGGCGGTGCCGTCCCAGGCCAGGCCCGCGAAACCGGTCTGGACCTTGTCCACGACGCCGTCGATGACGGACGTCAGGACGACGAGCGCGAAGACGCCGAGCATCAGGAGCGTCAGCGTGAGGACCGAGCGGAGCTTGTGCGCCCAGAGCTCGAGGAAGCCGCCCCTCACGACCTCGGCGACGAGCGCGAGACGGGCCGGCACGGAGTCGCGCCGGTCCCGGTGCGGGGAAGCAACGGCGAGCGGGAGGGCGACGGCGGCAGAGTTCATTCATATCTCAATGCTTCCATGGGGGAGAGGCGGGAGGCCTTCCAGGCGGGGAAGAGGGCGAAGACGACGCCGAAGGCGCTCGCGACGAAGAACGCCGCGAAGAAGCTCCCGGGCGCGAGGAAGAGGGGGATGTCGAGGAACATGCAGATCCCCTTGGAGAAGCCGATGCCCAGCACGAGGCCGGCGAGGCTTCCGAGAGACGTCAGCAGGACGGCCTCGGTCATGAAGGCCTTGAAGACCTCGAGGCCCGAGGCGCCGATCGCCATCCTCACGCCGACCTCCCGCACGCGCTCGCTCAGGCTCGCGAGCTGGATGTTGACGTTCACCATGCCGCCGCCCACGAGCGAGAGGATCCCCGAGAGCATGAAGATCAGGTTGTAGACCTGTCCCTGGCTCTGCCGTTTCCTCATGCGCGCCGCGATGTCGTCGATCCGCACGTCGTCCTGCTGCCGGTGGTTCGCCTTCAGGAGCGAGGCGAGGTCGCGCGCGAAGCCCTCCATCAGGTTCAGCTCGGGGATCTTGAACGTCATCCGGTCGACGCGCTCGTAGCGGTCTCCCTGCATCCGCGCCGCGACGAGGGCCGAGGGGACCGCGACGATCCTGTTCCGCCACGCCATGGCGTTCGGCTCGCCGTCCCTCCAGCGGAAGACGAGCTCGCGGAAGACGCCGACGACGACGACGGGAAAGTCGCCGAGGCGCATCGTCTGTCCGACGGCGTCACCCGAGGGGAAGAAGACGGATGCCGCCTCGGCGCCGAGGAGGCAGACGGGGGCGCCGCTGGCGAGCTCCGTCATGGAGAAGGCCCGCCCCTGCTCGACCTCGTACCCGTTCAGCGGCAGGAAGTCGCCTCCGATGCCGCTGACCTGGCGTTCCTGGTCGGCGTTCGGCGAGCGCAGGCGCGCGCGGGCGAAACGCTGGACGCTCGTGGCGTGGACGGCCTTGCTGTTCAGGGCCTCGCCATCGGCGGCGTCGGCGTTCCTGAGGCCGAGGTTCGCCCGCTGGAGCGCCGTGACGCTGCCGTCGCGCATCGCGGCCGCCGGCTGCACGTTCAGCCGCTCGATGCCGCCGAGCTTCCTCCACCGCTCGTCGGAGCGGCGCTGGTTGCTGTCGGAGATCGAGAATCCGCCGAGCACCGACGCGACGCCGACCATGATGCCGAGCGCCTGGAGCGAGGAGCGGCCGAGGTTCTCCCGGATCTCGAGCCAGGCCTCGGCGACCCGCTGGCGGAAGGCGCCGGAGAAACGCACGTCACGCCGCCTTCGCCTCGGCGAGGCGGACCAGACCGTCGTAGAGCTCGACCCGGCGTCCGGCAAGAGCGGCGATGGCCGGGTCGTGCGTGACGAGGACGACGGTGTGCCCCTGCCGGTGCAGCTCCTGGAAGAGGCCGAGCACCTCGGCCCCGGTCTTCGAGTCGAGCGCGCCCGTCGGCTCGTCGGCGAGAAGGAGCGCCGGCCCGTTCGCCAGGGCCCGCGCAATGGCGACGCGCTGCCGCTGGCCACCCGAGAGCTCCGCCGGGAGGCGGCCCGCCTTCTCCGGAATCCCGACCTTCTCCAGGAGAGCGAGCGAGCGTTCCCGCCGCTCGCGGCCGCCGATGCCGGCGTAGAGCATCGGCAGCTCGACGTTGCGGGCGACGGTCGCCCGCGGCAGGAGGTTGTAGGTCTGGAAGACGAAGCCGACCTTCTCGTTGCGGATCCGGGCCAGGGCTCCTCCGGAGAGCCCTTCCACGGGCTGCCCGTCGAGGACGTATCCCCCGGCGGTCGGGGAGTCGAGGCAGCCGAGGATCGCCATGAGGGTCGACTTCCCCGAGCCCGAGGGGCCGACGAGCGCGACGAACTCGCCCCTTTCGACGACGAGGTCGATTCCGCGAAGGGCGTGGACGGCGTTCCCGTTCACGCCGAAGACCTTCGTGAGGCCGCGGGTCTCGATGACGGCGCTCATGCTCAGTTGTCCTCGTCCTTTTCGACCTTCTTCCGGGTCGGGTCCTCGAGGCAGACCTTGTCGCCGGTGGAGAGCCCGGCGAGGATCTCCACACGCTCGAGCGTGGCGATCCCGGCCTTGACGGGGACCGGGTTGAAGTAGTCCTTCCAGTTCTCCGAGAGCCAGACGAACTTGGCGCGGCCTCCGAGCCCTTCCTTCGCCCTCGCGATCGCCTTGTCGTCGAGGTCCTTCTTCAGGACGTAGGCCACCGTCGCCCCCTCGCGCTTCTGCAGCGCTTCGAGAGGCAGGGAGAGGGCCTTGGCGCGCTTGTCCCCGAGGATCTCGACGTTCGCGCTCATGCCGGTCCGGAAAGCGTCTCCCAGCTCGTCGAGGGCGATCTCGATCTCGAACACCTTGATCTTCTCGACGAGTGTCGCCGCCGGTGCGACGAAGCGCACCTTGCCGGCGAAGACCTTCTGCGGGTAGGCGTCGAGCGTGATCCGCACGGGCTGCCCGACCGAGACCTTCGCGATGTCGACTTCGTTGAGGTTCACCTTCACGATGAGCGACTTCAGGTCGGCCACCGTGAACAGCACCGTCCCCGCGTTGAACGAGGAGACGCCCGAGGTGACGGTCTCGCCGAGCTCGACCCCCTTCTTGATGACGACGCCCGACATCGGGCTCGCCACGCGGGCGACCTGCGAGGCTCCCGCGGAGGAGATCGGGATGCCGTGATCCTCGACGATCCGGTAGCGGGCCCTCGCGGCCCTCAGCGACTCGGCGGCGACGTCCTTGCGCGCGACGTAGTCCTTCAGCGTCTCGTGGCCGACGAGGCCCGCGTCCCAGAGCGCCTGCTGCGCGCGCAGCTGCCGTTCGGCGTCCTTCAGGCCGAGCTCGGCCTGGGTCAGGCCCGCGGAAACCTCGGACAGCGACTGGGCCTGGGTGACGTCGGGCTCGACTTCGGCCAGGACGTCGCCCGCCTTCACCACCGCGCCGTCGCGGACGTTCAGGCGGACCACCCGGCCGGAGACGACCGACTTCACCTCGACCTTCGTCACCGGGTCGACGACGCCGACCTCGCGCACGCTCACCTGCAGGTCCTCTGCGGTGACGGTCCCGAGCCGGAAGGGAAGGCTGTCCGCCGCGGCGGCGGGTTTGTCCTTGGCGTTGCGCGAGGCCAGGACGACGCCGGCGCCGACGAGCGCGATTCCGAGGGCCGAGACGAGGATCCACTTCTTCTTCATGGCGCGCACTCCGAAACTGTCGAGCCCTTGGACGGGCACGTTTCCCTTCGAGCGGGGTATTCCGGCGAAGGTCAAAGAAGCGATACGGAGGTCCGGTGGGAAGGTTCGCCAGGGGAGGGTGAGCGTGACGAAAGGTCACACTTCTGGCGATTCCGGCCGAAGATCGCCTTCCTGTATGTTCCGGTCCATGGCGCCCGGCCCTCGCCCGCTCGCCGTCGGCCTTCTCCTGGCCCTCCTCGGGTCCACGCCAGCGGAGGCGCTCGATCCGGCCAAGGCGATCACCCAGTACCGCCACGAGGTCTGGAAGACCCGTGAGGGGCTCCCCCAGAGCTCCGCGGAGGCGCTCGTCCAGACGCGGGACGGCTACGTCTGGATCGGAACGCAGGAAGGGCTTGCGAGGTTCGACGGCGCCCGATTCGTCGTGTTCGACAAGGCCTCGACGCCCGAGCTGAGGCACAACCGCATCCTGGCTCTCCTCGAGGATCGACGCGGACGCCTCTGGATCGGGACGGAAGGGGGCGGCCTCACGGTGCTTCAGGAGGGGCGCTTCAGGACCTTCGGCCGGACCGACGGCCTCGCGGCGGACATCGTCCGGGCGCTCGCCGAAGATGCCGAGGGAAACCTGTGGATCGGAACCGACGCCGGCCTGCAGAGCCGGGACGAGAGGTCCTTCACGGCCTGGGGAGCCCCGGAAGGGGTTCCGGCCGGAGCCGTACGGTCGCTCGTCGTGGACGGTGCCGGGACGCTCTGGGCCGGCACGGCGCATGGGCTCGTCCGGAGGTCCGGGAAGAGGTTCGTCCCGGCCGGTCTCCGGGACGCCGTGCAGTCTCTCCACGCGGCCGCGGACGGGACGATTTTCGCGGGGACGGCGCACGGGCTGCGGCTCCTGCGTGAAGGGCGCGTCGAGGCTCTCGGCACGTCCGACGGCCTCCCGGGCGAGGTCGTGAACTGCGCCCTGCGCGACCGGCGCGGTACCGTGTGGATCGGCACTTCGGGAGGCCTCGCCCGCTGGGTCTCTGGCCGCCTCTCGGCCTTTACGCCCGCGCAGGGGCTCTCGAACGGTAACGTTCTCGCCCTTCTCGAAGACCGCGAAGGAACGCTCTGGGTCGGGACCCAGGACGGTGGCCTGAACAAGCTCTCCGACGCGTCGTTCACGCCCTGGGGAGTCCGGGAGGGGCTCTCGGCCGACGTGGCGTGGGCGGTCTTCGTCGACCGGGACGGCGCCGTCTGGTCGGGGACCGACTCGGGGGGCGTCAACGTGCGCCGCGGCAGCAGGGTCACCACGATCGGAACGGCCGAAGGTCTCGCCGCACCCGGCGTCCAGGCGATCTGGCAGCACCCCGACGGGTCGATCTGGCTCGGCACGCGCGGGGGCGGCGTGAGCGTGGTCCGCGACGGGAAGGTCGTGCGGACGCTCCGCAAGGCCGACGGACTCGCGAGCGATTCGATCTGTGCGATCGAGGGGACGGGCGACGGAAACGTCTTTCTCGGTGCCCGCGGAGGCGGGCTGACCCGCCTCTCTCCATCCGGAGAGGTGACCCGCTTCGCGGAGAAGGACGGTCTGCTGAACGGGACGGTCCACGCCCTTCTCGAGGACCGCGCCGGGAACCTCTGGGTCGGGACGAACGGCGCCGGGCTCTTTCGCTTCGACGGGGGGCGCTTCACCCGGTTCGGGCGCGCTCAGGGGCTCTCGATCGAGATCGTCAACACGATCCACGAGGAAACCGACGGGACGCTCTGGGTCGGGACCTACGGGGGAGGCCTGAACCGCTTCCGGGACGGCCTCTTCAGCGCGGCCACGACGCGGGAGGGGCTCTTCGACGACGCGGTCTTCGCCATTCTCCCGGACGGGCAGGGGAACCTGTGGATCTCCTGCAACCGGGGGGTCTACGCGGTGTCCCTCCGCGAGCTCGACGCGCTGGCCCGGGGCGACGCTCGCCGCGTGAACTGCCGTCCTTTCGGCGCCGAGGACGGAATGCGCAACCGGGAGTGCAATGGAGCGAACCAGCCCGCGGGCGCCCGCGGGCCGGACGGCCGGCTCCACTTCCCGACGATCGAAGGGGTCGTGTCGGTCGACCCTTCGGGCCTCTTCCGCAACCCGGTCCCGCCGCCGGTCCTCGTCGAGGAAGTGAGGGTCGACGACGCGCCGGCGCCCGCCCGGACGTTCCTCGAGCTGCCGCCGGGGAAGGAGAGGTTCGAGTTCCACTACACCGCCCTCAGCCTGCGCGTCCCGTCGCGGGTGAAGTTCCGCGTGCGGCTCGAGGGAGTCGACCGTGACTGGATCGACGTGGGGACGCGGCGCTCGGCCTACTACACGCACCTCTCGCCCGGGTCGTACTCCTTCCGCGTCGCAGCCGCCAACGAGAGCGGCATCTGGAACGAGGGGGAGGCCTCCTTCTCGTTCCGCCTCCGTCCGCGTCTCGACCAGCAGCCGTTCTTCTGGCTTCTCGCCGGGACGCTCGCGCTCGCGATCGCCTACACCGGCTACCGTTTCCGGGTCGCACGGCTCGAGGCGCGGGAGCGCGAGCTCGTGGAGATCGTGGAGGAGAGGACCCGGAGCCTGCGCGAGGAGAAGGAGCGGACCGAGCATGCGCTCCGCGAGGCCGAGCTGCAGCGCGAGCGCGCCGAGGCGGCCGGACGGGCCGCCGAGGACGCGAACCGGACGAAGAGCCATTTCCTCGCCGCCACGAGCCACGAGCTCCGGACGCCGCTGAACGCGATCCTCGGCTACAGCGAGATCCTCTCGGAAGAGATCACCGAGCGCGGCCTCGAGGGACTGGGCCCCGACGTCGGGAAGATCCACGCCGCGGGCCGGCACCTCCTCGGCCTGATCAACGACATCCTCGACCTCTCCCGGATGGAGGCCGGCAAGCTCGACCTCTTCCCGGAGGAGATCGACGTCGCCTCTCTCGTCCGGGACGTCGCCGCCTCGGTGGGACCCCAGGCCGAGCAGAACCGCAACCGACTCGTCGTGGAGGGGGCCGGGGCGGCCGGCGGGCTCGTCGCCGACCCGACGCGGGTGAGGCAGATCCTCCTCAACCTCCTCGGCAACGCCGTGAAGTTCACCCACGACGGCGAGATCACGCTCGGGATCCGGCGCGAGAAGGGGCCGGGAGGGGAGCGGATCGTCTTCTCGGTGACGGACACCGGCATAGGGATGACCGGGGAACAGATATCCCGTCTCTTCCGCGCCTTCGAGCAGGCCGATCCCTCGGTGACGCGCCGGTTCGGCGGAACGGGTCTCGGCCTCGTCATCACCCGCCGGCTCGCCCGGATGATGGGGGGCGACGTCGCCGTCGTCAGCCGAACGGGCGAGGGCTCGACGTTCACGGTCGACCTCCCGACCCGGCCCGGTCCTGTATCGAGGGAGTCCACTCAGGAGAGCCGTTCTCAGGACCGTGTGTAAAGTGTAGCTCCGACCCTGAGGGGGTTCCGGGAGCCTGCGGAGCGGCCTAGAATGCGGCCCAAGGAGACTCTCTCTATGGTGAAAGGCGTACGTCGGCTCGCGATCCTGGGCGCTGCCGGCCGGGACTTCCACAACTTCAACACGACCTATCGCGACGACCCGTCGGTCGAGATCGTCGCGTTCACCGCCACGCAGATCCCGGGCATCGCCGGGCGCCGCTACCCCGCCGAGCTCGCGGGCCCCCGCTACCCCAACGGGATCCGGATCGTTCCCGAGGACGACCTCGAGCGCCTGATCCGCAACGAGCGCGTCGACATCTGCGTCTTCGCCTACTCCGACGTGTCGCACGAGACCGTCATGCACCTGGCCTCGCGCTGCATCGTCGCGGGGGCCGACTTCAAGCTCCTCTCCAACGACCGGACGATGATCCCGTCGATGGTCCCGGTCATCGCCATCACGGCGGTGCGGACGGGGGCCGGGAAGAGCCAGACGACCCGCTACGTCTCGTCGATCCTCAAGAAGATGGGCAAGAAGGTCGTCGCCATCCGCCACCCGATGCCCTACGGCGACCTCGTCGAGCAGGCCTGCCAGCGCTTCGCCGACTACTCCGACCTCGACAAGCACAAGTGCACGATCGAGGAGCGCGAGGAGTACGAGCCGCACATCGACAACGGCTTCATCATCTATTCCGGCGTCGACTACGGCCAGATCCTCAAGGCGGCGGAGGAAGAGGCCGAGGTCATCCTCTGGGACGGCGGCAACAACGACCTGCCGTTCTACCGGCCCGACGTCCACATCTGCATCGCCGACCCGCTCCGCCCCGGCCACGAGATGTCGTACCACCCGGGCGAGGCGAACTTCCGCCGCGCCGACATCATCCTCATCAACAAGTGCGACTCGGCCGACGAGAAGGACATCGCGTCGATCGAGGCGAACGCGGCGAAGGTGAACCCGAAGGCCCGCATCCTCCGGGCGAACTCGCCCGCGACCTGCGACAAGCCGGAGATGGTCAAGGGCAAGAGGGTCCTCGTCATCGAGGACGGCCCGACGCTGACGCACGGCGGAATGACCTACGGCGCCGGCGTCGTCGCCGCGAAGCGCAACGGAGCGGCCGAGATCGTCGACCCGACCCCGTTCGCCGTCGGCTCCATCAAGGAGACGTACGAGAAGTACCCGAACGCCAGGGGGATCCTCCCGGCGATGGGGTACAGCGCGCAGCAGATCGCCGAGCTCGAGGAGACGATCGAGAAGACCCCGTGCGATCTCGTCCTCGTCGGCACGCCCATCGACCTCACCCGCGTTCTGAAGATCGCCAAGCCGGCCGCCCGCGTTCGCTACGAGCTCGAGCCTCTCGTTCCCGGCCTCCTCGAGGAGGAGATACGGAAGGTCGTCCGCTGATTCCCTGAACCAGGGTTCCCCGGTCCCGGAAGGCCCGCGACGTCGTCGTCGCGGGCCGCTTTTTTTCGGCGCCGGTCCGTTCCCGGCGTCGGGGCTTGAACCTACCGGCGCCCGGGACGTACAAGGTGACAGATGGCCA
Source organism: Holophagales bacterium (assembly GCA_016719485.1). Classification (NCBI taxonomy): domain Bacteria; kingdom Pseudomonadati; phylum Acidobacteriota; class Holophagae; order Holophagales; species Holophagales bacterium. The sequence continues at coordinate 383,914 of JADJZB010000021.1, forward strand.
CGCGTCGCGCCTGGATGGACCTCGCCCGGGAGACCCTCGAATCCTTCGACTCGCAGGACGTCGCAGACCTCTACTCGGTGGAGTGGGCCGAAGCGCGGGGCGTCCTCGTCTCCGAGCACCAGGACGCCATCGAGAAGGAGCGGCCGGGATGGCGGAGGGAGCTCCTCCGGACGAGCGCCGTTCTCCACGGGCTCGTGCGGCGCCTCTCGCCGACCCGGCGCCTCGTCGTCCTCGTCGTCCTGATCGGCTTCCTGGTCGCCTTCCTCAAGCTCGTCACGGGCGGCTGGCCGGCGGACGCCACCTGGGCGGTCTTCACGCTCCTCCTGTGCACCGTGCTCCTCCTCCTCCTCCTCGGCCTCGAGCTCGTCGACAAGCTCCGGTTTCGCGACGAGCTCGTCATGGCCCGGCAGCTCCAGGCCGAGCTCGTCCCGCAGTCGCTTCCCGCCATCCCCGGCTTCGAGCTGGGCGCTTTCAACCGCGTCGCGAACACCGTCGGCGGCGACCTCTACGAGTTCCAGCCGCTCGAGAAGGGCGGGCTGGCGATCCTCTTCGGGGACGCGTCGGGGCACGGGATGGCGGCCGGCCTCGTGATGGCCGTGGCGCACACCGCGTGGCGGCTGCAGCTCGAGAGGGACCCTTCGCCGGGAGAGGTCCTGGCGACGTTGAACCGGGTCCTCTGCAGGCTCGGGAGCTGCCGCACCTCCGGGCCCCGCCAGTTCTTCGCCGGCGTGGCCCTTCTCCTGCAGCCCGACGGGAGCTTCGTCGCCGCGATCGCCGGGCATCCGCCGGTTCTCAGGGTCGGCACCGGCGGGCAGGTCCTGGAGCGCTTCGGCCGCGGGGCCTACCCGCTCGGCGTGAAGCAGGCGCAGTCGTACGAGGTCGAGGCGGGCCGCCTCGGACCGGGGGAGCTGCTTCTCCTCCACTCCGACGGGCTTCCGGAGGCCCGCGACGCGAGCGACCGGGAGTTCGGAGACGGGCGCGTCCTGTCGGTCCTCTCGCGGATGGCGGGCCGGTCGGCACCCGACGTGGCCGCGGCCCTCTCGGCGGAGGTCCTCGCGTTCCTCGACCGGCGCCCGGTCGGCGACGACGTTTCCATCGCCGTGCTCCGGCGCCTGCCCGACTGATCCGAGGCCGAAACGTCCGTCGCCGGCGCCTGTCGCCGGACTTTCAGACGATCCGGGTCGCGGCGCGCTCCAGCCTGTCCATGACGGCCCTGAGGAGACCACGGCGGGGGAGGGCGTAGGCCAGGAGAACGCTTCCGCGCCGCCCGGTCCGAAGCGCGTCGAAGAGGTGGTGAGCGATCTGGACGGGCGTCGCGCCGAGCCGGACCGGGCGGGTCCCGGGAAAGAGGGGCGCATCGGCGTCGGCGCAGAGGAGAAGGGCCTTCGGGTCGGCCGCGAGCGCCTCCCGCAGGGCGGCGGCGCGCGAGCGGCGGAAGAGGACGAGCGGACGGGCCGGTGCGTAGTGGCGGTGCTTCATGCCCGGGCTCTCCGCGCGCGCCCGGGCCTTCGTCGCGATTTTGAGGCCGGGAAGAACGGCCCGCAGCTCCTCGAACGGGATCGCCCCGAGCCGCAGGATGCGCGGCGGGTCGCCGAGGGCGATGACCGTCGACTCGAGGCCGTGCCGGGCGGGGCCGCCGTCGAGGACGAGGAGGCCGGGAAAGTCCGTGGCGACGTGGGCGGCGCGCGTCGGGCTCGGACGGCCCGAGCGGTTCGCGCTCGGCGCGGCGATCGGCATTCCGGCAGCTTCGATCAGGGCGAGCGCTACGGGATGGTCGGGGACGCGGACGGCGACCGTCGGGAGTCCCGCCGTCACGATGTCCGGAACCGAGCTTCTCTTCGGCAGGACGATCGTCAGCGGTCCGGGCCAGAAGCGCGCCGCGAGCGCCCGGGCCTCCGGCGGGATCGCCTTGACGAGCCGCCGGACCATCGGAAGGCCCGTGACGTGGACGATGAGCGGGTTGTCGTCGGGGCGTCCCTTCGCCTCGAAGATCCTCCGGACCGCCTTCGGGTCGAGGGCGTTCGCCCCGAGGCCGTAGACCGTCTCCGTGGGGAAGGCGACCGGCTCACCACGCTTGAGCGCGGCGGCGGCGCGACGGAGTGCGGAGGGGGTCGGCGGAAGGAGCACGGCGGGCGGGGAGTCTACGCGGGTTCGTGCAGAATGCCGCAGCGCAGCCGGGAGCCGGCGAAACGAGGAGAAGGCCAGATGACGAAGAAGGTGACGTCGCCCGGGCGGGAGATCCGCGACGCCTGGAGCCGCTTCTCGCGGCTCCCTGCGGGAGACCGGCTCTTCAGCTGGGCGCTCGGCCGCATGGTGCCGTACTCGGGCTCCATCGGCGCCGTCGTCCGAGAGCTGGCGCCGGGTCGGGCGCGGGTCGAGCTGAGCGACCGGCGGAAGGTGAGGAACCACCTCGACTCCATCCACGCCGTTGCCCTCATGAATCTCGCCGAGCTTTCCACCGGCCTCGCCCTCAACACCGGCCTTCCCGACGACGCCCGCGCGATCCTGACCCGGCTGACGATCGAGTACGGCAAGAAGGCGCGCGGCACGCTGACGTCGGAGTGCTCGATCGAGCCGCCGCAGTCGAACGAGCGGCGCGAGGTGGACGTCGAAGCGGTCATCCGCGACGCCTCCGGGGACGTCGTGGCGAAAGCGGCGGCGCGGTGGCTCGTCGGCCCCGCGAGATCCACAGAGGCGAGGTGAGCGCGAACCGCTTCCTGGCGCACGCCGGCATCGAGGTCCCCGTCGTCTGCGGGGCGATGTACCCCTGCTCGAACCCCGAGCTCGTCGCCGCCGTCTCGGAGGCGGGAGGCATCGGCATCGTCCAGCCGCTCTCGCTCGTCTACGCCCACAAGCACGAGTTCCGGAAGGGGCTCGAGAAGATCCGCAGCCTCACGAAGAAGCCGATCGGCCTGAACGTCCTGACCGAGAAGTCCCTCTCGCGCGTCTACCGGAAGCGGATGGAGGGGTACGTCGACGTCGCCCTGGAGCACGGCGTCCGCTTCTTCGTCACGGCCCTCGGCAACCCGGCGTGGGTCGTCGAGAGGGTCCGTCCGTTCGGCGGCATCGTCTACCACGACGTCGTCGACCGGAGGTGGGCCGAGAAGGCGGTCGCGGGAGGCGTCCACGGCCTCCTCTGCGTCAACGACCGGGCCGGCGGCCACGCCGGATACCGCACGCCGGAGCAGCTCGTCGAAGACCTCCGCCCGTTCGGGCTCCCGCTCGTCTGCGCCGGGGGCGTCGGCAATCCCGCCGGGTTCGCGCGGGCCCTCGCCCTCGGCTACGACGGTGTCCAGATGGGCACCCGCTTCATCGCGACAACCGAGTGCGACTCGCACGACGACTACAAGACGGCGATCCTCCGGGCGAAGGAGGACGACATCGTCCTCACCGAGCGGATCACCGGCGTTCCGCTCGCCGTCATCCGGACGCCGTACGTCGAGAGGATCGGCACGAAGGCGGGGCCGCTCGGCCGCCTCCTCCTCAAGGGGCGAACGACGAAGCACTGGATGCGCGCCTGGTACTCCGTCCGCTCGTTCTGGCAGCTCAAGGCCGCGATCCGGAACGGGAGCTCGACGAAGGACGCCTGGCAGGCGGGGAAGAGCGTCGGCGAGATCGACGCGGTCCTCCCGGTGGCCGAGGTGATGGCGGGGTTCGCTGCGGCGTATGGCGAGGCGGCTGGAACCTGAAACCGAGAGCCCCGCCCCGCTTGCGCGGGACGGGGCTCTGGTCGGCGCTCGATAGGCGCCGGGGATCGAAACCTCTCGCTACCGCGGCAGGAGCGTCCGCGGGTCGTTCGTGGTCCTGTCGATGACGGCGGCGTAGGCGGCGAAGGCGCCGCCGGTCGTCGAGGTCGAGAGGAGGACGTTCGCGTCACGCACGTCGCCGGTGGCGCCGAGCTCGCGGGCGAACTGGGTCTTCTGGGTCATCCCGAGCGGCGGGAGCGTCCAGGTGGCGCTGCCGAGGACGGCGCCGGAGGGTGCGAAGAGAGTTGCCGTCACGTCGACGCTCGCGGTGCCGGCGTTCGTCAGGATGAGGTTCGTCCGGAACGTGGCGTCCTCGCGGACGCCGACGATCACCTTCGGCGAGCCCGCGCTGACGAGGTCCGCCGGCGCGAAGGCCGGGACCGACTGCCCGAAGGAGCCGGTGGCGACGCAGCTCGCCCACGAGGTCAGGACGGGCGTGGACGTCTGGCCGAGGACGGAGAGCGTCGTCACGTTCGCCGTGACCCGGATCGCTCCGAAGTCGGTCGTCCTGCCGAAGACCGAACCGAGGACGTCCTCGTACGTGACGGACTGGTTCGGGCCCAGGACGAACTCCTCCGATTCCTGACCGGCCGTCCCGTCGACGTTGTTGCCGAGGAACTTCATCTTGTAGCGCGCCTCGGCCGCGCCACGGTTCGCGATGGAGAGCGCCGTCGTGTAGAAGGCGCCGCCCTGGCCCGGGGCGCGCGCGGAGGAAGGGAGTATCCAGTGGTTCGTGGGGGTGCCGGAAGCCAGGCTCCAGCCGAGGTCCTTCATCAGCTCGTCGGTGATGACGAGCTGCGCCCCGTTGGTGAGGAACGGCTCCATGATTTCGCTCGGCGACACCGCGGTATCCCAGTGCGAGACCGACGAACCCGACTCCGACGGGTTCGGGGCGTACATCTGGGCCCGGCCTCCCAGTCCGACCCCGCCGGAGAGGACGCTCGAGGCGACGGCCGTCACCTCGGGGCCGTTCCAGAGGAGGTTCGACGTGTTCGTCCCCGACGCGAGCCGCTCGGCATTGGTCATCTCGGGCCAGGCCTTGGCGGACGTCCCGTCGTAGAGGTGGGCCATGTAGGCGTCGTCGAGGCCGACGCCGTCGTCTCCGGCGAACTTCTCTCCCGTCGTCCGGCTGACGAACGTCTGGAAGCCGAGGCCGTGGGCGAGCTCGTGGATGACGACCGTCGCGAAATCGGTCATCCCTCCGGGCGGCTGGGCGTCGAGGCCGTAGTACCACTTCTTCGGAAAGGTGCAGCTGCCGTCGTCGAGGGCCGTGGTGAACCGGGCCGCGATGTCGTCCTCCTCGGGCTCGAGGTCTTCTCCCGCGAGCTTGTTGGCCAGGGCGCTCGAGTACCAGGTCTGGGGCCGCGGCGCGCCCGTGAAGTCCGAGAAGATGTAGCGAGTCCCGGCAGAGCCGAGGACCGCGCTCGTCGAGCTGCACGCCAGGGCCTCGAAGTTCGCCTGGACCCTGATGGCGATCGGAGAGTCGAGGCGCTCGGCCCAGTAAGCGGCGGCGTGCTTGAAGACGTTCATCCGCTGCTCTCCCAGCGTCGTTCCTTCGTTGCCACCGACGGGTGTCCTGGCGGCGGGGTCGTTGAAGCCGACGCCGGCCGAGTCCATGTTGACGATGGTGATCGTCGTCGCGAAGGCGAAGGACGAAAGCGCGAGGGACGCCGCGAGGGCGGCGGTCCGAAGGAACGTCCTACCGGTCATGGCGGTGCTCCTTCGCGGGGGCGGGGGCCTTCGGTCCGGCCTCTTCCGTCGCGTTGCAGGTGCCCGAGACCTTGCCGTCCGCGGACGCGGTCGCGGCCATCTCCATCATGAATCGGCCCTGGAGGTTGACCTTCTTCCCGCCTGCCCTCGTCGTCACTTTCTCGACGCGAAGAGGCCGGGCGGCCTCGGTCGCTCCCGCCGAGGTGGCGCTCCTGGCCGCGCCAGGGTCGCTCCTCGGGCTCACCACCTGCCCCGTTGCCGGGTCGACGTGGATCTTCATGGCGGCTTCGGTCGCCGGGGCAGCGGGCTTCTCGCCTGCGGCGCTTCTCGTCTCGCTTGCCGTGAGAGGGAAAGCGATGAGGGCCCCGAGGGCGAGGGCCAGTGCGAGGTGGGGTGGATTCGGTCGCATGATTCCTCCTGCGGGGCGCGTTTCCCGACCGGGGGGACCGGGCCGCGTCCCCGTGGGTTCGCGGGAGTCTACGGCAGCCCGCAAGCCGGTATGCTCGGAGTGTCGAAAGGCACAGAAATCCCATGGCCTCTTCGCACCCCTCCCCGAGCTTCCTGGACCTCATCGCCCCCGATTTCGCCGTCCTGAGGGGCCACCCGATTCCCTTCGGCGCGACGCCGACCGGGCGAGGCGTGAATTTCTCCGTGTACGCCCGCCACGCCACGGCGGTCTCCCTCGTCCTCTTCTCACCGGGAGAGGAGCTGCCCGCTGCCGAGTTCCCTCTCGACCCGCGCTACAACCGGACCGGAGACGTCTGGCACGCGCTCCTTCGGGGCCTCGACCCGGCGGTGACGTGGGCCTGGCGCGCGGAGCGATCCGTCCCGCCGGGCGCGCCGTGGCACCGCTACGGAACGTCGCTCCTCCTCGACCCGTACGCACGGGCCGTGGCGGGTGCGGCCGAGTGGGGCGCGTCTCCCAGCCCCGGCGAGGAGACGCCCTGGGAGGGCGTCCGGGCGCGGCGCGGCGTCGTCGCCGCGAAGGAGTTCGACTGGGGCTTCGACCAGCCGATCGACCGGCACCTCGCCGACTCGGTCATCTACGAGCTCCACGTGCGGAGCTTCACGCGGCACCCCTCGTCCGGTGTCGCGCACCCCGGGACCTTCCGCGGGCTCGTGGAGAAGATCCCGTACCTCGTCGAGCTCGGCGTCACGGCGGTCGAGCTGATGCCGGTGACCGAGTTCGAGGAGAACGACAACGAGAGGCGGAACCCGCTCACGGGCGAGCGGCTGAAGAACCTCTGGGGCTACCACCCGATCTCCCTCTTCGCTCCCCGCACGGCTTACGGCGCGAGCACCGAGGCGGGCGCCGTCGTCGACGAGTTCAAGGAGATGGTGAAGGCGCTCCACGAAGCGGGGATCGAGGTGATCCTGGACGTCGTCTTCAACCACACGGGCGAGGGGGACGAGAAGGGCCCCACCCATTCTTTCAGGGGGCTCGACAACGCGACGTACTACATCCTCGACGGAGACGGGCGCTACGCGAACTTCTCCGGCTGCGGGAACACCTTCAACTGCAATCACCCCGTCGTGAGGAACCTCATCCTCGACTCCCTCGCCTACTGGGTGACGGAGATGCACGTCGACGGCTTCCGGTTCGACCTCGCCTCGATTCTCGGGCGCGGGCGCGACGGCTCGGTCCTGACGAATCCCCCGCTCCTGGAGAGGATCGCCGCCGATCCCGTCCTGGCGAACACGAAGCTCATCGCCGAGGCCTGGGACGCCGCCGGGCTCTACCAGGTGGGCCACTTTCCGAACTGGGGGCGCTGGGCCGAGTGGAACGGCCGGTATCGCGACGACCTGCGCCGCTTCCTGAAGGGAGACCAGGGGATGGTGTCGCTCCTGGCGACGCGTCTGTCGGGGAGCGCCGACCTCTACCAGGGAGGCGGCCGGGCGCCTCACCACTCGATCAACTTCGTGACGAGCCACGACGGCTTCCCGCTCGCCGACCTCTTCACGTACTCGCGGAAGGTCAACGAGGCGAACGGCGAGGGCAACCGCGACGGCGGCGACGACAACCACTCCTGGAATTGCGGCCACGAGGGGCCCGGGGGCCCGCCGGAGGTCGAGCGGCTGCGCCGCCGCATGGCCCGGAACGCCTTCGCGCTTCTCCTGGTTTCGCAGGGCGTGCCGATGATCCTCTCCGGGGACGAGGCGGGGCGGACTCAGTCTGGCAACAACAACGCCTACTGTCAGGACAACGAAGTCTCCTGGATCGACTGGGGCCTCGCCGAGAAGAACGCCGACCTCGTCAGGTTCGTGAAGACGCTCATCCGCTTCCGAAAGGAAAACCCGCTCCTGCGCCGCCGGAGCTTCGTCCCGGAGGGGCCGGGCTCGGCCCCGGTGACGTGGCACGGGCACACGCCTTTCCGGCCCGACTGGTCGCAGGGCGCGACGTGCCTGGGGATGCACCTGAAGGACCCCGCACGGGGGGACGACGTCTACGTCGTCACGAACGCGTCCCACGAGGCGCATCGCGTCGTCCTTCCTCCGGCCTCGGAGGGGCGCCGCTGGCACCTCCTGGCCGACACCTACCGGGAACCGCCAGCCGACGTCTTCGAGGAAGGACGGGAACCGCTCCTCGCCAACCCCGAACGGCTCGAGGTGGGGCCGAGGTCCGTCGTCATCCTCACCGGCAAGCGGCCCTGAACGCGGGGAAAACCCGGGGGGCGTTCTCCGCGTAGACAGCGGAAAGCGCCGCGGTCATCATCGCGCGCCGGAGAACCGCATGAGAACTCGCTCCGCGCGCGTCGGCGCGCTCGTCACCTTCGTCCTCCTCGCCGTGGCCTTCGTCCCGGGCCCTCTGCCCGCGGCGTCCTTCGGCCCGGAGAGGCCCGCCCCCGCGGGCGAGCTCCTCCTGAAGCTGAAGAAGCTCCGGACGCTCGGGAGCGTCCTCTACGTGGCGGCGCACCCCGACGACGAGAACACCGCGATGATCGCGGCGTTCGCCGAGGGTCGGCTGATGCGGACCGCCTACCTCTCCGTGACGCGCGGCGACGGAGGCCAGAACCTCATCGGCTCCGAGCTCGGGCCCTCGCTCGGTCTCGTCCGGACGCACGAGCTCCTCTCGGCTCGCAGGATCGACGGCGGCGAGCAGATGTTCACGCGCGCCATCGACTTCGGCTATTCGAAGACGCCGGAAGAGACCCTCCGGGTCTGGGGGCGCGAGGAGATCCTGCGCGACGTCGTCCGGGCGGTCCGGACGTTTCGCCCCGACGTCGTCGTCGCGCGGTTCCCGGAGACGGGGGACGGCGGCCACGGCCACCACACGGCCTCGGCGATTCTCGCGCGGGAGGCCTTTCTCGCCGCGGGCGACCCGAAGCGCTTCCCCGAGCAGATCGGGGAGGGGCTCACCCCGTGGAAACCTCGCCGGCTCTTCTGGAACGCCTGGCGGCGGGACGGGAAGCCGATCGAGAACGCGATCCCGTTCGAGCTGGGCGACTACAACCCGCTCCTCGGCCGGTCGTACACCGAGACCGCGGCCGAGAGCCGGAGCCAGCACAAGAGCCAGGGCTTCGGCTCGTCCGAGCGGCGCGGCCGCCTCACGAACGGTCTCGTCCTCCTCGAGGGGGAGACGGTCAGGAGCGACCCGTTCGAAGGGATCGACGTCACCTGGGCGAGGGTGAAGGGCGGCGAACGCGTGGGGGCCCTCCTCACCGAGGCCGAAAGCGCGTTCGACCCGCGGGACCCGGGGGCGGTCCTCCCGAGGCTGCTCGAGGCGCACTCCGCCCTGAAGGCCCTCGCGAGCGACCCGTGGATCGAGGTGAAACGGCGCGAGCTCCTCGATGCGATCCGCTCGGCCTCCGGCCTCTGGCTCGAGGCGATGGCGGCGGGCCCGTCGGCGACGCCCGGGAGCACGTTCCGGCTGACCGTCACCGCTCTCGTCCGCGCGGGCGCGCCGGCCACGCTCGTCGGTGTCGAGGTGCCCTGGGGCACCGGAGAAGGGCTGCCTTCCGGCGCGGAGCTGAAGCTCAACGAGCCCGTACAGGGCGGGACGAGCGTCCCCGTTCCTGCGGACGCCGAGATCACCCAGCCCCACTGGCTGAAGAGCCCGCCCGGGAAGGGCCTTTACGTCGTCCCGCGGCCGCGCGACGCCATCCGGCCCGACGGCGCGGCGCTGCGCGTGAAGTTCGGAATCGCGATGGGCGGCGAGAGGCTCGAATTCGAAGTCCCCGTCCTCTTCCGGCGGACCGACCCGGTGAAGGGAGAGGAGATCCGCCCCTTCGTCGTCGAGCCTCCGGTGACGCTCGAGCTCGAAGAGGACGTCGTGGTCCTTCCCGACGACCGGCCACGCACCGTCCGGGTCACGGTCCGCGCCGCGGAGACCCCGACGACGCGCCCAGGACCGCCGCCGCTCACGCCGGCCATCGTCGCCGCCGCGACCGGCGAAGGAACGAAGGACTCCGCCGCCGCACAGGTGAAGATCGACGGCGCGGTCCGGCTCGGCCTGCCGCGCGAGTGGCGCGTGGAGCCCGCGGTCCGCTCCTTCTCCCTCGAGCCGGGATCCGGCGAGACGTTCGAGTTCACGGTGCACCCGCCGGACCGGCCCGGCGTCGCGTCGCTGAAGGCCGAGGCCTCCATCGGCGGGAACTCCTGGTCCCTCGCCAGGCGCCGGATCGAGTACCCGCACCTGCCGCCGCTCACCTTCTTTCCCCGCGCCGAGGCGCGCGCCGTTCACGTCGACCTCGCCCGAAAGGCCTCGCGGATCGGCTACGTGTCGGGGCCCGGAGACGAGGTGCCCGGCGTCCTTCGCCAGATGGGCTTCTCCGTCACGCTCCTCTCGGCCGACGACCTCCTGCGCGGAGACCTCGCCCGGTTCGATTCCATCGTCCTCGGCATCCGCGCCGCGAACACGCGGGCGGAGCTGAAGGACGCGATGCCGCGGCTCCTCTCGTGGGTCGAGGCGGGCGGGACGCTCGTACTCCAGTACAACACCAGCTTCGAGCAGGTCACGGACCAGCTCGGCCCCTTCCCGCTGAAGCTCGGGCGCGACCGCGTGACCGTGGAGGAGTCTCCCGTCACGTTCCTCGCGCCGGAGCACCCGCTCCTCCTCCGCCCGAACCGGATCGGCCCGGGCGACTTCGATGGGTGGGTCCAGGAACGCGGCCTCTACTTCCCGGCGACCTGGGACGAGCGCTACACGCCCCTCCTCGGGATGGCCGACCCGGGCGAGAAGGAGACGAAGGGCTCGCTCCTCGTCGCCCGGCACGGCAAGGGAACCTACGTCTACACCGGCCTCTCGTTCTTCCGGCAGCTTCCCGCGGGCGTTCCCGGGGCGATGCGGCTCTTCGCGAACCTCGTCTCGGGCGGAAACGGGCTTGACTGACGATCCGCACCCTCAGCACGGGGGCGAAGAGCCGCCGCCGGTGGGGAAGCGCTGGGGCGTCCTCTACGCCGTCGTCCTCGGCGCCCTCGCCCTCGAGATCCTCCTCTTCTGGCTCTTCGCGAGGACGTTCCGTTGAGGGCGCTCGACTGGGTCGTCCTCGGCGCCTCGCTCCTCTTCATCGTCGTCTACGGAGTGATGAGGAGCCGCCGCCAGAAGGGGCTCGAGGGGTATCTCCTCGCGGGGCGGACGCAGGCCTGGTGGACCGTCGCCCTGTCGATCATGGCGACGCAGGCGAGCGCCATCACCTTCCTCTCGACCCCCGGGCAGGCGTACGCCGACGGGATGCGCTTCGTGCAGTTCTACTTCGGCCTGCCGCTCGCGATGGTGATCCTCTGCGTCACCGTCGTTCCGCTCTTCCACCGGCTGAAGGTCTACACGGCCTACGAGTACCTCGAGGGGCGCTTCGACCCGAAGACGCGCACGCTCACGGCGTTTCTCTTCCTCGCCCAGCGAGGCCTCGCCTGCGGCCTGACCATCTACGCTCCGGCGCTCATCCTCTCCGTCCTCCTCGGCTGGAGCATCCAGGTGACGACGGTCGTCATCGGCGGACTCGTCGTCGTCTACACGACGTCGGGCGGGGCGAAGGCGGTCAACGAGACGCAGACCCAGCAGATGGTCATCATCCTTCTCGCGATGGGCGTCGCCCTGGTCGCGCTCTTGCGCGTCCTCCCCGACGGGGTCGGCTTCGGCGACGCCGTTCTCGTGTCGGGAGCCCTCGGCCGGATGAACGCCGTCGACACGACGTTCGACCTGAGCAACAGGTACAACCTCTGGTCGGGTCTCATCGGCGGCGCCTTCCTTTCCCTGTCCTATTTCGGCACCGATCAGTCGCAGGTGCAGCGCTACCTCACGGGGCGCTCCGTCGCCCAGAGCCGCCTCGGGCTCCTCGTGAACGGCCTCGTCAAGGTGCCGATGCAGTTCGCGATTCTCTTCGTCGGCGCCATGGTCTTCGCCTTCTACCAGTTCGTCGCCCCGCCGCTCTGGTTCAACCCGGTGGAGGCCCGGCAGGCCGCCGAGGGGCCGCGCGGCGCCGAGATGGCCCAGCTCGAGGCGGCGCACGCGAAGGCCGCCGAAGAGAGCCGCGCCGAAGCGCTGAAGCTCGTCGCGGCGGGGAGGTCGGGCGACGCGTCCGCGCTCGCCGCCGCGAAGACCTCGCTCCGAGCAGCCCACGCGCGAACCGAAGAGGTCAAGGGCAGAGCCACCTCGCTCATCAAGGAGACCCTCCCGAAGAGCGAAGGCAAGGACACGAACTACGTCTTCCTCCGCTTCGTCCTCGACGTCCTCCCGACGGGCGTCGTCGGCCTCGTCCTGGCGGCGATCTTCGCGGCGTCGATGTCCTCCACCGCGGCCGAGCTGAACGCCCTCTCGACGACGTCCGTCGTCGACGTCTATCGCCGGTACTTCGGTAAGGACGCCCCGGACGAGAAGCTCGTGAAGATCTCGAAGTGGCTGACGGTCGGCTGGGGCCTTTTCGCGATCGTCTTCGCCCAGTACGCGAGCCGGCTCGGGACGCTCGTGGAGGCGGTGAACATCCTCGGCTCCTTCTTCTACGGCACGATCCTCGGCGTCTTCCTGACGGCGTTCTACCTGCCCCGGGTGAAGGGCCCAGCGGCCTTCTGGGGGGCGATCGCGGGCGAGGCGGCCGTCGTCGCCGTCTGGGCCCTGACCGACGTGTCTTTTCTCTGGCTGAACGCGCTGGGGTGCGTCGTGGTGGTTCTCGTCGCGCTCGCCGTGTCGCCGTTCACGGGGACGACGGAGGGCGAGGCGACGGCGTAGGACCGGACGGGGCGGCGCGGAGCTCGCCGCCCGGGCGGAGAAGAAGGAACTCCTCGCCGGGCCGGCCGGGACGTTCGTAGTCGAAGCGGGCGAAGTGCTCGTGAAGCTCGAGCCAGGCGGCGCGCGGATCGTCGCCCTCGATCCAGTCCCACTCCGGCTCCGGCGTCCCGGCGAGGAGCCGCGACGACACGAACACCGCCCCACCCGATTCCCGTTCCGACGCGACGAGCCGGTCGATCCTCGACCGCCACCCCGAGGAACTCGCCAGTCCCGGGGCGAAGACGTCGATGACCCTGAGGCCGCCGAGGTTCCGCGGGTGCATGGGGTAGGTGCGGTGGAACTGGAAGAGCTCGTCCTGCGGGTGCGAGACGACGAAGACCTTCCGGGGCGCGGCGACGCTCGTGGACGCCGGCAGGCGAGCGAGAGCCGCGTCCTGCCTCCGGCGGATCGCCCCGTTCGACAGGACCGAGAGGTTCGTCAGGGCCATCATGGCCAGCGAGGCGAGCAGCAGGCCCTTCAGCCAGGTGCGCTCCCGGGCTTCCTGGAATCCCGTCGCCATCACGAGGAGCAGTGCCGGCGCGGCCGGGAGGTACCGCTCGAGGTCTCCACCCTGCCAGAGGACCGCGAAAGCGAGCAGGGGAGCCGCCAGCGCTGCGGCGAGCAGGAGGCTTCGCCGACCCCGTGCCGTTCGCCAGGCTGCCAGGGCGCCGGCCAGGAGGCCCGCGTAGATCCCGAGCATCTTCAGGAGGTCGAGGCCGAGCAGGTCCTTCGCTGAGGTGGGGCAGAGCGGGTCCTTCAGCAGGTAGCGCTTCGCGAGGCGGCCGAAGTCGCCAAGGTCGACCAGGGACCTGGGAATCCCGATCACGGCGCGGGCGAGGCCCCCGAAGGTCCGCCCGCCGCTGGCACTGGCCACCCAGCTCCTCAGGTCCTTGACTTCCGCGAAACCCAGCCAGACCCCGACGAGGCCGAACGCGAGTGCGAGCGTGGCGATCCCGGCGACGGCCGTCACGATGACGTGGGAGAGCTCTCGCCGCCAGTCCGGTCGGAGGAAGAGGGGCGCGAGGACGGCTCCCGGCAGGACCAGCCCGAAGGGGGTCCAGAAGAGAGCGCTCGCCCCGTAGAGGAATCCGGCCGAGAGATTCCGCGCCGTTCTCCAGCCCGCTGCCCCGGGTTCGAGCGATGCGACGAAGAGGCCCGCCAGAAGGCATCCCAGGGCCGGAACGTACGAGGTCCCGACGTGGGAGTAGTTCAGGAAGGCCTTCGCCCCGAGAAGCCAGAGGACGGCGAAGACCACGGCGCCGGGATCGAGGCGGGAGCGAAGCCAGCCGGCGGCGCACGCCGCCGCGACTCCCCCCATGACCAACGCCACGCCGTTCATGAAGGAGAGGACCCGGAGCCACGGGTGAATGTGCGACGGGCCGGGCGCCGTCGTGCCCGTCTCGTGCGCGAAGGCGTAGCCCAGCGGGCGCCAGAGCGGGTGGCCGAACTCCATCAGGCCCCGGACGTCGCCCGAAGCCCGGGCGGCGGCGACGCCCATCGCATAGTCCGGAGCGTCCGCGATGAACACCCATTGCGTTCCCGCGATCGCGAGGGCGTACAGGAGCAGCGCCCCCGCGACCAGCCACAAGGTCGTCCGCGTCCTGCCGGATGGAGCGGGCGGGTCTGCTTCGACGGTTCTCGATCCCGCCCGAACCCGAACCGGTGGAAGGTCCATTCGCCGGGGAGAATAGGGTTTCTCTCCGTGCGCGGCCAGCGGCATGGGCGCGGCGGTCGCCCCGCCGCGACGCCCTTGGCGGAGTGTGCGCGGAGCGGGGCCGTGGAAACGAAAATGCGGGCCTTTCGGCCCGCGCTTCGTTCCGCTGGTCGCGTCCGGGCCTTTACTTCGCGCTCGCCTTCCGCTCGCCGACCGCCTTCCCGGAGAGCCGGGCGAGCCGCCCGGCGATGATCGGCGCGTGGGCGCGCGCCCAGGGGTGGCGGCGCTGCGCGCCGCGCACCTCGCTCCACGCGGCCATCGCCTGCGCCAGGGCGGATTCGAGATTTCCGCGGCGCGCCTCGACTTCGGACGAAAGGGAGAGAAGCAGGGCGCGCGTGTCGGATGCGGCGGCGCGCTCTGCGGCGAGGTCGCGCGTCAGAGCTTCGAGGGGCTCTCCCGAGGCGAGCCGGATTTCGAGGGCCCAGTACTTCCCGAAGTCGTCGCCGCTCCGCGTCTCGTTCGGAAGGAGGTCGGTCCGTTCCCCTCGCCGCCAGCGCAGGAACCCCCGGTAGACCGGCGTCTGCCGGGCGAGCGGGAACGCCGCCTCGAAACGGTCGAGCGCCTGTTCGGCCTCCGCCCACGAGCTCTCTTCGACGAGAGCGAAGAGCTGTCCTTCGAGGAACTGGTAGGGCGTCCGGCCCGCTCCCTGGTCGCGCACCCGCGAAAGGCCCCACCCGTACCAGCGGGCGGCCCTACCGGTGTCGCCCGCGAGGTGGAACGCGCGGGCCATCTCGTACGCGATGTCCGGGGCGGCCTCGGAAGTGGAAAGGAGGGCCGAAAGCTCCTTCTCTCCTTCCGATGCCCGTCCCGCGAGGATCGCGATCCTGCCGGCGACGCGGCGAGACCACTCGGTGAGGGGTTCGTCTCCCGCGGCGACGGCCTCCGTGACCGCCTGGCGGGCGAGGGCGAGTCCGTCCGCGGCGAAGCCCGTCTCATCCCTCTGTCCGGCGTCTCTGAGGAGGGCGTAGGCGCGATTGCGGGCGGCCTGCCGTTCGGGAGCCGTGGCGCTCACCGTCTCGCCGGGGGCGAACCCGTCGGCCGTCAGGACCCTGCGCGAGGGGTTCACGAAGAGGGTGAGGAGGCGGGAGACGGGATCGAACGAGGCTCGCTCGTCCGTCCGGTGCCGGGCCGTCGGCCCCAGCGCGTACCAGAGGAGGTTCGCGGTGCTCGCCTGTCCACGGAGGGTGTCGGGCGAGGAGACGGGCCCGGGGAGGGACCCGTCGGTCCGGGCCCCGTACGGAACGACGAGTGGAGGCACGCGAATCGCGGCGACTCCGGACATCCAGCCCATCCTGTTGTTCGGGCCGTCGAATACGAGCTCGCGGCGGCCGTCGCCATCCAGGTCGAACGCCCCCACGAGCCGGGCGTGCCCGGAGCTGGCGAGGAGGACACGCGAGGCGCCCGACCGCGGCTCGAAGAGCACGGCGTAGCTGGGGAAGTAGGGGTTGTGGACGAAGACGGCGACGACCTCGTCGTTCCCGTCTCCCTCGATGTCGACGGCCGTCACGCCGTCCACGAGGAAGCGGTCCGAGAAGTCGTTGAAGAACTGCGCCCCGCCGACGAGTCGGTGGCTCTCGGTCGACCGGCCCGAGGACGGGTCCAGGAACGAGATCGCCCTCGTGTCGTCGTCTGCGGGGACGAGACGATTCGGCTGCGTCACGGCGGCGATCCGGAAGCCCTTTCTCCCCTCCGTTCGCACGGTCGTGATCGTCGTCGGGTCCCGAACGTCGGACCGTGTCCAGAGGACCTTCCCGGACTCGTCGACGGCCCGGACTCCCCAGGCCCCGTCGGCGCGGAGCTGAAGAGGGACGGGCCTCGAGCCCGGGAGGCTCCGCGTCGAGAGGAAGGTCCCGGCGAGGCCGGCCGCAACGACCAGAGCGGCGGCAGCCAGCGCTCCCCGAACCCGCCGGCGGCCCCACGCGACCCTGGTCGCCCGACAGGCCTCGAGGTCCGCCAGGAGCGCGCCCGCCGTCGGGTAGCGGTCGCCGGGGTCCCTCTCGAGAGTCCGGGCGACGACACCGGCGAGCCACGCCGGTACCGAGGGATTCGCCCGGCGGACGTCCGGCGCCTTCTCGCGCAGCCGGGCGACGACGTTGCCCAGGACGCTTTCGGAGGTGAAGGGGACCTTTCCCGAGAGCAGCTCGTAAAGGACGACGCCGAAGGCGTAGAGGTCGGTTCGCGCGTCGACGGGCCGGCCGAGCGCCTGCTCCGGGGCGAGGTACTCCATCGTCCCGACGAGCCCCTCGGTCTCGGTGGCGCGGGTGTCCCCTCCGTCCCAGTGCCGCGCGAGGCCGAAGTCGGCCAGCTTCACGAGGCCACCGGCGCCGAGGAGGATGTTTCCCGGCTTCACGTCGCGGTGGACGATCCCGAGGCGATGGAGGTCGCCGAGGGCGTGGAGGACCTCTCTGGCGATCCGCAGCGCCTCGCTCGTCCCGAGCGGCTCGCCGCCGAGCCGCTGGCGCAGGGACTCCCCCTCGACGAGCTCCATCGTGAGGAAGACGGTCTCGCCCGCCTCTCCGACGTCGTAGACCCGTACGAGGCGCGGGCTGTCGGCGTCCCTCGCGACGGCCACCTCGCGCCGGAAGCGCTTGAGAGCCGTCTCGGTCATCCGGTCGTGTCGAAGGGCCTTGAGGGCGACGAGACGCTTCAGATCGCGGTCCCAGGCGGCATAGACCGAGGCCGAGCCCCCGGTCCCGAGGACCGACCGGATCTCGTAGCGCTTCCCGACCTCGGTGCCGGGCGCGAAGAGCAGGACCGCGGGGGCCCGTGGCGTCAGGTCCGGGACAGTTTCGGTCTCTTCGCGCAATGCCGAGTCCTTTCGCGACTCTACACGGACGGCGGCGCGACGGGAACGTGCCGAAGAGAAGTCGGGGACGGCTTCCTCGATCTGCGAGAATGCACGGGAGAAAGCCCGAATGAAGAGCGTGGCATGACCCCGAGCACGGTTCTGGTCGTCGACGACTCGGAGCTCGTGCACAAGCTGCACGCCGTCGCGCTGCGGAAGTACGAGGGTTGCCGGCTGCTGCACGCCTACCAGGGCGCGGAGGCGCTGGAGCTCCTGGGCGTCCATCCGGACGTCGACCTCGTCCTGCTCGACGTGAACATGCCCGTGATGGACGGCCTGAGCTTCCTGAGGGCCAGGCGTGAAATGGGCGTCTTCGAAGAGATTCCGGTGGTTCTCATTTCGACGGAGGCGTCCGAGGACGACGTGCGCCGCGGCCTGGAAGCGGGAGCGACGGCCTACCTGGCGAAGCCCTTCAAGCCCCCGGAGCTTCTGGCGCTCATCGACCGTCTGACCGGTCCCGCTGCAAGGCACCGAGAGGGCTCCCAGGGGGTGACGGGGCGCTGATGGTCGACATCGAGTTCCAGGAGATTCTCGACGAGTACTTCAGCTCGGCACGCGAGCTCGTCGAGAACGCCCGGAACCTGCTCGCCGAGGTGGAGGAGGAGCAGGTCCCCTCTCCCGGCAGGGCCCGTGACCTCAGGCGCGCCCTCCACACGTTGAAGGGGAACTCCTCGATGATGGGCTTCGAGGTCGTCGCCGACCTCTCCCACCTCATGGAGGAGCTGCTCAAGGGCGTCGAAGCGGGCGAGTACGGCGTAAGCGAGAAGCTCGTTTCCGCAGTTGTTCCGGGGCTGGATCTGATCGCCGAGGTCGCCGCCTCCGGGAAGGTCCCGGACGAGACGCCCGCTTCCTGGGCCGGAGTCATCGCCGGATTGCGGGAGGCCGAGAGGGCGGTCAGGGAGGGTCCGGGAGACGAGGCAGAGGTGCCGGCGGAAGGGGGACCTTCCCAAGCCGGTACCGAACCGGAGACGGGTGGCGCCGAGCCGCAGTCCGTTGGTTCCGGGCCGGCTCCGTCGGAGCTCGAGATGAAGCGGCGGTACCTCGGCCACAAGGCGGAGACGGTCCGCGTGAAGCAGTCCGTCCTCGATTCCCTGGTCGACCTTGCCGGCGAGATGCACATCCTCCTGAGCGGTCTGGGCAGAGACGCCGGAAAACGGGCTGACGGGCCCGGGGACGACGGCGGGCCAGAGCGTATCGACAGGCTTCTGTTGGTGTTCCGCCAGCTGGAGCAGCAGATCGTCGCTGCGCGCATGGTGCCCGTCGGTCCGGTCCTGTCCCGGTTTCGCGCCCTGGTCCGCGACCTCGCCGCCGCACACGGCAAGGAGATCTCCTTCGTCCTCGAAGGGGAGGCCACCACGGTCGACAAGGCGGTGGTGGACCAGCTGGGCGAGTCGCTTCTCCACCTCGTGAGGAACGCCGTCGACCACGGTATCGAGACGCCGGTCGAACGCGAGGCGGCGGGAAAGCCCCGGGCCGCCAGGCTCACGCTCGCGGCGCGGCAGATCTCGAACCGCATCGAGATCGCGGTCGTCGACGACGGGAGAGGCATCGACGCGGGCCGCGTGCGGCGCAAGGCCCTGCAGAAGGGCATCCCGGTCGATGGCCTGGACGATCGCGCCGTCCTCGACCTGATCTTCCTTCCGGAGTTCTCGACCAGGGACGACGTGACGATGCTCTCGGGGCGCGGGGTCGGCCTGGACGTCGTGCGGACGAGCCTGGAACGGTTCGGCGGCACGGCGACGATTCAGACGGTCGTGGGCCGCGGAACCGAGTTTCGCCTCACGTTTCCCCTGACGCTCGCTCTCGACCACTGCCTCGTCGTCCAGGTCGGAAGTGGGACGTTCGCGATCCCGGCGAGCCTCGTCGCCGCGACCGTCCGGATCGACGCGGACGCTCGCGCCGACGTCGATGAACGCCGCGAGCTGCCCTGGCGGGGTGAGCGGGTGCCCGTCCTCGAGGGGCGGCGGATCCTTCAGTCGGAGGGGATCGGGCCGTGCTCGTCCGCCGTCATCCTCGAAGGAGGCGGGAGACGCAGAGCCCTCCTGGTCGACCGACTCGTCGAGGTCCAGGACCTCGTCGTGAAGCCTCTCGACGACGCCTTCGGCAAACCGATGGGCGTTTCGGGTGCGACCCTCCTCGGCGACGGACGCATCGTGATGATCGTGGACGCGCGCGAGCTTCTCGAGGCGCGTCCGGAAGCGTCGACGTGAGCGAGGATCGTCCCGGCCCGCCGAAGAAGACCTCGGGAGACCTTCTGGCTTTCGCGGACTGGGTCTCGGAGACGACCTCGCGGAAGACAGATGCGGAACCCGTCGATCCGGAACGCCTCTACCTCGCGTTCGAGCTCGGCGGGGAAGCGTATGGCCTGCCGGTCGAGCAGGTCCTCGAAGTCCTGCGCGTGGAGGACGTCCAGCGGGTCCCGCAGGCGCCGTCGCACATCCGGGGGGTCACGAACGTGCGCGGGACGATCCTTCCGGTCGTGGAAGTCCGGACGCGGATCGGGCTCGCGCCGCTCGTTCCGACCCCCGCGGCCCGGATCGTCCGTGTGGACATCGGAGGCCGAACCCTGGGCTTTCTGGTCGACCGGGTCACGGGGCTGCAGAAAGTGCGTGCTTCCCAGGTCGGATCGGCCGCTGGCGCCGCCGGCGGGGCGAACGCGTGCCTGACCGGGCTGGCACAGGGCCCGTTCGGCAGACTCGCCCTCCTGGACCCGGACGAAGTCCTCCGGACCGCGGGGCGGTGAGAGCGATGCAGGAGACGGCGAGAGAGAGGTGATGGAGTTGGGCAACAGCCTCAAGCGGCGGATCTTCATCTGGTCACTGGCCCTGCTGGTCCCGCTCGCAGGGTTCGGTTTCTTCGGGTACCTGCAGGCGCGCCGGTCGGTCGAGCTGCTCGTCCAGGCCGACTACACGGACCGGGCGCTCTCGACGGCCGACAAGGTGTCGAGGAGCCTGTTCGAACGCCACGCGGACATCGTCGAGATCGCCGAGCGGCCGCTCCTCGCCTCGAGCCGCACGACTCCGGAGGTGAAGAGCGGCGTCCTCACCCGGGCTCAGAGCCACAGGGCGCTCGTCTACAGCGTCCTCCTCCTGACGAACCCGAGTGGAGTCGTCGTGGCGGCCTCGAAGACGGATCTGCTCGGGGCCGACCTCTCCGGGGACCCGGCCTTCACGGAGGGGCTTCTCGGCGAGCCGTACTACTCCCCGGCCGTCTACCTCGATCGCGAGACCCAGGCCCCGACGGTCTCGTTCTCGATGCTCGTGAAGGATCGGGACACCGGCCAGGACATCGGCGTGGTGATCTCGCGCATCGACTACGGGGCTCTCTTCTCCGAGAACCTCGTCGCCAAGGAGACCTTCGGCAGGACGGGCGAGCTCCTGATCGTCGATCCCGAGAGCGGGAGGGTCCTCTGCGCGAAGGACCCCGCCCTCGTCATGAAGACGACACTCGGGGGGACCGCGGTCTTCGGGCAGGCGAAGAAGCAGCGCACCGGGTTCCAGACGCAGGTGGATGCCGCGTCCGGAGCGGAGTACGTCTGGGCCTGGGCGACGGAGCAGGGCTTCTCCACCTATCCGGGTCAGCACGTTCTCGTCTTCGCCCGGCAGGAGGCCGACGAGGCCTTCGGGACCCTGAGGACGATGGCGAGGCATCTCTTGATCGGTGCCCTCGTGGTCGTCGCCGTCCTCCTCCTCCTGGGGTACCAGGTCGGACGCTCCGTCACCAGGCCGATCCTCGACCTCGCCGACATCGCGGAGGGGATCTCGCGGGGAGATCTGACACCGGTCCGCGTCACAGGCGGCCGGACAGAGGTGGGACGCCTCGCGGGAGCGATGGGAGCGATGGTCGAATACCTCTCGGAGATGGCCGGGACTGCAGAGCGCCTCGCGGGGAAGGACCTCACGACGGTTCCGGTACCGAAGTCGAGCACGGACGTGTTCGGCATGACGTTCCTGGGGATGGTGAGGACGCTCCGCGCGCTTCTCGTGAAGCTCCGTTCCGCCGCCGAGCAGCTCGCCTCGTCCGCCGAGGAGATCGCCGCGTCCGCGTCCTCACTTCAGAGGGGAGGGGAGTCGCAGGCCGCTGCCACCGAGCAGACGTCCGCGGCGCTCGCCGAGATGGCGGCCCAGATCGGCGCGGTCGGCAAGAACACGGAGACTCTCGCCGCCAACGTCGACGAGACCGCGGCCGCCGTCCACGAGATGAGCATCCTCGTCGATCGCACCGCGAAGAACTCCGAGGTTCTCATGAAGGCCGCGCAGGAGACGACCGAGACGCTCAGGCAGATGAGCGCCTCGATCCGGAACGTCGACGAGCGCGTGAGCACCGTGGACGACGTCTCGAAGAAGACGGTTGCTCAGACCGCCGAGGCCAGCGAGTCCCTCCGGCTGACGATCAGGTCGCTCGGGGACCGCTCGAAGGACATCGGCAAGATCGTGCGCCTGATCGACGCGATCGCCGACCAGACGAACCTCCTCGCTCTGAACGCCGCCATCGAGGCGGCGCGCGCGGGCGACGCCGGGAAGGGTTTCGCCGTCGTCGCCGACGAGGTCCGCAAGCTCGCCGAGAGGTCGACGAGGGCCACCGGCGAGATCGGCGGAATGGTCGATGGAATGCAGAGCGACGCGTCGCGCGCCGTGGAAATGACCCAGCAGATCCTCGACGGCATGATCCGGGCTTTTCGCAACGCCTCGGACCTGGTCTCGGACGTGAAGGTCCTGACGCAGGAGCAGGCCCTCGGCGCGACGCAGATCCTCGCCGCGGCGGAGCGGATGAGCGACATTTCCGCCGAGGTGTCCAACGCCGCGCACGAGCAGGCGGCCGCGTCGAAAGGGATCCTCGGCGCCGTCCGCGAGATGGAAGAGATGGCGCAGCAGATGGCGACGGCCACGGCGGAGCAGAAGAAGGGAGGGGACATCGCGGTCGGCGCCATGGAGTCGATCGCGAACGTGGCCCGGACCAACCTGACGGCCGTCGAAGAGCTGTCGAGGGCGTCGAGCCTTCTCGCCCGCGAGGCCGACGGCCTCAAGGACGACTTGTCGGAGTTCAAGCTCTAGGGACGACAGATGTCGCAGCGCACCCCTCCGACGACCCGGCTCCACACCGCAGCCGAGTGGTGTCGATCCCCGGACCCGCTCACCCGGATTCAGGGCCTCGAGCTGGCGGCGGGCCTGGGCCGCGAAGGGCGCGAGATGGTCCTGCGGGCCCTGGCAGACAACGAGCTCCTGGTGAGGGAGGCGGCCATTCGGCTGGCTGTCCGCGTCCTCCCGGCGCCTCGGCTCCTGACGGGGCTCGCGTCGCGGGAGAACGCGACGCTCAGGACGAGCTGCATCTCGGCCCTGAGGCAGCAGGGGAGCCGGGCCCTTCCGGCGCTTCGGCGAGAGCTGAGGTCCCGCGACCCGGACGTGGTGATGTTCTGCCTCCAGATCCTCGGCTCGATGCCCGGGGAGGAGGCCGCTGCGCTGCTGCTCCCGTACCTCTCCCACGAGAACCTCAACCTGGCGCAGGCTGCCGTCGACAGCCTGGGCGAGCTGAAGTCGACTGTCGCCGTCGGGCCCCTCCTGGAGCTCCTCTGCGGAGACCCCTGGCTGGCGTTCGCCGCCACGCTCGCGCTCGGGAGGATCGGGGATCCGCGCGCCACCCGGGATCTCCTGGCCCTCCTCGACGACGACGTCCTGCGGGCCGTGGCGCTGGAGGCGCTGGAGAGGATCGCCGACGGCGCCGCCGCGCGGCCGATCTGCAAGAGGCTCGCCGCGGAGGAGAGTCCTCGCGAACGGGACGCGCTCCTCAGGACTCTCGGCGCCTGCCTTCGGAACGCGGGTGGGGGCGCCGTCGCGAGGACCGATCCGGAGGTCGCGGGCCTTCTCGATCGGGAGGGCTTCGCGCAGTACCTGCGGGAGGCCCTCCGGTCCGAGGACGCGTCCCTCCTCGCGGCCTCGAACTGCGTCGTTCGGGCGTTCTCGGTGCAGCGGCTCTATCCGGACCTGATCGAGCATCTCGACCAGGAGCCGTATGACGGACCCACGTGTCCGTTCTTCGTCTCCCTGCCGGAGGCGGAAGGGGTGGAGGCGATCCTCCGAACCGCGGTCTCGCACCAGAGGATCGGGGTCCGTTCAACGGCGATGCGGATTCTGGGCGCACGACGTGAGCCGTGGGGCGAGCCTCTCATCCTCGACCGGCTCGACGACGCCGAGCCCCGCGTCGTCGCCGACGCGATCCGGGCCCTGGCCCGGCGATCGCCACCCGGCGCTTTCGACAGGATATTGCCGTTCCTCCACCACCCGGAGGAGGCCGTGGCGTCCAGAGCGCTCGAGGCGCTCCAGGCGACGGCCCGTCAGGAGGGCTTCGACCGGCTCGCGGGGCTCATCGCGTCGGCGCCCGCGGGAGCAGCGGAGCTCATCGACTACGTCGAGCTCTCCCGCCGGCTCGGAGACGCGAGGTTCGTCCCCGCCTGGCTGTCGAGGCTGGCCGGTGCCCCGGCCGACCTCCTGCGCTCACTGCTGCGGGCGCTCGGCTCGACCCGGGACCCCCGCCTCAGTGAGCCGCTCCTCGAGTACCTCGAGCATCCGGCGCTCCCGATCCGAATCCTGGCCATCGAAGCGCTCGGCCACCCCGGGAACGCCGGGATCGGGCCGGAGCTGCACCGGCGGCTCCTCACCGACCGCGGATGCACCTATCACCTCGTGCGCGCTCTCGGGAGGATGCGCCACCGGCCGGCCGCGGACGACCTGATCGGCATCTACGCGGGGGCCTCGTCCCTCGAGAAGATTGCGATCATCGAGGCTCTCGGGGCGATGGAGACGCTCGCAGCCGAACGGTTCCTGAAGACCGAGCTGGAGTCCTTCGACCGGGAACGGCAGCGAGCGGCTGCGATGGCGCTCGCCCGGCACTTTCGGGCCGGAAACCTGGCTCTCTTCCTGAAGCTGGCCCGCTCGCAGGACTGGTCGCTGCGCAATACGGCCGCGTGGGCTCTGGGCGAGACCGGTGGCGAGGCGGCCCGGGCGGCCTTGAACGAGCTCTCCGGTGACCGGCAGGAGGTCGTCGCCCGCACGGCCCGGACGTTCCTCGGGCGCTGGCGTTGATGCCGGAGTCCATGAATCGGTCCGTCATCCCCGGCATGACGGACGAGGAATTCGCGTTCCTCGCGGAGATCGTGCGGGAGCGCCTCGGCCTGGAGCTCCAGCTTTCTCAGCGGGACCGGATCCGATTCCGGCTTCGGGGCCGGCTCGACGCGCTCTCCCTCGGCTCGTTCCTCGAGTACTACTACTACCTCAGGCTCGCCCCGGAGGCGCTCGAGGAGACCGCCGTCCTCGCGGAGGCGCTGACCAACGGAGAGACCTACTTCTTTCGGGAGGCCTACCAGTTCCGTTGCTTCTTCGAGAAGGCCGGCCCGGCGGCCGTGGCCCATCGACCGGCCGGCGAGCCGCTTCGCGTCCTCTCCGCCGGCTGCTCGTCGGGAGAGGAGGCGTACTCGCTCGCCATGACGTGGCACGAGGAACGGCATCGCTCTCCCGGCCGCTCCTGCCTGATCGACGCCGTGGACGTCAACCCCGCGAGGATTCGGCAGGCGCAGGCCGGCTCGTACGAGGGCCTCGCATTCCGCGCGACGCCTCCGGAGACGAAGGAGCGCTACTTCGTCCCCGAGGACGGTCGGTTCCGGGTGAGGGAGAGCCTTCGCAGTCTCGTGCGCTTTCGTGTCCTCAACCTTCTGGAGCTCGGGAACGCGTTCGAGCCGCAGACCTTCGACGCGGTCTTCTGCCGCAACGTCTTCATCTACTTCGACGAGGCGCTGACCTACAGGATCTGCGCCACGTTTCACAAGCTCCTGCGAAGGGGTGGCTTCCTCTTCCTCGGACACTCGGAGTCGCTCCTGGGCCGGACGACTCTGTTTCGGCCGCAGCGGGCGCCCGAGTTCGTCTACTACGCGAGGACCGACGAGTGACGGGGCCACCGCTGGTGGAGCTCCCGTGACCGGGCAGCGCCCGGAAGGGCCTCCTGGCACCGGGGGCGGACGCTCGCCCTCTCCGGTCCGACTTTTCGTTGCGGACCATTCGACGTTCATGAGGCGGACCCTCAGGAGGATCATCGAGGAGACGCCGGACATCGTCCTCGTCGGCGAGGCCGCGGGCGGGCGGGAGTCCCTCGAGAGGATCGCCGCGCTGACTCCCGACGTGGTGACGCTCGACCTCGCGATCTCGGGCACGGACGGTCTCTCGACCCTGAAGACGATGCGGGAGTCGTGGCCGGACCTGCCGGTGCTCGTCTTCGATTCCGCGGGTCCGGCCGCCGGATCGACGGTCTTCCAGGCGCTCGCCCTCGGTGCTTTCGACTTCATCGACACGTCTCGCTGGACTCCCATGGACCTCCACCTCATCGGTCCCGAGCTGGTGGCGAAGGTGCGCGCCACGCGAGAGGGCGCGCCGGGGTCTCCCTTTCGACGGTGGGAGAAGGAGGGAGGGCGCGACACGGCCGATTTCCCGACCGGTGCCCGGATCGTCTGCATCGGAGCGTCGACCGGGGGCCCCCCGGCAATTCAAGCTCTGATCGAGTCCCTGCCGGCGTCGTTTCCTCTCCCGGTCGCGATCGTCCAGCACATGGCGGAAGGCTTCACTGCGGCCTTCGCCGAGCGGCTCGATCGCTGCACGCCACTGGAGGTCAGGGAGGCCCGGGAAGACGACGAAGTCCGGTCCGGCCGGATACTCATCGCGCCCACCGGCCGCCACCTCCTCTTCTCGAGGGGACGTCGCCAGGAACGGGTGGAGCTCTCGTTCGATCCCACCGACGCCGTGCACGTACCGTCGATC
The DNA here is from genome assembly GCA_016719485.1 of Holophagales bacterium. Classification (NCBI taxonomy): domain Bacteria; kingdom Pseudomonadati; phylum Acidobacteriota; class Holophagae; order Holophagales; species Holophagales bacterium. The sequence goes on from JADJZB010000021.1 coordinate 409,934, forward strand.
GACGTGCTCTTCGGCTCGGCAGCGGAGACATACGGCGCGCAGGCGATCGGGATCGTCCTGACCGGCATGGGCCGGGACGGGAGCGAAGGAGCCCGGCGGCTGGCGGAGAAGGGGGCTTTCCTCGTCGCCGAGCACGAGACGACGTGCGCCGTCTACGGGATGCCGAAGGCTCTCGTGGATGCCGGCCTGGCCCGCGCCGTCTGGCCCCTTCCGGAGATCGCGCGGAAGCTGGCGGCCATCCGCTAGCCGGAAGGATCAGGAGCCCATCGAGGGCGCTCTCTCGCGGGCAGCTCCAGCCTAGCCGTCCGGGGTCGAGAGGAAGTCGAAGGTGATACGGGCCTGGGAGATGCCCCGCCACTGCTCCTCGGTGCACCTCGCCTCGAACCCGCGACGATCCGACTCCGACTGCCCGGGTTCGATCCGGAACCTGTGGGAGACGCTCACGCGGCTGCGCCGCTGGCCGTCCAGGTAATGGACCCGGACGTCGACGTGGTGCGGCTCCGAGTCGGTGTTGGCGATCCCGAAAGCCCAGGTCACGGATACGAGCCCCGGGCCAGGCGCCGGGTTCGGCTGCAGCTCGACGTTCGTGATCGAGACGGTCCAGTCGCGGGTGCTGTAAGCGGCGTTCTTCAGCGGCAGCAGCACTCCGGGTCGGATCGGTACCATGGAGGTGCTCCGCGTCCAGATCGTCGCGGCGGCCGAAAAGGCCAGCAGCCCGAGCACCGCGATCAGGGCGGCCCGGCAGACCACGCGGCCGCGCGCGAAGAGAGCCTTCGGCTGGACCGTCACGGAGACCGCTCCATTCCATGAGTATAGGGGGCCGAAGGATAGAATCCCTCTCGTCATGGAAGAGGAGAGGAGCCCCGAAGCCGCTGCGAGCCTCGGGCGAGTCCTGATCATCGACGATTCGCGGGTGGCCCGTCGCATCCTTCAGATGAACCTCGAAGGGAAGGGCGTGAGCGTGGAGACGGCCGAGGACGGCCCGAGCGGGATCGTGAAAGCCGAGGCTTCCCGTTTCGACGTCATCGTCGTCGACGGCCTGATGCCGGGGATGGACGGGTTCCAGGTCTGTGCCGAGCTCACGAAGCTGAAGGCGGACGGCAAGCCCGTGATCGTGATGCACACGAACATCTACAAGGACTTCAATGCGCGCGCCGACGCGAAGTCGTCCGGGGCCGATGAGTTCGTGCTGAAAGTCCTGGACGGGAGCCCGCTGGTGAACAGGGTGATGGAACTGCTCACCGCAGCGGGCTCCGGACCCTGAGCCCGACGGTTCGAGAGCGGTACGAGGCTTCTTTGACGAGCGCTCCCGTCAGGGTTCTCATCGCGGACGACAGCTCCCTCGTGCGACGGATGCTCGAACGGCTCGTGTCGAGCTGGGGGTATGAGCCGGTCGCGTGTGCCGACGGTGACGAGGCCTGGAGAGCCCTGCAGGAGAAGGACGCGCCGGTCCTGGCGATCCTCGACTGGGAGATGCCGGGGATGAGCGGCATCGAGATCTGCCGGATGCTCCGGCAGGCGGCGGCCGAGCCCTACGTCTACGTCATCCTCCTGACCGCGAACGACCAGGAGAAGGCCGTCATCGAGGGGCTGACCGCGGGTGCGGACGACTACCTGCGGAAGCCCTTCAACCAGCAGGAGCTCGAGGCCCGCCTCCGTGCCGGGCGACGGATCACCGACCTCCAGGCGGAGCTCGTGGCCGCGCGGGAGGCCCAGCGCACGCTCGCGGCCCATGATGCCTTGACCGGGCTGTGGAACCGGGGCGCGATCTTCGATCTCTGCGCGCGCGAGCACGCACGGGCTCGCCGCGAGGAGCGCCCTCTGTCCGTCGTCATGGTCGACCTCGATCACTTCAAGAAGGTGAACGACACCTGGGGGCACCCCGTCGGGGACCGTGTCCTGATCGAGACCGCCCGCCGGCTCGGTTCCGGGATCCGGTCCTACGACGCCGTCGGCAGGTACGGTGGAGAGGAGTTCCTCGTGATCCTGCCGGGCAGCGGTCGCGACGCCGCGGTGGCGAGGGCGGACCAGCTCCGTCTCTCGGTCGGCTCCCGGCCGGTGACGGTCGGCGGGCACGACCTCACGGTCACGGCGAGCATGGGTGTCGCGGCGAGCCTGCCGGCCGGGACGCTCGATCTCGAGGGCCTCCTTCGAGCTGCGGACGAGGCCCTCTACCGGGCGAAGAACGAGGGGCGCAACAGGGTCTGCAGCTCCTGATCGAGCCCTGCTCCGAAACGGAAGCGCGGGCCTTTCGGCCCGCGCTTCGTTCCACTGGTCGCGTCCGGGGCTCTTACTTCACCTTCGCCTTCCACTCACCGACCGTCTTCTCGAAAGCGCCGACGTTCGGCTTGGCGGGGTCGGCCTTGGCGAGGACGAGGGCCTCCTCTCCGGCCTTCACGGCCTCGGCGACCTTTCCCTCCTCGGCGTAGAAGCGGGCCTTGCGCGAGACGTTCGCCCAGTTCCGGTTCGCCGCGATCGACTTGTCCAGGTACTTCCAGCCCTCGGGGCGGTTCCCCGCCTGCTCGAAGTAGTAGCGGGCGGTCGCGAGAGGCGACTGCCAGGCGGAAGCCTCGACGGCGCCGAGGGCCTTGGTCAGCTTCCCGTCGACGTCCACGCCGATCGTCACCGGCACGCTCACCTTCTCCCACTCGATGGCGAGGACGGCCTTCGTCGCGCCGACCGAGGGGAAACCGATGTGAAGCGTCTCGACCATTCCGACGGCCTGCGGCTTCGCCTTCACGCGGAGGGCGTCCTTGCCGGCGTCGTACTCGGTCTCCCACCAGAGCTTCGTGTCGTTGTTGAAGATGACCGTCCACTCGTCCTTGCCGGGGATCGTCACGATCGAGTAGGTCCCGGCGGCGAGCTTCTGCCCCTCGACGGTGACCGCGTCGGAGAAGGTGATCGTCGTGGCGGCGTTGGCGCCGGTCCGCCAGGGCTTGTCGAGCGGCACGAGCGCGCCCCAGATGGCGCGGCCCTTCACGCTCGGGCGGCTGTAGGAGATCGATCACGTCGGTCAGGCCGACGCGCTGGGTCAGGGTCGCCTTCGGGCTGGGCTGAGGGGCTTCGAACTGCGCGAGGGCCGGCGCGGCGAGGGCGGCGGCGGCGAGGATGACGGGGAAGCGGAACTTCATCGGGATCTCTCCTTATCAGGGTCTCTACGGCAGATCGCCTGGTCGCCGGATTTATAGCAGATGGCTTCGGAGTGTGCTCCGGCCGGCATCCGTCGACCCCGGCGCAGTCCGCCGACTAGAATGCCGTCATCTCTCCGGCGAAGTCCCGGGCCCCTCGCGTGGGGCAGGAGGTTCCATGGGCGGCCGAACGGTCTTCTCGCGTGTCTCCGGGGGCATCGTCCTCGACTCCTTCTCGATCGTCTCGCTCTTCACGGGGCTCCTGGCTGCGCTGCCTGCGGGCCTCCTCCTGCTGGTCGGCTCGGGCGGGTCGCGCTCCGCCGGCATCGGTGCGGCCGCGTCCGTCGTCTGGGGGCTGACGGTCCTCGTTTTCGTTTCCCGGTTCGCCCAGCTCGGGATCGCGGGAGACAGCGAGGGTGGGCTCTTCTCCAGCTCGGCGGGACCCTGGCCCGGAACGCTCCTTGCGGCCGGCCGGCTCCTCGTCCTCTGGGCCGTGTGGGCCATCCCGTTCGTCGCGTGGGCTTTCCTGAAGAGCGAGCCGCAGGCGCCGTCCGCCGGTTTCCCGGGCATCGGGTTCGCGCTGCTCGCGGCGCCGCGCATACCGTTTCTCCTGGCGATCTGGTCCGGGCTGGGGATGGTACTTTCGTTCGCCTTCGTCGCCGTCTCTGCCGCCGCACCCGGTTTCGGTGACCTCTTTTCTGCCGCCCTCTGGAGGACGGTCCTCTCCGGCCGGGTCGGGGAGCTGTTCGTCGCCATCGCCGGGACGTTCGGCCCGCCGGTCACCGTCTTTGCCGTCGTCCTTCCCGTCTTCGCGGGGTTCGTGGCGGTGAATCCCCGGGCCGCACTGACCGGGATGATTCCGTTCCTCCTCTACGCCGTCGGGATGGTCCTCACCCTCCAGGGGAAGCTCTGCGGAGCCTTCGCAGCGGCGAGCCTCGTGGAGGAGGGGGACGTGGCCGAGGCCTTCGAGGCCGAGCTTCCCGCCGAAGCGTCCGAGGCGATCGCCGTTGCCCCCGCCGCGGTCCACGCCGGGCCGCCGGCGGCCGTCGAAGCGCAGGGCCCGGTGCTCGGGGATCCGAGGCACCTTCACACCATCTGGCAGACGCGCCTGTCGTCGGGAGATGCCGAAGCGGCGCTGGAAGCGGCGAGAGAGGCAATTCCGGCCGGACTCGCGAAGAAGGAGCCGAGGCTCGCTGCCGAGATCTACCGTCGTCACCTGGACCGGCTTCCCGAGCTCGGCCTCGACCGGACGGCGCTCGACCTCCTCGCCGACCAGCTGCTGCGCGACGGGGACGTCGCCGCGGCGGCGTGGACGTTCTCGCAGGCCCTCGACACGGAGCCGGCGGATCCGAAGGCCTTCAAGGGGCTCCTGCGCGTCGCCGAGCACCACCTGGACAAGGCGAAGGAGCCTCTCGAGGCGATCCGGGTCTACCGGTACCTGCTCGAACGGGCGCCTGCATCGCCCTTCGCCGACCACGCGCGGGACCTTCTCTCCGTGGCCGAGAAGCGGGCCGCCCGGCCTGCGGGCTGACGGTCGGCGGCAGAGTCCGGCGTGCAAGCTGTCGTGGCGGGGGCTCCCTTTCCCCCGGTCGTCGACGTCGTCGTATGCGGCGGGGGCCCTGGCGGCTCCACGGCCGCAACGCTCCTCGCCCGCCAGGGCTTCGCGGTCGTCCTCCTCGAGCGCGAGCGCTTCCCACGCTTCCACATCGGGGAGTCGCTTCTGCCGTACAACCTCCCGCTCCTCGAGAGGCTCGGGGTCCTCGAGAAGCTGAAAGCGGCCGGCCCGCAGGTGAAGTACGGCGCCCGCTTCTACCACCAGGGGACGGACCTGGCGCGCGTCGTGAGGTTCGCGGACGCTTTCGACGGAGCGCCGGACTCCGCCTTCCAGGTCAAGAGAGCGGACTTCGACGCACTTCTCCTCGAGCACGCCCGGGCCTCGGGCGTCCGGGTCCACGAAGGGGCTCGGGTGGAGGAGGTTCTCTTCGAGGGCGAGCGCGCGGTCGGCGTGAGGTTACGGACGGAGGGCGAGGAGGTGGCGCGGACGGTGACGGCGAGGGCCGTGGTCGACGCGACGGGGCGCGACGCCCTCATGTCGCGCCGCCTCGGAGGCCGACGGAAGGACCCGGAGCTCGACCGCTCGGCGGCGTTCGCGCATTTCTCGGGCTTCCGGCGGGCCGCGGGGCCGACGGGAGGGGACATCGTCGTCGTGACGACCCCCGACGGCTGGTGGTGGCTCATCCCTTTCTCCGACGGCAGCGTGTCGGTCGGAGTCGTCATGCCTTCCGCGCGTTTCGCGAAGCGGGAGGGGACGTTGGAGGAGCTCTTCGAGAGCCGCATCGCCGCCACGCCCGAGGTACGGGACCTCCTCGACGGGAACGGCCGGCTCGGAGAGGTGCGCGCGATTCCCGACTACTCCTACCGGACCCCTCGGACCTCGGGGGACGGCTTCTGCCTCGTCGGCGACGCCGCCTGCTTCCTCGACCCGGTCTTCTCGAGCGGCGTGCTCCTCGCGATGAGCTCGGGGGAGATGGCCGCGGAGGCGATCGGCCGGGCGCTTTCGCGGCGCGGACGCGTCGACGCGGCGGACTTCCTCACGATGGAGAGGCGGTACGGACGGGCGATCTCGCGTTTCAGCCGGTTCGTCCACGGCTTCTACAAGCCGCACGTCCTCGAGACGTTCTATACGGCTTCGCCGATTCCTCTGATCACGGGTGCCGTGACGACGGTCCTCGCCGGGGCCGTCTTCCGCCCGAGCCTGAAGTCGCGCTGCGGCGCTGCGGCGTTCCACCTCGCGACAGGCCTCTTCTGGCTGAAGCAGCGGGTGAGGGGACGCGGCGCGTTCGCGCGCGCGACGGGCCTACTCGTCGAGCGGGACCCCGGGTCCTGAAGCGGCTCCCGGAAAGAGAACGGGGGCGGCCCGAAGGCCGCCCCCGAAGGTTCCGTGATGCGTGAACCGGGGCTTCAGACCTTGTAGCCCTGCAGGATCCGGATGTAGTTGGCGCGCTCGAACATCGAGGCGTCGGGGCAGCGGAGGAGGTTCATCGAGCCGCGCATCTGCTCGAGCGAGTCGTACTCGTGCTCCTCGAGCCACTGCGTCAGCCCTTCGCGGATGCGGCGGATGACGTCGGGTCCCTGCTGGAGGATGCCGGAGACGACCTGTACGGCATGTGCCCCGGTCATGACCGCTTTCACCGCGTCGATGTGGGTGTGGACGCCGCCCGAGACGGCGAGGGAAGCGCGGACGTGGCCCGAGACGACCGCGAGCCACCGAAGCCTCAGGTTCAGCTCGCTCGAGTCGGACAGTCGCAGGGTCGGCTCGACCTCGAGGCTCTCGACGTCGATGTCGGGCTGGTAGAAGCGGTTGAAGAGGACCATGCCGTCGGCGCCCGCGTCGTCGAGGCGCCTGGCCATGTTCGCCATCGAGGAGAAGAAGGGGGAGATCTTGATGGCGACCGGGATCGACACGGCCTGCTTGACCGCCTTCAGGATGTCGATCGTCCGCTGCTCGACCTCGTCGCCGGTCTCGTCGGCTTTCGTCGCGAGGTAGTAGACGTTCAGCTCGAGGGCGTTCGCCCCCGCGTCCTGCATCAGCTTGGCGTAGCGGATCCAGCCGCCGGAGGTGAAGCCGTTGAGGGACGCGATGACCGGCAGCTCGACCGACTGCTTGATCCGGACGAGCTGCTCGAGGTACTGGTCCGGCCCGAGGTTGAACTCGTCGGGGCGCGGCAGGTACGTCATCGCCTCGGCGAACGAGTCGGCGTGGACGTCGATGTGGTGGTAGGTGGCGAGCTCCTCCCTCATGAGCTGCTCCTCGAAGAGGGAGTGCATGACGATGGCGGCCGCCCCGGCGTCCTCCATCCGCTTGACGAGGTCGATCTTGTCGACCATCGGCGAAGCGCCCGGCATGATCGGGTGGGGGAGCTTGAGCCCGAGGTAGGTGGTGGAGAGATCCATGGTTGTCGCTCCTCGTCCTCAGTTGGCCTTCGGGGTGGTCGGGACCGCGGCGACCGCGGCGATCGGGTCGGCCCCGCGGGCGAGGTTCTCGTAGATGGCCCACCGCGAGGCGACCTGCTCCCGCGCGAGCTCGAGGAGCATCTTGGCCCGCTCGGGGTTCGTCTTGTCGAGCATCCGGAAGCGCGTCTCGTTGGCCATGAACTTGCCGACGTCGACCTTCGGCGCGGCAGCGTCGAGGACGAGGCCCGGCTGCCCCTCGGCCACGCGGCGCGGGTCGTACCGGAAGATCGGCCAGTAGGCCGAGTCGACCGCGAGCTTCTGCTGCTCGAGGCCGAGCGACATGTCGTAGCCGTGGGCGATGCAGTGGCTGTAGGCGATGATCAGCGACGGCCCGTCGTAGCTCTCGGCCTCCGTGAAGGCCTTCACCGTCTGCGCGTCCTTGGCCCCGAAGGCGATCCGGGCGACGTAGACGTTGCCGTACGCGATGGCCATCAGGGCGAGGTCCTTCTTGCCGGCCGACTTGCCGGCCATGGCGAACTTCGCCACGGCGCCGATCGGGGTCGACTTCGAGGCCTGGCCTCCCGTGTTGGAGTAGACCTCGGTGTCGAGGACGAGGACGTTCACGTTCCGGCCCATCGCCAGGACGTGGTCGAGGCCGCCGTAGCCGATGTCGTAGGCCCAGCCGTCGCCGCCGATGATCCAGAGGCTCTTCTTCACGAGGTAGTCGGCGATGTCGAGGAGGCGGCGGGCCGGGAGGCCCTTCTCGCCGGCGAGCTTCGCCTTGAGAGCGGCGACGCGCTCGCGCTGGTGCGCGATCCCCTGCTCGGTCCCCTGGTCGGCCGTCAGGAGGCCGGAGACGAGCTCGTCGCCGAGGTGGCCGCCCAGCTCCTTCACGAGCTCTGCGGCGTGCTCGCCCTGCTTGTCGAGGGCGAGGCGCATGCCGAAGCCGAACTCGGCGTTGTCCTCGAAGAGGGAGTTCGCCCAGGCCGGGCCGCGGCCTTCCTTGTTCACCGTGTACGGGGTCGTCGGGAGGTTCCCGCCGTAGATCGACGAGCAGCCGGTGGCGTTGGCGATGAGCATCCGGTCGCCGAAGAGCTGCGTCGCCAGCTTGATGTAGGGGGTCTCGCCGCAGCCGGCGCAGGCGCCGGAGAACTCGAAGAGGGGCTGCATGAACTGCGAGTTCTTGACGTCGGCCTTCAGCTTCGTCCGGTCGGGCTCGGGGAGGTCGAGGAAGAACTTGAAGTTGTCGCGCTCGGCCTCGCGCAGCGGCGCCTGGGGCACCATGTCGAGGGCCTTGTGCCGCGGGTTCCCCTTGTCCTTGGCGGGGCAGACGACCGCGCAGAGGTTGCAGCCCGTGCAGTCCTCGGGGGCGACCTGGATCGTGTACTTCATCCCCTTGAACTCGGGGGCCCGGTAGTCGACCGACTTGTAGGTGGCCGGGGCGTTCGCGAGGAGCGCGGGGTCGTAGACCTTGGCGCGGATCGCCGCGTGCGGGCAGACCATCGCGCACTTGTTGCACTGGATGCAGAGCTTCTCGTCCCAGACCGGGATCTCGATGGCGATGTTCCGCTTCTCCCACTGCGCCGTCGCCGTGGCGAAGGTGCCGTCGACCGGGAAGGCCGAGACGGGGAGGAGGTCGCCCTTGTTCGCGAGCATGATCGCCGTGATCTTCTGGACGAAGTCGGGGGCCTCGATCGGGACGATCGGTGGCATCTTCAGCTGCGACGTCGCCGCGGCCGGGATCTTCACCTCGTGGAGGTTCGCCAGCGTCTGGTCGACCGCCTCGTAGTTCATCCTCACGAGCTCGGCGCCCTTCTTGCCGTAGGTCTTCTCGATCGACTTCTTGATCTGGTAGATCGCCTCCTCGCGGGGGAGGACGCCCGAGATCGCGAAGAAGCAGGTCTGCATGATCGTGTTGATCCGGCGGCCCATGCCGGTCCGGTCACCGACCTCGTAGCCGTCGATGACGTAGAAGCGGATCTTCTTGGCGATGAGCTGCTCCTGGACCTCGACGGGGAGCTTGTCCCACACCTCGTCGGGGCCGTAGAGCGAGTTCAGGAGGAAGACGGCGCCCGGCGCGGCGTACTCGAGGACGTCGTACTTCTCGAGGAAGCCGAACTGGTGGCAGGCGACGAAGCTCGCGGTCTTGACGAGGTAGGAGGAGCGGATCGGCTTCGGCCCGAAGCGCAGGTGCGAGATGGTGATCCCGCCCGACTTCTTCGAGTCGTAGACGAAGTAGCCCTGCGCGTAGTTGTCGGTCTCCTCGCCGATGATCTTGATCGAGTTCTTGTTCGCGCCGACGGTGCCGTCGGCGCCGAGGCCGAAGAAGACGCCGCGCGTCACGCTGGCGGGCTCGGTGTCGAACTCGGGGTCCCACTTGAGCGAGAGGTGGGTCACGTCGTCGACGATGCCGACCGTGAAGCCGCGCTTCGGCTTCTCCTTCGAGAGCTCGTCGAAGACCCCCTTGACCATCGCCGGGGTGAATTCCTTCGAGGCGAGGCCGTAGCGCCCGCCGACGACCTTCGGCTCGATGGCGAGGGGCGACGTCCCGTCCTCGCGCGCGTTGCGAAGGACCGTGACGACGTCCTGGAAGAGCGGCTCGCCGACCGAGCCGGGCTCCTTCGTCCGGTCGAGGACGGCGATCGCCTTCACGCTTTTCGGGAGGGCCCCGATGAAGGCGGAGGCGTCGAAGGGCCGGTAGAGGCGGACCTTGAGGACTCCGACCTTCTCGCCCTTGGCGAGCAGGAACTCCACCGTCTCGTGCGTCACGTCGGCGCCCGAGCCCATGATGATGATGACCCGCTCGGCCTCCGGGTGCCCCACGTAGTCGAAGAGGCGGTAGGCGCGGCCGGTCAGCTTCGCGAAGGCGTCCATCGCCTCCTGGACCTTGCCGGCGCAGGCGTCGTAGTAGGGGTTGCACGCCTCGCGGGCCTGGAAGAAGCAGTCGGGGTTCTGGGCCGTGCCGCGCAGGACCGGCGCGTCGGGCGTGAGCGCGCGCTTCCGCTGCGCGGAGACGAGGTCCTCGGACACCATCGCGAGGAGGTCCTCGTCCTGGAGGAGCTCGATCTTGGCGACCTCGCTCGACGTGCGGAAGCCGTCGAAGAAGTGAATGAACGGGAGCTTCGCCATCAGCGTCGCCCGGTGGGCGACGGCGGCGAGGTCGTGCGCCTCCTGGGGGTTGCTCGAGGCGAGCATGGCGAACCCGGTCTGGCGGCAGGCCATGACGTCGGAGTGGTCGCCGAAGATCGAGAGCGCGTGCGTCGCCACGCAGCGCGCCGAGACGTGCATGACGAACGGCGTCAGCTCGCCCGCGATCTTGTACATGTTCGGGATCATCAGGAGGAGCCCCTGCGACGCCGTGAACGTCGTCGTCAGCGCCCCGGCCTGCAGCGCCCCGTGGACGGCGCCCGAGGCGCCCCCCTCGGACTGCAGCTCCGACACGAGGGGGACGGTTCCCCAGACGTTCTTCTTCCCCTGGGCGGACCACTCGTCGGAGAACTCGCCCATCGTGGATGACGGGGTGATCGGGTAGATCGCGATCACCTCGCTGACCCTGTGGGCGACCGAGGCGACCGCCTCGTTGCCGTCCAGGGTGACCATAGGTCTCGTCGTCATGAAGACTTCCTCCTGCGGGTTTGCGGGCAGGCGTGGAGCCCGCCACAGCCTGCGCATCATCTCTCGTGCGCGCCTTTCGTGGTATCGGGCAAAGGCACCGGAAAGGGGCTGTGACGACATCTCGACTGATGCGTTTGCATCAGGAACGGGCGAGGGGGGGGGGGGGGCCCCGGGGGCCGGGGGGGGGGGGGGGGGGGGGGGGGGCCCCCGCCGCGGGGGGGCCGGGGGGGGGGCCCCGGGGCGGGCCGCGGGGGGGGGGGGGGGGGGGGGGGGGGGGGGGGGGGGGGGCGGGGGGGGGGGGGGGGGGGGGGGGGGGGGGGGGGGGGGGCGGGGGGGGGGGGGGGCGGGGCGGGGGGGGGGGGGGGTCGCGGGGGGGCGGGGGGGGGGGGGGGGGCCCCCCGCGGGCGGGGGGGGGGGGGGGGGGGGGCCCCCCGGGGGGGCGCGGGGGGGGGGGCGGGGGCCCCGGGGGGGGGGGGGGGGGGCGGGGGAGGGGGGCGGGGGGGGGGGGGGGGGGGGGGGGGGGGGGGGGGCCGCGGGGCGGGGGGGCCGCGCGGCCCCCCGGGGGGCGGGGGGGGGCCCCGCGCGGCGTTGAACCTTCCCTCGGCCCCTTCCGTATCTCTGCGGCATGGTGCTCGAATGCGACGGCCTGGGGAAGGTCTATCGAGGCGGAACGTGGGGCGTACGTGAGCTGACCCTGGGGGCGAAGGAGGGCGTCCTCGGCCTCCTCGGTCCGAACGGGGCGGGGAAGACGACGCTCATGCAGATGCTCGCGACGCTGACGCGCCCGACGACCGGGTCGGTGCGCTTCGCGGGGATCGACGTGGCGAGGAGCCCTCGATCCATCCGCGAGAGGCTCGGCTACCTGCCGCAGGACTTCGGCGTCCCGCCGGGCCTGACCTGCTTCGAGCTCCTCGACACGATCGCGCGCCTGAAGGGAATCCGGAGCCGGAGCGCCGTCCTCTCGATGCTCCAGGACGTCGGCCTCCACGACCTCGCAAAGAGGCCCGTCGAGAGCCTCTCGGGCGGGATGCGCCAGCGGCTCGGCATCGCGCAGGCGCTCGTCGGCAGTCCCGAGCTCGTCATCGTCGACGAGCCGACGGCGGGGCTCGACCCGGAGGAGAGGGTCCGCTTCCGCAACCTCCTTTCAGAGCACAGGGGGCTGAAGCTCGTCCTGCTGTCGACGCACATCGTGTCGGACGTGGAGTCGGTCGCGACCGAGATCGCCGTCGTGCGGCAGGGGAGGCTCCTCGCGTTCGGGACGCCGGACGAGCTCGTCGCCCGCGCGGCGGGGGCCGTTTGGGAGGTGGAGCTTTCGTCCGCGGAGATGGAACGCCTTCGCCCGGGACTCACCGTGGCGGGTCTCGTGAAGTACGCGGGCGGCGTCAGAGCGCGGCTCGTCGCGCGCGAGCGGCCAGTGGCGACCGCCGTGCCGGCGGCCGCGTCGCTCGAGGACGCCTACCTTCTCCTGATGCGCGAGGCGGGCGAAGCGCTCCCGGCGGCGGCGTGAGCCTCTCGCGCCTCCTCGCGGTCGCCGCGGCCGACCTGCGTGCCCGGCTCCGCAGGCCGGCAACGCTCGTCTTCCTCGCCCTCCTCCTCGCGGCCGCCTCGACGACGTTTCCCGACCCGTCGTCGGGCAGGGGGATCCTCTCGATCGGAGGACGGCGGGCCGTCTACACGTCGGCGGCGCTCGCGGTCGCGACGGCGGGGCTCCTGCCGTTCCTCCTCGGCCTCTTCGGCTTCTACGCGGTGTCGAACGCGATCGCCCTCGATCGCCGATCCGGTGCGGGGCCTCTCTTCGGCGCCACCCCGGTGACGAACGGCGAGTACCTCCTCGGCAAGCTCCTCGGCAACGTCTCGCTCCTGTCCGTGGTGACGCTGTCCTTCTCTGCCGTGGTGATGGCCGTGCAGGTCGTCCACGGCGAGGCACCGCTCGAGCCCATCGTCTTCCTCGCGCACCTTCTCGTCGTCGCCCTCCCCGCGCTCCTGGCCGTCGCGTCGTTCGCTCTCCTCTTCGAGTGCGTCCCGTTCCTGGCGGGACGCTTCGGTGACGTGGCGTTCTTCTTCGTCTGGGTCGTGACCCTCTCGATGCCCGTCCTCTTCGGCGATCCGGACAAGGGCCTCTACCCCGCGTACGCCGCCGCGCTCGACTGGAACGGCCTCGGCTTCCTGATCACGGAGATACAGCGCGTGACAGGGTCCGGCTCGATGACGATCGGCTGGGGACCGGGGACCGGGCAGCAGGGAACGCCCGTCGTCTTTCCGGGCTTCGGCTTCTCTCCCGGGATGCTGGGGAAGAGGGCCCTCGCTTTCCTGCCGCCGCTCGCGCTTCTCCCGTTCGCTCTCCTCGCGTTCGACCGCTTCGACCCGGCCCGGCGCCTCGCCTCCGCCTCGACGAAGGCGTCTCTCCTCGCCCGCATCTCCAGGCTCTTCCGGCCGGCCGCCGCGCGCCTCCTGGCGATCGCCGTTCCGGCAGAGGGCTCGGCGGGGGCGCCCGGGCTCGCGTCCGCCGTGCTGACCGACCTCCTCGTCACGCTGCGCCTTCGGCCGTTCCTCGTCGTCGGCATTCCCGCGGCCGCGATCGTCGCCCTGCTCGTCCCCGCCGCGACGGCGTCCTCGCTCCTCGCCGTCGCCTTCGTCCTCCTCGCGCTCCTCCTGGCCGACATCGGAACCCGCGAGGAGCAGACGGGCCTGGCGCGGGTCTTCGCCGCCTCTCCCGGTGCGGGAGGACGGGTGGCCGCCGTCAAGCTCCTGAGCACGCTGGCGACGGCGCTCCTGCTCCTCGTCCCGTTCGCCGCGAAGGCGTCGGTGGCTCACGGGCTCGCCCTCCCGGCCGCGGTCGCCGGCGCGCTCTTCGCGGCGTCCCTGGCCGTCGCTCTCGGGCAGGCGACCGGTTCTGCGAAGCCCTTCGTCGGACTCCTGCTCGCCCTCTGGTACGTCGCCGTGAACGACAAGGGGAGGACGCCCGCGCTCGATCTCGCGGGCTTCAGCGGGGCGGCGACGGCAGGGTCGATCGCCGGCTGGCTGGCCGTGGCCTTGCTTCTCGCCACCGGCGCGCTTCTCCTGGAACGGGTACGGCTCTCGCGGGCGTGAGGCGCTGCGGGGCGGCGTCACTTACCATGCGAGGACGGATGAAGGCTTTCACTGCCGCCTCGCTTCTCGCGCTCGCCCTGGCCGCCCCGGCGATGTCCGCGCCGCCCTTCCCGGCGGAATGGCTCCGGGCGGTTCCCGACGCGCGCGGCCCGGTCGAGAAGGCCGATCCGCGGCTCCTTTCGGCGCGGCCGGCCGGAGGCGACATCGAGGTCCTCGTCACGCTCCGGCTACCCGAGGGGGCGCGGAGCATCGGCGTCCTCTCGCCGCGGCAGTCCCTCCGGCGCGCCTTTCTCAGACGTCTCGGCGAGGACCTCCAGGGCGAGTACGCGCCGTTCGGCGTCCGGCTCGCGTGGGCGTACGAGTCGATTCCGACGCTGCTCCTGCGCGTCCCCGTCGAGGCCGTTTCCGCCCTCGCAGGGGATCCCCGGGTCGAGCGCGTGCGCCTCAACGGAAGGGTCCGAGTTCTCGATGCCGAGGGGGAAGCGCTGATGAGTGTCCCCGAGCTGCGGTCGGCGGGCGTCGACGGGACGGGTGTGACGGTGGCCGTCATCGACACCGGCATCGACTACACGCACCCCGAGCTGCCGCTCGGGACGAAAACGGTCAACCTCTACGACGCGATCGATCGCGACGGCGACGCCCAGGACGGCTACGGTCACGGCACCCCGGTCGCCGGGATCATCGCGGGGCTCGAGTCGGGGGTCGCCCGCGGCGCGAAGGTGGCCGCGGTCCGGGTCCTCGACAACCGGGGAGAGGGCACCGACGCGAACGTCCTCGAGGGGCTCGACGCCGTCCTGGCGAGCCTGGCCGCCGGGAACCCTCACGGAATCCGCGTCGTCAACATGTCGCTGGGCGGCTACTTCGACGACACGAAGCCGCCGGAGCCCGGAAGCTGCGACGTGCAGGCGCCCGACTACAAGGCCGCCTTCGACCTCCTCTCGCAGGCGGGAGTCCTCGTCGTGGCGGCGAGCGGGAACGGCGGATGCACGAACGGCATCGTCCTCCCCGCCTGCGTGAGCAACGCGCTCGCGGTCGGCGCCGTCTACGACGCGTCCGTCGGCTCGATCTTCTTCGGGCGCGGGCAGTGCCTCACGTCGGGCTGCAGCGACGGCACTCCCGCCGCGGACGCCGTCGCCTGCTATTCCGACTCGAGCGACCGCCTCGACGTCCTCGCGCCGTCGCACTGCGCGCAGGCGCCCCGGCGCGGGGGAGGCTCCATCTCCTGCTTCGGCGGCACCTCTGGCGCTGCGCCCTACGCGGCGGGAGTCGCCGCGCTCCTCTTCGGCGCCGAGCCGGCGAAGGGCCCGATCGAGGTGAAGGCGGCGATGCGCTCCACGGGGAAGCCGATCACGGACGCCCGCAACGGCATCACGCGGAACCGGCTCGACGCGCCGTCCGCGCTCGCGTCCCTGCGCTCCGCGCCCCAGGGGACGGCCCGCGCCGAGCTCTTGGTGCCCGTCGTCCTCGACGTCACCGGCCTGGGCGGGGCCCGCTTCGTCTCCGAGCTGACGCTCACGAATCGCGGGACGACATCGGCGCGCCTCGAGGCGACCTACACCGCGGCGACGGGGATGTTCCCGCAGGCCGGCGGGAGCGGCACGGTCGTCGATTCCCTCTCGCCGGGCGAGCAGCGGGTCATTCCCGACGCCATCTCCTGGCTCCGGTCGGGCAAGGGGCTCGGGATCCCGGCCGGGTCAGGCCAGGCCGGGACGCTCCGCCTCGTCTTCACCGGCCTGTCGCATCCCGAGATGGCCGCGGCGCGCGTGCGGACGGCCGCCGCCTCCTGCAACGGCGCGGCGGGACTCTCGTATCCCGCCTGGACGGCGGGGGAAACCTCCACGACGAACCTCCAGCTGTTCGGCTTGAGAAGCAGCGCTGCCGAGCGGACGAACCTCGCCGTGGTGAATGCCGGGACGGAAGGGACGGTGACGCTGAAGGTCGTCCTCCGGTCGGGGGACGGCGCGTCGGTCTACGAGGTCCCGTCCTCCCTCCTGCCGCCTCTCGGGCCGGGGGAATGGAGGCAGGTGAACGACGCCGACCTCCTCAGGGCCGCCGGCTTCACCGACGCCACGGCTCTCGTCACGCGCCTCGAAGGGACGGCGCCGTTCGGCGCCTACGCCGTCTTCAACGACAACCTCTCGAGCGACGGGTCGTACGTCCCGGCGGTGCCGAGCGGGTTCGGCGGCGAGGCGCTCGTCCTGCCTGTCGTCGTCGAGACGAGCGTCTTCGAGAGCGAGCTCGTCCTCTACAACCCCGCCATGCTCCCCGCTCGCGTCTCGCTCACCTACGTGGAGTCGCTCGCGAGCCCGAAGGGAACGGTCGGCACCGTGAACGTCGACCTCGGGCCGGGCCAGCAGCGGATCCTCCCCCGCATCCTCGACACGCTCCGCTCGCTCGGTCTTCCGCTCGGGCCGCGAGGTGCCGCGTCGTACGCGGGGACGCTCTCCATCCTGTTCACGCCCCCTGTGGGCGGCCCGACTCCCGGCCTGGCCGGTGCGAAGACGGCCGCGGCGGGAACCGGCGCGTGCGAAGGGAAGGGGAGCTTCGGGCTCTTCTACCCTGCGATCCCGGCGGCCTCCGGCGCCACCGTCGAAACCTTCGTCGACGGCCTGCAGCAGACGGCCACGACGCGCTCGAACCTCGCCCTGTTCAACCCCTCGTCCACGAACCCCGTGACGGTCCGGTACGAGGTGCGGGACGGGGCCACGGGGGGCACGGCGCTGACGCCGCCCTCCATCGACCTTCCCCCGCTCGGCTGGACTCAGGTCGACCGGGTCCTTCTCGGGTCCGGCGTCACCGATGGCTACGTCCGGATCCGGCGGGTCTCTCCCGGCGGGGTCTTCGCGGCCTACGCGGTCCTCAACGACGGTTCCGCCCCTGGCGAGAGGACGGGGGACGGGAGCTACGTGGCGGGAGTGCCTACTACCCGCCGGACTGAAATGATCCCGGGGGACCCGTCCCCGCTCGGGTTCGCCGGATCCTCCTGCCGCACCGCAGCGACCCGGAGTAGCATTTCCCGCAGCCAGGGAGGACTCATGGGCGCAAGGAAGCTGCAAGGGCGGACGGTCGTGGTCGTCGGGGGCTGCCGCACGCCCTTCCTCCGTTCCGGAACCGGGTACACCGACCTGATGGCGTACGAGCTGGGGGCGATGGCGCTTTCGGGCCTTCTCCAGCGGTATCGCATCGACCCTGCCGTCGTGGACCGCGTCATCCTCGGCACCGTCCTCGGCGAGCCGCGGACGACGAACCTCGCCCGCGAGGCGGCGCTGGCGTGCGGGCTCCCGCAGGCGTGCCCGGCGTTCACGGTGACCGCGGCGTGCGCCTCTTCGAACGTCGCGATCCAGACCGGGGTCGAGGCGATCGCCTGCGGCGCGGCCGACGTCGTCATCGCGGGGGGCGCCGAGACCCTTTCCGACGCGCCGATCCGCTTCGGGCGCGAGGTGCGCAAGAGGCTCATCCAGTCGCAGAAGGCCAGGGGGGTCCTCGACTACGTGAAGCTCCTGCAGGGGCTCTCGCTGAAGGACCTCGCTCCCGACACCCCCGCCATCGCCGAGTTCTCGACGGGCCTGACGATGGGGCAGAGCGCCGAGCGGCTCTCCAAGCGGCTGGGCCTGACCCGCGAGGAGCAGGACCGCTGGGCGCTGAAGTCCCACCAGAAGGCCGCGATCGCGACCGAGGCGGGGCTCTACCGCGGGCAGGTCGTCCCGGCGCGCGTCCCACCTTCGTTCGTGCCGATCGAGACCGACAACGGGATCCGGGGCGACTCGAAGCTCGAGAAGCTCGCCTCGCTCCCGCCCGCTTTCGACCGGTCCTTCGGCACCGTGACGGCGGGGAACAGCTCGTTCCTCACCGACGGCGCGGCGGCCTGCCTCCTGATGAGCGCCGAGAAGGCCGACGAGCTCGGTGTGACGCCGCTCGCCCGCGTCGTCTCGATGTCGCTCGTGGCGATGGACCCGCTCGAGGAGCTGCTCCTCGGGCCGGTCCTCTCCGTGCCCGAGGCGCTCGACGCCGCCGGGGTCCCGGCGGGAGAGGTGGGCGTCTGGGAGGTCCACGAGGCCTTCGCCGCTCCCGTCCTCGCCTTCCTGAAGCTCCTCGCCGACAAGGCGTACTGCCGGGAGCGGCTCGGCCGGAAGGCCGCGCTCGGAAGGATCGACGCGAAGAAGGTGAACGCCTGGGGCGGCTCGCTCGCCCTCGGGCACCCGTTCGGAGCCACCGGCGCGCGCCTCGTGACGACGTGCGTCGAGAGGATGGAGCGCGAGGGGGCCCGGCTCGGCGTCGTGACGACGTGCGCGGCGGGCGCCCTCGGGCACGCGATGGTGCTGGCGCGATGAGAAGCCTCACGCTGAAGAAGCGCGGCGACGGGGTCGCCGTCCTCCTGTTCGACACGCCGAAGCGTCCCGTCAACGTCCTGTCGGGCGAGATGCTCGAAGAGGCCGGCCCGCTCATGGCGGAGATCCTGGAGGACGACGACATCGTCGCCTGCGTCCTCGCGAGCGCCAAGCCCGACTCCTTCATCGCCGGGGCCGACCTCGACCAGGTCGTCGGCATGACGGCGAACGAGGCCGAGGCGATCTCGCGCGGCGCGCACGAGTGGCTCGACCGCGTCGCGGCGAGCCGCAAGCCGTTCGTCGCGGCCATCCACGGCGCGGCCCTCGGGGGCGGTCTCGAGGTCGCGCTCGCCTGCCACTACAGGATCGCGACCGACCACCCGAAAACGGTGCTGGCCCTCCCCGAAGTGATGCTCGGCGTCCTGCCGGCCGCGGGGGGCACGCAACGGTTGCCGCGGCTCCTCGGCCTGCAGCGTGCCCTGCCGATGCTCCTGACCGGCAAGCGGGTTCGCGCTGCGCAGGCGTACCGGCACGGCCTCGTCGACGCGCTCACCTCTCCCGGCGGTCTCCTGGAGACCGCGGCGAAAGCAGCCCTGGGCCTGGCGCAGGGAACGCTGAAGCCGAAGCGCGACAAGCAGCCCCTCACCGAGATGCCACTCTCCCTGCCGCCGGTCCGGGCGTACGCGCTCGCGAGGGCGCGCGAAGAGGTGATGAGGAAGACGCGCGGCCTCTACCCGGCGCCGCTCGAGATCCTCGCGTGCGTCGAGAAGGGCCTTGCCGACGGCGCGAACGCGGGGCAGGCCGAGGAGGCCGTCCGGTTCGGGAAGCTCGTCGGGAGCGAAGGGTCGAAGAACCTCATCCGCCTCTTCGCCGCCATGACCGCGCTCAAGAAGCCGCCGAAGGGAGACGTGCCCCGGGCCGTGAAACGCCTCGGCGTCCTGGGCGCGGGGTTGATGGGGGAGGGGATCTCCGCCGTCTCGCTCGGCCTCGGACCCGTCGTCCTCAAAGACGTTTCGGAGGAGGGCCTCTCGCGCGCCGCCAGGAACCTCCGCAAGGGGCTCGACCGGCGCGTCCGCTCGGGCGGCCTCACGCGG
This sequence comes from Holophagales bacterium, assembly GCA_016719485.1. NCBI lineage: Bacteria > Pseudomonadati > Acidobacteriota > Holophagae > Holophagales > Holophagales bacterium. The sequence continues at coordinate 429,143 of JADJZB010000021.1, forward strand.
CTCGAGCGCGACCGGCAGTGGTTCGGTCTCCGTCCGACGGTGCGCACCGAGGACCTCGCGGGCTGTGACCTGGTCATAGAGGCGGTCTTCGAGGATCTCGCGCTGAAGCGGAAGGTCCTGGCCGAGGTCGAGGCGGTCGTCGCCCCGACGCCGTCTTCGCGAGCAACACGTCGGCCCTGCCGATCGCGCTGATCGCTGCGAAGGCCAAGCGCCCCGAGCGGGTCGTCGGGATGCACTACTTCTCGCCCGTCCCGAAGATGCCGCTCCTCGAGGTCGTCGTCGCGAAGAAGACCGCTCCCTGGGCCGTCGCGACGGTCCGCGCCTTCGGCGTGGCACAGGGCAAGACCGTCATCGTCGTGAAGGACGGTCCCGGCTTCTACACGACACGGATACTCGGCCCCTTCATCAACGAAGCGGTCGTCCTTCTCGACGAAGGGGTCGCCATCCCCGCGCTCGACGCGGCGCTCCTGGAGTTCGGCTTCCCGGTCGGCCCCGTCGCGCTCCTCGACGAGGTCGGCATCGACGTCGCCGCCCACGTCTCGAAGGACCTCGGGAAGGCCTTCGCCGCCCGCGGCGCGGCGCCGTCGGGCACGTTCACGAAGCTGTTCGACGCGGGCTACCGTGGCCGCAAGAACGCGAAGGGGTTCTACCTCTACCCGAAGGGCCGGCCCTCCGGGGCGTCGAAGGAGGTCAACCCCGACGTCTACGCGTTCTTCGGCGGCGGAAGCCGCAGGACCATGGCGACGGAGGACCTCGTCGACCGTCTCGCGCTGCTGATGGTCAACGAGGCGGCGTGGTGCCTCGCCGAAGGGATCGTCGGCTCGGCCCGCGACGGCGACGCCGGGGCGATCCTCGGCCTCGGCTTCCCGCCCTTCCGCGGCGGCCCGTTCCGGCACGTCGACGCGATGGGCGCCGCGGCGGTCGTGGAAAGGATGGAGGATCTCGCCGCACGTCACGGCGCGCGGTTCATCCCGGCCCCGATCCTGGTGGAGATGGCCCGTACGGGGAAGACGTTCTACAGGTAGGCGACGGCCGCCACGGCGGCGCCGAACCCTGAGTCTCGACGGGGGAACGAGCGGGGGCGGGCCGGAAGGCCCGCCCCCGGGGTCTCAGCGCTCCAGCTTGAAGCCGACGTTGATGGTGACCTGGAACTCGGCGACCTTTCCGTCGTGGATCCGGCCGCGCTGCTCGACGACCTCGAACCACGACATGTGGCGGATCGTCTTGCCGGCTTCCTCGACCGCGGTCTTCACGGCCTCTGCAAAGCTGACGTCCGAGATCCCGACGATCTCGACCTTCTTGTAGATACCACTCATGGGTTCCTCCTTCCGGGACTGTCGACTCTGGCTGCCGGGGATTCTAGCGATGCGCCGAGACGGGCAGCGCCGGGGGGGGGGGGGGGGGGGGGGGGGGGGGGGGGGGGGGGGGGGGGGGGGGGGGGGGGGGGGGGGGGGGGGGGGGGGGGGGGGGGGGGGGGGGGGGGGGGGGGGGGGGGGGGGGGGGGGGGGGGGGGGGGGGGGGGGGGGGGGGGGGGGGGGGGGGGGGGGGGGGGGGGGGGGGGGGGGGGGGGGGGGGGGGGGGGGGGGGGGGGGGGGGGGGGGGGGGGGGGGGGGGGGGGGGGGGGGAGGGAGCACGGCGGGAGATTAGCCCGTGTCGTGTCGGGAGTCGCCGGAACCGCCGGCTCCGCGCGAGAATGGCCGCGCCTGAAGCGCATCCTCCTGTCCTGCCTTCTTGCGTTCTGCAGCGCATGCCGGCCCTCGCCGCCGGAGGCGAGCGCGACGGTCGCCGTCCGCGCGGACGTGACGGGCTTCTTTCCGAACCCGCCCGCGAAGGACGAGTCGTTCACGAACCGGGTGAACGCGGAGATCTTCGAGGGCCTCACGCGTCTCGACCCGGACGGGCGTGTCGCGCCCGCCCTGGCTGAGCGGTGGGAGACGCCGGACGAGCGCACGTACGTGTTCCACCTTCGTCCAGGGCTCCGGTTCTCCGACGGCAGCCCGCTGACGTCGGCCGACGTGGTCGCATCGCTCCGGACGAGCATCGAGAGGGAATGGCCCACGGCGGGATACCTCCGGAACATCGGGTCGATCGAAGCCGACGGATCGCTCCGCGTGATCCTCAGGACGCGCGTGCCGTACCCTCTTCTTCTCTACAAGCTTCCGTGGGGTTACGTGCTGCCTTCCGGGGTGCTGGGCCTCAGGCCCGTGCCCGTCGTCGGAGCCGGACCGTACCGCCTCGTCTCGTGGGAGAGGGACCGGAGCTTCACCCTCGATCGAAACGACCTCTTCCGGGGACCTCGCCCGGCGATCGGACGGGTCCGCTTCGAGATCGTCCCGGACGGCAGGGACAGGATCGCCCGTCTCGTCTCCGGCCGGGTGGACGTCGTGGACGAGGTTCCGCTCGAGGAGGTCGACGCCCTCCGGTTCGAGAAGGCGATCCGGGTGTTCTCGGCACCCAGCCTCCGGGTCCTCTTCCTGACGCTCCGGGTGACGGAGCCGCCGTTCTCCGATCCCCGGGTTCGCGAAGCCGTCGACCTCGCGCTCGACCGCGACGAGCTCGTGGAGCGGGCGTACGACGGAAGGACCATCACGGCGTCGCAGCTCGTTCCCCCGTCCGTCGTCGGATTCAACCCGGCGCTGGGAACCCGGATGGCCGACCGGGCCCGTTCCCGTGCCATTCTCGCCGAGGCCGGCTTTCCGAAGGGTTTCGACGTGCGGCTCGACGGGACCCACAACCGTTACGTCAACGACCTGCGGATCCTCCGCGAGGTGGCGCGGCAGCTCGCGCTCGTCGGCATACGGGTCACGGTGAACGCCCTGGAGAAGACCGAGTTCTTCGAGCTGATCGACGCCGGCGCATCGGTGTTTCACCTCGTCGGATGGGCGTGCGGCTCGGGGGAGGCGGCGGAGGCGATCGAGGCCCTCGTCGCGACGAGAGGGCCCGGGCTCGGCAGCGCCAACAGCAGCGGCTACAGCGATCCCGTGCTCGACGGTCTTCTCGCCCGGAGCAACGAGGCGATGCGGCCGAGAGTCAGGGTCGAGGCGCTGCAGGCGGCGCTCGCCCGCGTGGCCGACCAGAGGCCCGTCCTGCCCCTCCTCCTCCAGGCCGAGGCCATCGCCGTCTCCCGCAGGGTCGACTGGGTTCCGGGGCGCGACATGAGGATCCGGATCGAGGACATGCGCCTGGCGCCGTGAGCGCCGACGGCCTGGAACATGGGAAGGGCGGCCCCGGGGGGCCGCCCTTCCTGCCGGACGATGGCGAGAGAATTCGGGTTCAGAACCCGAACGAGAAGCCGAGCTCGAACTCCCACTGGTCCATCGTCAGCTTGATGGTCTGCTGGCCGGGGGCCTCGAGCGGGTTCGCGCCTTCGACGGACGAGGAGAAGCCGCGGATCACGGCGAGGTGGAGGGCGCTCTTCGGCGAGAGGAGCTTCGAGGCGCCGATCGTGGCGTGGTCCTCGATGACGCCGGGGGCGAGGATGTTGAAGAGGACCTCGCTCTCGGGGATCGGCTGGTTGCAGTGGGCGTAGCCGGCGCGGAGGGTCCAGGAGTCGGAGGCCTGGTACTGGGCGCCGATCTTGTAGACGGTCACGTCCTCCCAGCCGAAGCCCGCGCCGCCGTCGGCTCCGAGGGGCGCCTGCATCAGGTTCGGGAGCATCGGGTTGCCGATCGAGTTGATGTCGCTGTAGAAGATCTGCTGCACGTCGGCGGCGATCGTCCAGCACTTGTTCGGCATGATCGCGATGCCGATCGACCAGTTCGCCGGGACGTCGAAGCCCCCCTGCTCGGCGAAGAGGCCGGCGTAGTCGTCGAACTCGCCCATGGCGATCTTCGTCTGGTACGAGGCGCCGACGCCGATGTGCTCGCCGAACTTGCCGTGGTAGCCGATGCGTCCGCCGTAGCCGAGCGCGGTGTCGGCTCCGTTGTTCGTCAGCTTCGACGGCGCGGAGGAGAACATCGAGAAGGCGCCGAGGCCCTTGGCCTCGAAGCTCTGCCAGGCGCCGATCACCGAGACGCCGATCGACTGGTGGCTGGCGAACTCGTACGCGAACGACGGGGCCAGGAAGGCCTGCATCAGGTTGACGCCGGTCGGGGACTGGCCGAAGACGGCGTTGGGGTAGTCGGTGTTCATGCCGCCGTTGCCGTACAGGGCGATCCCGAAATGGGCCTTTTCGCTCAGGTGCCAGGCGGCGGCCATGCTCGGCATGAAGAAGAGGCTCGAGTCGCTCTCGAACGTCCCGGGGGCGAGGCCGAACGTGCCGGGATAGCCGGAGCGATTGCCGCTCACCGAATACTCGCGGTTCGGGTTGAAGAGCTCGAGGCCGATGTCGTAGCCCTTCACGAAGGCGATCGTGGCCGGGTTCGTGGCGCTCGCGAGGGTGCTCAGGTGGGTCGCCTGCCCGGCGCCGGCCATCCCCTTGTACTGGGTGCCGTAACCGAGGGAGAAGTAGCCGTTCGTCGCCAGGGCGGGTCCTGCCACGGCGAGAAGGGCGAGGGCCGTGATCGCCAGGAACGGTTTGCGCGTCATCTCTTTCTCTCCAATCAGCACGCCTCTCGGGGCCGTGCCGGAAATAGGGCGGTGCGGTGAGGGGAAGCTCGCCGGCCTTGCGGCCGGGGTCAGGAAATCAGCACCCGCCGCCTTTCTTCGGCGCGGCGGACGTCGCGACGGCCTTCACGACGAGCTTCGGCGGCGGGGCCGCCGCGGCTCCCGTGAAGTAGCCGTTCAGGGCGCTCTTCATGCGGAATTCCGCGATGAGGACGGGAGTGGGCTCGGCTGGGGGCTGGGGTGTGGCCAGGACCGTGGCCTTCCAGGCGTCGAATCCGCCCGCGAGGACGAGAACCTCGCCGGGGAAGGCGCGGAGGCCCTCGGGGAGGGCCGGCACGTCGCCCTGCGCGTAGGCGACGAGCGTTCGCGTGGCGGGGAGCGTGGCGGCGAACGTCGCCGCGGTCGTTCCCTCGGGGAGCGTCATCGTTCCGGGGATCCGCTCCGTGTCAGCGGCGCCCGGAGCCCGGAGGTCGAGGATCCAGAGCGCCTGCGGCGAGGCGACGATCCTCTGGGCGAGCTCGACGGCGCCGATTCTCGCCGGCGGCGTCGCGGTCTCCGACGGAAGACGCGCCGGAAGCGCGAGGGTGACGAGGCCGAGAACGGCAAGCGAGCCCATCGCCGCGAAGGCGCGGTTGCGGACGGGCGGATTCGAGGCCGGAGCGGCCTTCCCCGCCTTCTTCGCGAAGATCTGTTCGAGCTTCTCGGCGCCGAGGAAGCAGCCGACCGCCATCAGGACGACGCCGGCCGCCAGGACCGGGAACGGGAGGCCGAGCGCCTGGGCGATCGTCACCGAGCCCATCGCGCCGCTCTGGTAGAAGCCTTCGAGCGGGCCGTAGACGAACCCGAAGAGGAGCGAGCCGATCATCACGCCGACGATCGACATCAGGCCGTCCCACTTGCCGGAGGCCATCGCGACGACGCCGGTGCCGGGGCAGTAGCCCGAGACGATGAAGCCGATACCGAGAAGCAGGCCGCCGGCGACGTGCGGGCCGATGAACGTCTCGGGGACGGTCAGGAGCGAGAGGTCGAGGACGCCGAAGCCGGAGAGGAGGCCGATGCCGGCGCACGCCGTCGCGATCGCGCTGAACATCACCTTCAGGACGCGCGTGTCGGTCAGGTAGAACTGGGCGGCGAGGTTCTTCGCGTTCCCGAAGCCGGCGCGCTCGAGGACGAAACCGAACGCGAAGCCGATGAGCGTCCCGAGGAGGAGGCCGGTCGGGAAGCCGAAGACGTCCTGCGGGTAGAGCGGGAGGAGGTTCATCGCCAGTCCCTCTTGACGAAGGGCGCGACGAGGTAGCCGCCCGCGAAGACGCACATCATGAAGATCCAGGAGCCGAGGGAGAGGATCGCTCCGCCCGTCAGCGCCTGACCGGACGTGCAGCCCCGGGCGAGGCGCGCGGCGAAGCCCATGAGGATGCCGCCGACGACGGCCATCGCGATCCGGTGTCCCTTCGAGACTCCCTCGCCGCGAATGACCTCGCTCTTCAGCCGGCCGGCCGAGTAGGCCCCGACGAGGCCCCCCAGGAAGATGCCGAGGACCTCGAAGACGAGCCAGTCCTCGAGGATCTTCTTTCCGGGGCCGACGTACTGCGAAAAGTAGGCATTGGCTTCCGTCGCCTTCGGTGCGATCAGGTGGGCCGTGCCGACCGCGAGCCGCGTCGCCGCGCTCGAGGAGCCGAGCCCGAATCCCATGACGAGGAAGGACGTCAGGAGGACGAGGCCGAGGACGAAACCGGCCACGTAGGGGTTCCAGAAGGGGCGTTCGACGGGAGGCTGCATCTCGTTCACCTCGTCAGGGGAGGAAGCGGAAGGCGGAGTGCTGGCCCGCCGTGAGGAGGATCCAGCGGAGGGCGAGGCCCCCGGTGAGGATCAGGACCGGAAGGACGGTGGCGAACGGCAGGTGCCTCTTCGCCTCGACGAACTCCATCACGAGCGGGACGAGGAGGCCGAGGACGACGACGCAGGAGAAGAAGACCGCGGTGTACGGGCCGCCGAGGAACTGCGAGGCTGCCCACTGCCCGACGTCACCCGAGGTCGCGAAGCCGAGGAGCATGAGGGCGATCAGGACGAGCTCGGCGACGATGGCGACCGCATCCCACGTCACGAGCGTCTTCCGCTCGCTCTCTTCGAGGGGGAGAAGGAGGAGGAGCGCGGCGCCCGTCGAGATGCCGGAGGCGAGGAAGAGCGGCCCGAGGACCGCGCTGTTCCAGAGGATCCGCGACGGCATCGTCCCGAGGAGGAGGCCCGTGTAGATGCCGAGGGAGATGCCCATCGCGATGCTGGTGACCAGGATCCCGCGCCGGGTTCCGTCCGCCCATCCGTAAAGGGTCTCGAGGAGGCCCTTCAGCGTGGCGGGGGTCTTTCCGCGCAGCCACGCGCGCTGCTCGTCGCTCAGGGACCCGAGTCCCAGGAGGAGGCCGACCGGGTAGATGAGGACCAGGATCCAGGCGCCCCACGACATCGGCGACGTGGCGTGGAAGAAAAGGTAGAAGCGCCAGGCCCAGAGCCTGTGGGCGAGGTCGAGCCAGAGGGCGCCCATGCCAACGGAGATCAGCCCGAGTGCGACGAAGGGCATCAGCCGGAGCGCCGCGCCGCGCGGCTTCTCGCCGGACTTCAGCTCGAGGGCGGCGGCGAGGACGAAGATGCCCGCGACGAGACCGCCGAGGAAGAGGTAGACGACGATCTCCCAGCCCCAGATGTGGAGCGAGGGGTCGATGCCGGGATTCGTGCGGGTGGTGGTGGCTTCGAGAAGCTCGTTCATCTCATCGGCCTCAGACGAGGAAGTGGACGTTCGGGCCGGCGCCCGACTCGGGGTGGTTCACCTTCGAGCGCCGCTCGCGGAGGAGGGCCGACACGGCCGACTCCGGGTCGCTGGCGTCGCCGAAGGTGAGGGTGCCGGTGGGACAGACGCCGACGCAGGCGGGCTGGAGCCCCTTCTGGACGCGGTGCAGGCAGAACGTGCACTTGTCGACGTACCCCTCGGGGTGGACGAAGCGCGCGTCGTACGGGCACGCGGCGATGCACGCCTTGCAGCCCGAGCACTTGTGGTGCGTCACCAGGACGACGCCCCCCTCGTTCACGTGCGAGGCGCCCGTCGGGCAGTTCTTGACGCACGGGGCCTCCGTGCAGTGGTTGCACCGCTCCGAGCGGATCTCGGCGGAGAGCTTCGGGAACTCGCCCCGGATCTCTTCGACGATCCACTGGCGGCAGTAGCCGTCGGGGACGGCGTTCTCGGCCTTGCAGGCGAGGACGCACGCCTTGCACCCGACGCACTGGCGGGTGTCGACGGTCATGGCGTAGCGCTTCGCGGCGGACTTCGAGGCGCTCATCTCAGGCCTCCGCCTTCGCGGCCGGGGCGGCGCCCGCCGACTTCTCGCCCGTCATTTTCTCGACCGTCACGAAGTTGACGCTCATCCCCGTCGTCCCGGCAACGGGGTCGACGGCGATGCGGGTGACGAGCGTCTGGTCGTCCATTCCACGCCCCTTCGCGAACTTCAGTCCCGGGTTCGTGTGGCCGTAGCCGTGGACGACGAAGACGCAGTCGGGGCGGATCCGCTGCGTCACCTTGAGCTTCACCGGCTGGGACCTGACACCGTCCTGGTTCAGGAGGGTCACGACCTCGCCGTTTACGAGCCCCTGCTCTTTCGCAGCTTTCGCGTTCAGCCAGACCTCGTTCTCGGAATAGACCTCCGAGAGGAAACGGTTGTTCGTCGTCCGGCCGAAGGTGTGCGTCGGCGTCCGACCGAAGAGAAGCCGGAACTGCCCGTCGGCGGGCTGCTCGTGCCGCGTGTAGGGCGGGAGGGGAGGGAGGCCCGCGTCGGCCATCTGCTTCGAGTAGAGCTCGATCTTCTTCGACGGGGTACCGAACGCCAGCTCGAGGCCCTCGTCGGTCCGGACGGGGACCGGCGTTCCCTTCACGACGCCCTTCGTCTTCATCGCCGCGACGTCGTAGCCGCCGGCCTTCAGCCGGTCGGTGACGAGCTGCTCGCCGCTCTCCCACGGGAAGTACGAACCGAGGTCGAGGCGGTTCGCCAGCTCCTTCGCGATCCACCAGCCGGGCTTCGACTCGTACATCGGCGGGACGACCTGTTGCCGGATGGCGAGGAACGGCTCGGACCACGGCACGGGCGCGACGTCGTCCCACCGCTCGAGGTACGTCGACTCCGGGAGAACCACGTCGGCGTAGCCGACGATCTCGGCCGGCAGGACGTCGATCGCGACGAGGAGGTCGAGCTTCTGGATCGCTTCCTCCACGTTCTTCCGCTGGGGGAGGGCCTGGAGGAGGTTCGAGCCGTAGACGATCCAGCCCTTGACCGGGCAGCCCTTCGTCATGATCCGGCCCGGCACCGTCGCGTCGCAGACGCCGTGCGAGAGGACCTCCTCTGCGAACGGGTAGACGACGCCGGTCGGGGCGTCCTGGGTCGTCTTCGGCTTCTCGGCGTAGTCGGGGACCGGGTACTTCGGGACGCTCATCTGCGTCGGGACGAAGATCCCGCCGCGGCGGCCCCACGAGCCGAGGAGGGCGTTCAGGATGGCGATGGCGCGCGAGCGCTGAACGTCGTCTCCGTACCAGGTGACGTGTCGGCCCGGGTGGATCAGCGAGGCGGGGCGGGCCCCGGCGATGAAGCGGGCCGTTTCGACGATGGTCGAGGCCGGGATGGTCGTTTCGGTGTACGCCCACTCGGGGGTCTTGTCGGCGACATGGGCCTTCAGCTCTTCCAGCCCCATCGCGTTCTTCTCGACGTAATCGCGGTCGTAGAGTCCCTCACCCAGGATGACGTGGATCCAGGCCAGGAGGAGCGCCATGTCCGTCCCCGGCTTGATCGGCAGCCAGTAGCGGGCCTTGCCCGCGGCCGTCGAGAAGCGCGGGTCGACGACGACGAGCTCTCCCCCCTTCGCGATCATCTGCGCGAAGTCCTGGACCTGCGTGTTGTGCATGTTCTCGCCGAGGTGCGAGCCGATGAGGGTCAGACACCGCGAGTGGGCGATGTCGAGCACCTCGGGCGAGCCGAGGGAGGCGCCGTAGGTCAGGTTGAAGCCGACCTCGCGCGGGCCGCGGCACTGGCCGTAGGAGGGCGCCGTGACGTTTCCCGAGCCGTAGGCGAAGAGGAGGTGCTTGAAGAACGACCCGCCAAAGCCGTGGGAGAAGAGGGCGACCTTGTCGGGGCCGCACGTCTTCTTGATCTTCAGGAGCTTCTCGGCGGTGAAGTCGAGGGCCTTCTCCCAGGAGACCTCCTCGAAATCCTGCTTGCCACGCGCTCCGGTCTTTCGGAGGAGCGGCTTCTTGAGCCGGTCCGGGTCGTAGAGGAGGCCGGTGCCGCCGGTGCCACGCGGGCAGAGCTTCCCGCGCGAGAGCGGATGCTCGGGGTTGCCGACGAGCTTCGTGACCTTCCCGTCCTTCACGTGTGCGAGGACGCCGCACTTCCAGAAGCAGAGCTCGCAGAACGTCGGGATCACCTGGTCGCCGTCGGTGCCGGGGTCGTGGACGACGTCGGGGTCGAGGCCCCACCACTTCGTCGTCAGCCCCGAGCCGAGGGCCGCGGCCCCGAGGCCCGCCCCTCCGATCTGAATGAACTCGCGCCGGTTTGTTGTCATCTTCACCTCTCCGCCGTCGGAACGGGCTCCGGGGCTCGTAGATCAAGAAACGGGCCAGCGATGCCGCGGTGCGGCAGAGAGGGCTGGCCGCGTCGGGCGCTCTGCCCACGCCGCTGTTCCTGCGGTCTCTCCGAATCCCGGCCGTTGAAGACCGTCGTTTCGCGACGCTGTCGCTGAAACAGTTCGTTTCGTCGAAACGAGATGTTTCACGGTAAGGGTCGGCGGGAGTGAAACGGAGTGTTTCACTCGAACCAGTCGCATTCCCGCGCAGGAGCACGTCCGGACGGTTTCGCGGGTCGTCCGACGGTCGAACCCGAGCCCCGCCCTCTCCCTTAGGATGGACGAGTGAAAGTCCCGAGGTTTCCTTCCTGGGCGATCGTCGTCCTCTCCGTGCTGTTCGGCGCCGCGCTCCTGGGCACGGCCACCCTCGCGTCGATGTCGCTTCGCCAGCGGGATGCGGCAGTTCGGGAAGGAATCCTGATGCGGGCCGGGCATTCCCTCGAGAACCTTCTCCGGGCAGCGAACCCCGACGAGGCGGGACCCGTGCTGGAGACGTTTCTCGTGGAGCACGCGGACGCCGTCGCGGGCGTCGCGGTCGTCGGCCCGGCGGGTGTGGTGGCGAGCGCAGGGGCCGACACCACAGGAGCGTTCGAGATGTCGGCCGCCCTGGGCCGCGAGTGGAGGCCCCTCGCGCTCGGCGCGGGTGGGGAGATCCCGCCGGGCAGCGGTCAGGGTCCAGGCACGGGGGGCGGCTACATGGGCGGGCGGGGCCCGGGCGGCCGTGGACCGTCACCGGTCCGGTTGCGGCTCCGGGCCACTCCCGCGCTCGGAAAGGACTCTGCACTCGCCCGGCTCGTCCTGGCGGGAGGGGCGGTCGCCGCGCTCGCCCTCGTCGGGCTTTCACTCGTGGCGGCCCGGGGAACCGCGGAAAGGCAGCGGCGCCAGGCGGCGGAAGCCGAGAACCGCCGGCTCGCGACGGTAGCCCGGGCGGGCGCCGGCCTCGCTCACAGGCTTCGAAACCCCCTTGCCGTCATCAAGGGGACCGCCCAGCTTCTCGAGGCCCGGGTCCCGGAAGCGGAGCGCGAGCGGGTCGAGAGGATCGTGTCGGCCAGCGGGCGGATGGAGACGATCCTGTCGCGGCTCCTCGATTTCGCGAGGCCGCCCGAGCCGCAGCCGGTTTCGTTTGACCTCGCTGCCCTCGCTCGCGACGTGGCGACCCGCAGCGGCGGGGCGGCGGTCCGCGCCGAGGGTAGCGTCGCAGTCCTCGCAGACCGCGAGCACGTCGAGACGATTCTCGAGGAGCTCCTGGCGAACGCCCGCGCGTTCGATACCGACGGAGCGATCGAGGTGACCGTGCGCGCCCGGGGAACGCACGTCGTTCTCGACGTCGCGGATCGCGGGCCTGGCCTCGATCTCGATCCCGCGAGCGCGTTCGAGCCGTACGTGACGTCGCGACCCGACGGGACGGGTCTCGGCCTCGCCATCGTCAAGGCCCTCGCCGGTGCCAACGGCGGCTGGGCGGTGCTCGTCGCCCGGCCGGGTGGCGGCTGCGTCGCATCCCTCACGCTGCCCGCATCGGAGGCCTGACGTGGCGCACATCCTGGTCGTCGACGACGAAGCCGGGTTCCGGGCCCTCCTCAGGGACATCCTCGAGGGGGCCGGGCACGGCGTCACCGAGGCGCGCAACGGTGCGGAAGCGCTCGGGTTTCTCGACCGGAGCGCATTCGATCTCGTCCTGACCGACCGGCAGATGCCGCAGGTCGACGGGCTCGAGCTCGTGAGGCGCATCCGCGCGCGACCGGCCTCGCCGCCCGTCGTCGTCCTGACGGCCCACGGCTCGATCCCGGAGGCGGTCGACGCGGTCCGCCTCGGCGCGGCCGACTACATCACCAAGCCGCTGCCGTCGCCCGGCGCGCTCGTCGACCTCGTCGCGAGCCTCCTTCCCCGCGAGGAGGAGGGCGACGACTTCGTCACGCAGGACCCCGTGACGAAGGAGCTCCTCGCCCTCGTCGATCGCGTGGCCGGACGCGACATCGCCGTTCTCGTCACCGGCGAGTCGGGAACGGGCAAGGAGCTGATCGCGCGCAGGCTCCACGCGCGCTCGCCCCGCGCGAATGGGCCGTTCGTCGCGGTGAACGCCGCGGCGCTACCCGAGACCCTCGCGGAGAGCGAGCTCTTCGGCGCGGAGAAGGGCGCCTTCACCGGGGCCGACCAGGCCCGGGCGGGACGATTCGAGGAGGCCGGCGGCGGGACGTTGTTCCTGGACGAGGTGGGGGAGCTCCCGGTCTCGCTGCAGGCCAAGCTGCTGCGGGTCCTCGAGGAGAGGGTCGTGAGGAGGCTGGGCGGATCGCGGGAGATTCCGGTCGACGTCCGGCTCGTTGCCGCGACGAATCGCGACCTCTCCCTCGAGTCCGAGTCGGGGAAGTTCCGGCAGGACCTCTTCTTCCGCCTCGCGGTCGTCGTCGTGAACCTGTCCCCCCTCCGGGATCGGCCCGAGGACATTCCGCTGCTCGCCCGGCACTTCGCCACGCGGCTCGCGGCCCGGCACCGGGTCCCGGTTCCCGAGCTGGCCGGCGATGCTGTCGCGGCGCTCGCAGCCCACCAGTGGCCGGGAAACGTCCGCGAGCTGAGAAACGTCCTCGAGCGGGCGGTCGTCGTCCGCGGTGGAGAGCCCATTCGCGCGGTGGACCTCGCGCTGGGCGCCGGCTCGCCGGCCACCGGTACCCTCGACCGGGTGCACCGCGAACGCGAGGCGCTGCTCGCGGCCCTCCGGCGGACGGGAGGGCGGAGGGAAGAGGCGGCGGCTCTTCTCGGGATCTCCGTCCGGACGCTCTACTACCGCCTGAAGCAGTGGGGCATCGGCTGACGGCGAACCTCGATGGCGGACTGCATCCGTCCTGCACTTCGACTGCAGGGACTGCAGCCGGCCGGGCGAGCTCTACGGTCGCCGCGCGGCACTAAAGCACTCATTGGTCTCGATTTGACGGCGAGAGCCACCGTGGGCCCGGGAATGGCACATGGCTTGGATCAAGGAGGGCAGCGGTCGTCGCAAGAGGGCCGCGGAAGAGCACACCAAGGAGCCCGACATGAAGAAGACCGCTTTCGTCGCCCTGCTGCTACTCGCCGCCCCCCTCGTCGCCCAGTCCGGCCAGGGGAGAGGTCCTGGAAAGGGTGCTGGCGTTCCGGGCGCCGGCCCGCCGGCCTCGAGCCCCATCGCGGGTTACCTCGCGACGCTTCCGAAAGAGGCGCTCAGCGCCGCCGAGACCGACCAGCTGCTCTTCCTGCGCGAGGAGGAGAAGCTCGCCCGTGACGTCTACCGCGCCCTGTTCGCCGCGAACGGAGACCAGTCCTTCGCGAACATCGCCTCGGCAGAGCAGCGGCACATGGACGAGGTGAAGATTCTCCTCGACCGTTACGGCCTCGCGGACCCGGCCGCGACGACGGCGCCGGGTGAGTTCAGGAATGCCCGGCTCGCCTCGCTCTACACGGACCTCGTCGCCCGCGGGGCCGTGTCGCTCGTCGAGGCGCTGAAGGTCGGGGCCACCGTCGAGGACCTCGACCTCGCCGACGTCGACAAGGCGCTCGACGCCTCCGACAACCGCGACATCGACACCGTGATGCAGAACCTGGCGAAGGGCTCGCGCAATCACCTTCGCGCATTCTCGCAGCGCCTCGCGGCGCTGGACGCCACTACACGGCCCAGTTCCTCCCGGCCGACGAGATCGCGAGGATCGTCGCCGCTCCCCGCGAGCGGGGTGCGTACGACGAGAACGGAAAGCTCCTCGCCGGCGCCTGCACCGGGCAGGGCCGGGGCGGGCGCGGCCAGGGCCGCGGTCGCGGGCGCGGCCCCGGGACGGGCACCGGGACGGGCACGGGGCAGGGGCCTGGCGACGGCACGGGGGCGAGCTGCCCGAAGGGGTAGCGCACCCGGAAGCGACCCCGCTGGTCAGGGACGGTGCTAGGCTTTGTGCAGGAGACAGGAACATGCGCTACCGAGCCGCCCTCCTCGCGGGGTCGTTCTTTCTTTCCGTGAACCTCCAGGGGCAGCAGCCCCAGCCCGTGCTGCAGAGTGCTCCCGTTCCGGAATCGCCCATCGTCGTCTACAAGGTCGAGCTGCTCCCCACCGGCTTCGGTTTCGCCATGGAGGAGCCGAAGCTGGAGGGAGACGTCTACGTCTTCCGCACGCTCCCTGAGAGGACCGTCAGCCGGCTGCCGAAGTCGAGGGTGAAGAAGATCTCGCGGTGGTCGTCGGACCTGAGCAAGGAGGTCCTCTGGCAGGTCGACCTCAATCCCACCGGCCGCATGCTCTCGAGCAAGGAGCCGGTGAAGAAGGGCGCGGGATACGTCGTCACCGACTTCAAGCAGGGGACCCTCATGAGCGTCCGCGAGACCGACGTCAGGAAGATCACCCGCCTGACCGGGCTCGACGCGTTCAAGGCCCACCTCGAGGAGACGGGTGCCACGAAGCTCGAGGGCGAGCTACCGCCCGATGCCGGCAGTGCCACGGTCCGGGGAAGCGCGCCGGCATCCGCTCCCGCCGCCGCTCCCGGCGGCTCCCCGGCACCCGGCAACTGGGTCCAGCAGGGGACGCCCGGAGTGTCGGATGCCTACGCGCCGCCGAGCGCCGTCCAGTCACGCCCGGGCGACGTACCGAAGGCCGCGCCGACCCCGAAGTGATCACGCCCCCGCCGGCGGGCGCGCGTCAGCTTCTCTCCCCGTCGGCCTAGGAGGCGGCGGGGGGCTTCCCGACCGCGATCTCGACGACGATCGGGAAGGGGAGTCCCTCCCCGGGCGCGATCAGGACGTTCCGGATCGTGTATTCCAGCGTGAGGCGCCTCGTTCCGGCTTCCGCGGCCTTCGGCACCGTGACTTCGAGAACGCTCGTGCCGTCCGCCGCGAGCACGAGCTCCTTCGGAGCCATGACGCCGTCCGCGGAGCCGGGGCCGGCGAGCTCCAGCCGCAGGTCCGACGCGTTCCGTATCCGGACGTATCCGTCGCCACCGGCCTGGATAGCGAGCTTTGGATTCTCGATCGTGAGCGCGGCCGCGACCAGCGGGCGCAGGAGCTCTTCGCGCCCGACGAGCGTCTCTCCCGACCAGGCCACCGTCCGTTTCGCGAAGAGCGCCTCGCGGACTCCGGCCTCGGTCCGCTCCTTCGCGAAGACGAGCGTCACCGGGCGGTGGTCCCCCTCGTGGACGTGCCACGCGAGGTTCGAGGGGTCGTGGATGTCGGAGTTCGCCAGGGGCGCGAGGTCCTTCTCGAGCGCCCACGCGTGGGACTCGGGGTAGTACTCGCGGTCGTTGACGACCTCGATGCCGTGCAGGAGGCCCGCCTCGAGGATCTCGTCGTGCTCCGGGTACCAGCGGGCGACGCCGTCCTTCTGCTGGCCGCGCCACCCGGGGTGGTTCCAGAAGACGAAGGCCCCCTGGGCGCGTGCGGCCTGCAGCGCATCCCTCCACCCGGGTGTCTCGAGCGGGCAGACGGACGAGAGGAAGATCGCGTTCAGGTGCCCCGGGGGCATCTTCCGCGTGATCTCCGAGCCGCGGATCACGATCACCCCGAGCTTCTCGCCGTGAGGCGCGGCGATCTCCCACGGGCGCTCGTGGCTGGTCGGGAGGTCCTTCCGGTGCGGCCGGTACTCGACGTGGTCGGTGATGGCGATCGCGTCGTAGCCCTCGCGCCAGGCCTCCTCGGAGCGGATGTCGGGCCACACCTTCCCGTCGGAGAAGACGGTGTGCGTGTGGAAGTCGCACTGGAGCGTGAGGAAGCCCGGCACGTTCGGGACGCGCAGCGGCCGCCGGACCCGCACGTCGCGCGCCTCGACGGCGACGGAGAGGACGGCGGTGACGAGGGCCAGGACGAACGGAACGGCGGCAGCGCGACGCGGCATGAGTCCCCCCTTCCCGAGGATGACCCGCCATTCTCCGGCCGCCCATCGCCCCGGGCAACGGCGCTTCTCCCGGTGCGACGCCATGCGCGTGCTACCTTCGTTTCCGATGGATGAACTCCGCCCGCGCGTCCTGTCCGAGCTCGAAGACGACGCCCTCGCTCCGGCGGCCGAGGCCTTCACCCGCATCGCGGTCGACTACTTTGCCGCGACCCGCACGGGGGAGGGGCCGGTCTCGACGCCGCTCGGCGCCGCAGAGCTGGCCCGCCGCTTCGACGAGCCGCTCCCGGTCGATGGAAGGCCGCTCGAGGAGGTCGTCGAGCGGCTTCGCGGGGACGTCGTCGCCGACTCGAACCGCCTCTGCCACCCGCGCTCGATGGGGCACCAGGTCTCCGCGCCCCTCCCGGCCGCCGTCTGGACGGAATCCCTCATCGCGGCCCTGAACCAGTCGGGCGCGGTCCAGGAGATGTCGCCCGTCGGAACGGCCGTCGAGAACCGCATCGTGAGGTGGATGTGCGACCTCGCAGGTTTCGGTCCGAGGGCCGGTGGCACGTTCACCTCCGGCGGGACCGAGGCGACCTTCACCGCGCTCCTCGCCGCGCGCGCGGCGTCTCTCCCCAACGCGTGGAAGGAAGGTGTGGGCGCCGAGCCGCCGGTCGTCCTCCACGGCGAGCACGCCCACTACGCCGTGGCCCGCGCCGTCGGCGCTCTCGGCCTCGGCACCGACGCCGCCATCGCCATTCCTTCCGACGGCTGGCGGATGGACGTGTCCGCCCTCGAGGCCGCCCTCCGCCGGCAGGAGGAACGCGGAAGGCGCGTCATGGCCGTCGTCGCGACCGCAGGATCGACGGCGACGGGCTCCTTCGACGATCTCGACGCCATAGGCCGGCTCTGCGAGGAGCGGGGCCTGTGGCTCCATGTCGACGGGGCCCACGGCGCCTCGGCTCTCCTCTCGTCCACGCACCGAGGACGCCTGCGCGGCATCGAGCGGGCCCGCTCTCTCGCCTGGGACCCGCACAAGATGATGCTGATGCCGCTCTCGGCCGGCGTCGTCCTCGTCCGCGACGAGCGCGACCTCGACGCGGCGTTCACGCAGCGCGCGCCGTACCTCTTCCACGGTGCGGAAGGCGAGCGGAGCCCCGACCAGGGAAAGCGGAGCTTCCAGTGCTCGCGCAGGCTCGACGCGCTGAAGGTCTGGGTCGCCCTCCAGCGCTACGGAGCGGGCGGGATCGGCGTGCTCTACGACCACCTCTGCGCCACGGCCCGGGCGCTCCACTCCGCGATCGGGCGGCGCGAGGCTTTCGAGGCCCTCCACGAGCCGGAGGCGAACATACTCTGCTTCCGCTACGTGGGCGACCGGTCGCTCGACCCGGAGCGTCTCGACGCGCTGAACCTCCGCCTCCGAGAGCTCTTCAACCGCTCGGGCGAGGGGTGGATCACGACGACCGTCCTCGGCGGGAAGAGGGTCCTTCGAGTGACGGTCATGAACCCGCGGACGACCGGGACCGACGTCGAGCGCGTTCTCGACGGGCTGGAGGCGACGGGCGGCCAGCTCGCCGAGGGCGTACGCCGCGACGCAGGGCAGGCCACCGGGAGGCCGCCCCCTTGACGTATATGGGCATATGCCCGAAACTGTCGGCAACGGCATCCTCGGTGCGCGACCCGCGAACCGCCGGCCCTGCGCCCCGAACCGCCCGAAGGAGAGCCCCATGAACATCTGCATTCCCGTCCTCGCCGACCGCGGGCTCGAGAGCCCGGTCTCCGGCCATTTCGGCTCCGCCCCGATGTACGTGCTGGCCGATTCCGAGACGCGCCAGACCCGCGCCCTTTCGAATGCCCGCGCGGTTCACGAGCACGGAGCCTGCCGCCCGCTCGACGCCCTCGCGGGCGAGAAGATCGACGCGATGGTCGTCGGCGGCATCGGCGCCGGAGCCCTGATGAAGCTCAGGGAGGCGGGGATCCGCGTGTACCGCGCCACGGCTCCGACGGTCGCAGGCTGCCTCGACGCATTCGCGAGGGATGAGGCGGAGGAGATCGACCCGGCCGGCGCCTGCGCCGGGCACGGTCACGATCACGGCCACGACCGCCCCGCCGCCCTGCCGACGCGGAGCTGACGTCCGGGGAGAATCGGGCCGGCAACGTCACCCACGGGAGGTTCCATGACGAGCGACGCAGCGCAGCGCGCCCCGGACTGGTCGAACCTCGAAGCCGTCTTCGAGTCGCTCGGGCGCGCTCTCGTCGTCCTCGACGAGGAGTTCCGGATCATCCGGGCGAGCCTCTCGCTCGACCGGATGGCAGGGACGGGCGTCTCCCTCGAAGTCATCGGCCAGCCCGTCGAGTCGCTCTTCGGCCCGCGCCTCTTCGGTCCCGAGGAGACTCTCCGCGAGTCTCTCCGCCTCGGGCGGCGGGAGGAGGGGCGGCGGGGCGTCCTGCGCTGCGGCCGGGATGCCGCCCGCCTCGTCTCCGTCACGACGACGCCTCTCGCCGAAGGCGTCGTCAGCGCCTGCGACCCGAGGGCGCGCTACCTCGTCGTGATCCGCCCCGCGGAGGACGACGACACGATCCTCCAGAGCGCCCTCGTCTCCCACGGTCTCGTCGCCCGGTCGCCGCAGATGCTCCGGATCGTCCACCTCGTCGAGTCGCTCCACGGCAGCGACGCGAACGTCCTCATCACCGGTGAGAGCGGGACCGGCAAGGAGGTCCTCGCGCGGGCCCTCCACGCCCACTCGCCGAGGAGCGGGGGCCCGTTCGTCGCGGTCAGCTGCGCGGCGCTGCCGGCCGACCTCCTCGAAAGCGAGCTCTTCGGGCACGTGCGCGGCGCTTTCACAGGAGCCGTGCGGGACCGCGTGGGCCGCCTGGACCTGGCCAAGGGAGGGACTCTCTTCCTCGACGAGGCAGGGGACATCCCGCTTCCCGTCCAGGTCAAGCTCCTCCGCGTCCTGCAGGAGAGGCTCTTCGAGCGCGTCGGAGAGAGCACGACGCGGCCCCTCGACGCGCGCATCGTCGCCGCAACGAACCGGGACCTGAAGGAGGCGATCCGCCAGGGCCGCTTCCGGGAGGACCTCTACTACCGCCTTCGCGTCGTCCCGATCCACGTGCCGCCGCTCAGGGAGAGGTCCGAGGACGTGGAGCTCGTCGCCCGCTACCTGCTGGCCCGCATCGGGGGCCGCGCGGGGCGTGCCGTGCAGCTGTCGCCCGACACGCTTGCTGCCCTCGAGCGCTACGACTGGCCGGGCAACGTCAGGGAGCTGGAGAACGCGCTGGAGTACGCGGTCGCCCTCGGGCGTGGGCAGACCGTGCAACTGGAAGACCTTCCGGCCGAGATCCGCTCGCCGGAGAGCCGGCCGGCGGGAACGATTCAAGCGCGCCTCCACTCCCCGGATCCGAACCTCACCTTCGCTGACGGCAACTCCCCGCTGCCGGCCGACCCCGAAGAAGCGCCGATCCGCGCCGCTCTCGAACGACACCACTGGAGCCGGTCGAAGGCGGCTGCGGAGCTGGGGATGAGCCGGACGAAGCTCTGGCGCCGCATGCGCGAGCTCCGGATCGGCTCTCGCTGACGCAGAATGGAGACGAGGACAGATGAGACAGGAGGGGAGTCGTCCGATGAGCATCCTCAGTAACGTCCTCGGGCCGAGATCGAAGTACGACGACCGTCTTCCCTACACGTACGAGGCCCGGGTGACGGTTTCCGGCGTCGAAGGGATGACCGAGAGCTACATTTCCGACACGCTCTGCGCTCTCCTCGAGCGACTCGACGACGAGAAAGCCGGGCCTGACGAGGTGACGATCCTGGAGATCCGGCCCGAAGGGGAGTTCCCGGTCCTCCTCGAGCACTGTCTCGGCGCGGACGGGAAGTGGCTCCGTCGCCCCGAGGCCTGCCGCTCCTTCGAGGCGCACTACGCCGGGCACGAGAAGACCGGCCGTTGCTGCTACCGGGACAGGAGCCGTGCGACGGAAGGCCCCTTCGAGGAATACGACCCGGCTGCCGCCGGAAGGGTAGCGAAGGGCTGAGTCGCCGGCCTACGAGGCTGGGCTCTCCTGTTCGTTCAGTCGTAGGCCTTCTGGATCTCGCGGTCTTCGTTCAGGAGCCCACCGGCGAGGTCGGCCATCTCCTTCTGCTGCCAGAAGGGGAGCTGTTCGTGGACCTTTCGGTATTTCTCGGGGACGGGATGCGTCCCGACGACGACCGGGAGGCCGTGGGCGGTCTCGATGTACTGCTTGAACTCGCGGATGTAGGGGCACGGCGGGTACCCGACGACGAGGCCCGTGGCGAGGTGGATCGCTTCCGCCCCGTTCTTCTTCATCTCGGCGGGCACGTACTCGACGTTCCCGCCCGGGCATCCGCCGCAGGTCGAGTAGCCGACGATCTCCAGCGGCTCGTCGGCCGGGTACGCGGAGAATGCGCCGCGGCGTTCGCGCATCGACCGCAGGCACTTGCCGCCGCCGCAGTCCCTGTACCGCGCACAGATGATGATCCCGATCTTCGCCATGTCTCTTCTCCTCCCGTGTGGCCCGCGAAGCGGGCCTCCTCAATAGCTGTGCTCCCCGAGCTTCACCTTCCCGCGGAAGGTCCAGTAGATGACCCCGGAGTAGGTCAGGACGAACGGCATCCCGACGGCCGCGATGATCAGCATGATCCCGAGGGTCTTCGGGCTCGAGGCCGCGTTGAAGATCGTCACGGAGCGCGTGGGGTCTCCCGTCGCCGTGACGAGGTTCGGGTAGAGCGCGAGGCCGAAGAGCGCCACCAGGCCGGCGATGACGCCGCCCGAGGAGAGGAAGGCGAGGCCCGGCCTGTCGCGGTAGAGGCAGCGCGGGACGTTCGCGACGGCGAGGACGGTGCCAACGACGACGACGATCGCCCACGGGAAGCGCCGGAAGTTCTCGGTCGCCCGCGGGATGAACGCGACGGTCGCGATCGTCGTGAGCATGAACGTGACCATGAAGAGGCCCCACGAGCGCCACATCCACTCGCGCAGCCGCTGCTGGAAGTCCCCCTCGGTCTTCAGGTAGAGGAAGAGCCCGCCGTGCATCGCGAAGAGCGAGACCGTCATGACGCCGACGAGGAGCGGGTAGGGGCCGAGCTGGTCGAGGACCGAGCCGGTGAAGTTGCCGAGCTCGTCGAGCGGAACGCCGATCATCGCGTTCCCGACCGCGACGCCGAAAAGAAGCGAGGCGGTGAAGGAGCCACCGAAGAACGCCCAGTCCCAGAAGCGGCGCCACCCCGGCGACTCCATCTTCGAGCGGAACTCCATCGACACCGCGCGCGAGATGAGCGCGATGAGGAGGAGCATGAACGCGGTGTAGAAGCCCGAGAAGACCGACGCGTACGCCTCCGGAAACGCGGCGAAGAGGGCCCCGCCGAAGGTGACGAGCCAGACCTCGTTGCCGTCCCAGAGCGGGCCGATCGAGTTCATGGAGATTCGCCGCTCGAGGTCGGTTCTCGGCACGAACGGGTGGAGGATGCCGACGCCGAGGTCGAAGCCGTCGAGGAGGGCGTATCCGGTGAGGAGGACCCCCTCGAGGACGAACCAGATGACGCAGAGCGCTTCGTACGACATCTCCGCCCCCTCAGCCCCGCGCCCCGTCTCCGCCGGTCATGCGGCCCTCGTGCCCGGCCCTCAGGCCCGCCGCGGCGAGCGCCCCGTCGGGCACGGCGGGGGAATCCCCGGGTGGCCCCTGGGGCCCGTGCCTGATCTTCCGGTCGAGGATGAAGACCCAGACGACCCCGAGTGCGAGGTAGAGAAAGCCGAACCCGACGAGCGAGCCGAGCACCTGGCCGGCCGTCACGCTCGGGCTGGCGGCGTCGAGCGTCCGAAGCCCCTCGCGCTCGTGGTACACGACGTGCCCGGCGGGTCCGACGACGAGGTCGGAGCCGTCGGCGGTCCACGTCACCTTCGGATGGACGATCCACGGTTGCCGCCCCACTTCGGCCGCGACCCACCCGAGCTCGTTCCCGACGATCGGAAGGATCACGGCGGGGACGAAGCACCAGAGGAGCCAGCGAGTCTGGTAGAGCGTGCCGCGCCACCTGAGGAAGCCGGCGAAGAGGGTCAGGCCGACGAAGAGCGTCCCGAGCCCGACCATCACGTGGTAGCTCTGGAAGCTGATCCCGACCGGGGGCCGGTCCTCGGGACGGAAGCGGTCGAGGCCGACGACGGGTTGAGACGCGTCTGCGTGGAGGAGGAGGCCGAGGCCGCCAGGGACGGCGATGCCGTACCTCACCGTCTGTGCTGCGTCGTCCGGGAAGCCGAAGAGGTTCAGGGCGGCGGGGCCGGTCCGGTAGTGCCCCTCGAACGCGGCGAGCTTCGCCGGCTGGTGGCGGTAGACGCTCCCCGCCTGGCCGTGCCCGGAGACGAACACCGCGAGCGCGGAGACGGCGGCGAGAACGAGGCCGCCGTCGAACGATCGACGCGCGAACTCCGTGTGGCGCCCCTTCAACAGGTACCAGGCCGCGATCGACATGACGAAGAAGGCGCCGACGAGGAAGGCCCCGATCCAGACGTGGACGAGGCGGTGGACGCTGGACGGGTTGAAGACGAGCGCCCAGAAGTCGACGATCTCGGCCCTCAGCACGGGCACGCCGTTCTTCATCAGCGGGACGCCGTTCCGGATAACCGGCACGACGTGGTGGCCCGCTGGCGTCTGCTGCCAGCTGTTCGCCACGACGATCCAGACCGAGGAGAAGATCGAGCCGAGGGAGACCATCAGGGTCGAGAAGAAATGCATCTTCGGCCCGACGCGGTCCCAGCCGAAGACGAGGATGGCGAGGAAGCCCGACTCGAGGAAGAAGGCGAAGATCCCTTCCGCGGCGAGCGCCGAGCCGAAGACGTCGCCGACGAACCGCGAGTAGGTCGCCCAGTTCGTCCCGAACTGGAACTCCATGACGATCCCGGTCGCGACCCCGATCGCGAAGTTCAGGGCGAAGACCTTCGTCCAGAAGCGGGCGGCGGTCTCGTAGATCGGGTCGCGCGTCCGGAGGAAGCCCGCCTCGAGCCAGACGAGGACGACGCCGAGGCCGATCGTCAGCAGCGGGAAGATGTAGTGGAACCCGATGCTCACCGCGAACTGGATCCGCGAGAGAAGGACGACGTCCATTCAGGCACCTCCGTGTGCGGCGGCGTCGCCCCCGAGGCGACGCCGGATCGGGAGAAGGAGGGGAGCGGCTCCGTCGTGTGGTTTCGCACATATGTTCGTTAGAGTCAACCGCGAAGAGCTCCCGACGGCTCGTGCTCGCGTGTCGCCCGCAAACGCGGTCCGTGGCACGATGAGGCGGCGTGAAGCTCCATCCCCTCCTCGACATTTCCCGCGGCGGAAGCGAAGCCGCCCGCCGCAGACCGGCCGGCGGTTGAAATGCCGCGTCGTCCGTGTCCTCGGCGTGTCGCCTCGCCCCCTCGATTCACCTACTTCAAGCCCGCCGGCGTGCCGGTGTCGGTGCTCGAGGAGATCGACCTGTCGATCGACGAGCTCGAGGCTCTTCGCCTCGCAGACCTCGAAGGGCTCTACCAGGAGGAGGCGGCTGCGCGGATGGAGGTCTCGAGGGCTACCTTCGCACGGATCGTCGAGGCCTCGCGACGGAAGGTGGCGACTGCGCTCGTTCACGGGAACGCCCTGAGGATCGGAGGAGGACCCGTGGCCTTTGCAGGCCAGAGGTCCTTCCGCTGCGAATCCTGTCGTCACGGCTGGACCCTGCCGTTCGGCACCGGCCGGCCCGCCGGCTGCCCGGGCTGCTCGGCTCAGGACTTCAAGCGGGTCGACGCAGGGCCGGGCTCGAGCTCCGGCTCCTCCAACGCGCGACCGGGGCCGCTCCCGCCGCGCAGGCGGTAGAGGCCCTTAGCGCCCGCCGCGACCCCGCGGGGCTATGCGGGCGAATCGGCCTCGGCCTTGCGGCCGGTGGCGAGGAAGACCGGGTACGGGCGCTCCCCCTTCCGGGTGACCGTCGCCGTCTCCACCTCCACGTCGACGAAGCCGGCCCCGGCCAGGAGCGCGGCGATCCCGCCCCGGTCGAACCCGAGGTGGACAACGTCTCTGGCGTCCTCGTGAAACGTCCCGTCCTCGAGGTCGAGGTCGGCGAGGGCGACGCGCCCCCCGGGGTGGAGGTGGTCGCGGAACCGGGCGAAGAGAGTGGCGAGGTCGGCCACGTGGTGCAGCGTCATGCTGCTGACGACGAGGTGGAAGCGGTCCGGAAGGGACAGTGGGACGTCTGCCGGGAGGAGGACGGCGCGGACGCCGGCCAGCCCCTGCTCGGGCACCTTTCGCTCGAAGACGTCCAGCATGCCGCGGGACGTGTCGACCCCCGTCACGCTCCGCACGAGCGGCTTCAGGGCGAGCGAGACGAGCCCCGTGCCACAGCCGAAGTCGAGGACGTCGAGGTCGGCGGGAAGCGCGCAGCGGGTCGCGATCGCCTCCGTCACGCCCTTCGCCAGGAGGATGCGGCGCTCTTCGGCGTCCCATGTCGCTGCGGCCTGATCGAATCGCACGGTTTCCGGCATGGGATCCCCTCTCCTTCTTGCGAGCATATGCCTATAACATCCTTCGCCGCAGACTGCGGCAGCCGAGGCCGTCCGCGCGTGCGGGAAGGGACCATGCGACGTGGAATCTGACGAGCACAGAAGCCGTATCGAGAGTGAAGCGCCGCAGCCGCGGGCCGTCCCCGCGTCCTCCGTGGAGCCGGTCCCCAGCCAGACCGTGCTGGAGGCCGTCCGGGCGGTCGAGCATCCTCGCTGCTTCGTCTGCAACCCCGAGAATCCGGACGGCCTCAAGCTGAGGTTCCGGGTCCAGGCCGACGGTTCCGTCGTCGCCTTCTTCCCGTGCCGCTCCGTCTACCAGAGCTATCCGGCGACTCTCCACGGCGGGATCACCTCGGCCCTCCTCGACGCCGCCATGACGAACGCTCTCTTCTCGATCGGCATCGTGGCGGTGACGGCGGAGCTGTCCGTCCGCTTCGTCGCCCCGGTGAGCCTGGACCGTGGCGCGGTCGTCGTCGGGACGATCGAAAAGACGTCGTCCCATCCTCTCTATTACGTGCGTGCCGAGCTTCAGCAGGACCGCAAGACCCTCGCGCGGGCCTCGGCGAAGTTCCTGGTCAGAGACGCGGTGTAGGACTCCAGCAGGCTACGGACCCCGCGTCAGCAGCCTCCCTGGACCTTCTTGACCTTCTTCGGCGCGGCCGTCCCAGCGGCGCGCTCGAGTCGGACCATCTCGGCGAGGCCGGCCCGCGCCTGCTCGCGGAAGCGCTCGACGACCGGAGCGAAGCGGCCCTCTCCCTCGGGTTCCTTCGCGGAGAGGACGGTCCTCTCGAACGCGCCGTAGCCCCCCTCGAGGTACGCCACGTTCTCGAACCCCGTCTCCACGAGGAGGTAGGAGGCCGTCTTCGCCTCGGCCTCCGTCTCGGCCACGAGGACCTTCTTCACCATGCGTGGCGAGAAGGTGATCCGCCACTCCTTGCCGAGCACCTCGGCGGCCGGGACGGCGATTGCCCCGGGCAGAGGCCGCGCCTTCCGGGCGGCCTCGGGACGGAGGTCGACGACGCGCAGGCGGGGGTCTCGATCGAGGATGCGAAACGCGAGCTCGTCGGGCGTCATCGGCTTGACGACGTGGTGGGGAACGTACCCGGGCGCGTTCACCTTCGCGACGAGCCGGGCGTTGCGGTTCGGCAGAACGGCCGCGAGCGCGGCGAACGCGAGGAGGACCGCCGCGGCGGCAACGTGGTTCTTCGTGGCGAAGAGCCGCGACGGGGCCGCGTCGGGGGCGACCTTCCTCTCGACGATGCCCCCCACCGCAAAGGCGAGGATTGCCGCCGCGGCGAGGAGGAGGACGAAGAGCCCGGGCGTGACCCCGAGTGACTCGTAGATCTTCGCGGGGCCGAGCGACGTCGAGTCGGCGAACGCCGCGAAGCGGGGGAAGAGCTCGGCGTACCCGAAGACCCCCAGGGCGCCTCCGGCGAGGAACACGATCGCGTCGACTTTTCCGATCGCTGCCGCGCAGACGCTCGTACCCGGGCAGAAGCCGCCGAGGAGAAAGCCGAGCCCCATCAGGGTGCCGCCGGCGATCGCCGGGGCGAGCCAGGTCGGGTTGACGAAGATCGCCGTCAGATCGAGGAGCCCCCCGGCCGCGAGGAGGAGGACGCCCGCCGCGGCCGTGACGGCGGCGGTGAAGAAGACCCTGAGGACCGTGAGGTCGTAGCCGTAGAAGACGCCGACGAGCCGCCGAGACGAGGAGAAGCCGGCCTGCTCGAGGACGAAGCCGAAAAGGAATCCGATGGCGAGGGCGACGACGAGGTTGAGCTGGTCGGAGATGAGGTCGGGAACGAACGGGCCCATCTCCCTACCTCCCCGCCTTCGCGCCGAGCCAGAGAGAGCGCGTGAACCACGCGAAGAGGAACCCGCTGCCGAAGATCGCCAGCATCGTGACGAAGCCGGCGACGGAGAGGACCGCCATGCCGCTCAGCGCCGCGCCGCTCGTACAGCCGCGCGCCAGCTGGGCCCCGGCGCCGAAGAGAGCGCCGCCGAGGAGTGCGAAGAGAAGCCGGCCCTTCACGGAGACCTTCGGTCCCCGCTCGGTGACGAAACGGAGGCGGTCTGCGGCGAGCCCGGAGACGAACGCCCCGAGGAGGACGCCGAGGACCTCGAAAACGAGCCAGCCCTTGAGCGGAGCTTCGTGCCCTGGTCCGAGCAGCTTGGCGTAGAAGGGGTTCGCCGCGGCGTGCTGCGGGGCCACCGCGCCGACGGCGGCGACGACGACGTTCTTCGTCGCGCCGCTGGCACCGAGGCCGCGGCCGGTGACGAAGATCGTCAGGAGGAGGACGAGACCGAGGAGGAATCCGGCGACGTAGGGGTTCATGTGTCGTTCGTTCATGGCGTCTTTCTCAGCGGGCCTGCCCAGCGGCCTGCTCCACGGCGTTCTGCCCGGAAGCGGCGGCCGGTTCGACGGCCGCATGCGGCTCGTCGCCGTGCATCTCTTCCCAGCCCGTCACCATGGCCTTCAGGTTCGACGTCAGGGTGTGGCCGGTCGTCGTCAGGTAGAGGTGCGCGACGAGGAATCCGAGGAGGGCGAAGGCCCCGAGAGTGTGGGCGAGAGCGATTGCCTGGAGCGCCGACACGTCGAGCGCGAGGACGTCGTATCTCTGCGGGTACCGGTAGAACATGTAGAGGAGACCCGAGACCCAGACGAGAGGGAGGACGAAGAGCTTCAGACCCGCGTAGACGATCTTCTGGAGCGGGTTGAGCTTTCTGTGTCTCGACTTCTGCGTCGGGTGGGGCGCGTCCTGGAAGATGCCGAAGAGGTAGTACTCCGCCTGGGCCTTCAGGTTCACCCACGTCGGGACGTACTGGCGCCACTCGTCGGTCGTGAAGTGCCAGAAGATCGCGAAGGCGATCAGGACGAGGAACGACCACGCAGCGAAGTTGTGCAGCCGCACCGCCTGCTCGTAGCCGAAGAAGCTGAGCGAGCCGTGGATCTCGAAGCCGGTGAGGGCGAGGAAGAGGATCAGGAACGACTGCGCCCAGTGCCAGAAGCGCCCGAACGCCGGGTAAATGTACTCGCGGTTCATCACTTGCCTCCCTGGCGCCGGCGCCAGAACCAATAGCGGGCCCCGCCGTGGACGAGGACCCCCGCGAACGCTCCGAGAACAAGGAGCGCGCCGAACCCATCCAGCAGCGTGCTGCGGTCCCGGCCCGGCATGTAGAAGCCGCCCACCGAGGCGAGCCGTCCCCCTTCCCGCTTGTGGCATTCCTCGCACGAGACGGCCTTGTCCTTCGGAGCGACCATGTGGTTCAGGGGCCAGTTCATCTCGGTCTCGGCGAAGCCGTACGAGCCGCTGTAAGGGAGGCCGACCTCCTTCATCCCGGCGGTGGCCGCTGCGTTCCAGTCGAAGTCTCCCCAATACCCGCCGTCACCGGGCGTCGCGGAGTAGAGCTTCGGCTGGATGAGAGTGAGGTTCTTCGTGTCGTAGATCTGCTTCGCACGGTGGACCTTGACGGGGACGATCTTCGCCTCGGGCTCGTCGTACGCGCCGTACAGCGTGTTCAGGACGAGCGGCCGCGCGGGGTCGAACTTCTCGCCGAGCAGGTGGTGCGAGGCGGTGCCGTTGAACCAGACGTACTCGGGCGTGACGTTCTTCGCCCAGGTGAAAGTGCCCTTGATCGACATGTACGCGTGGTTCCCCTGGCCGTCTTCCTCCTCGTAGGGCTTGCCGTCCTTCAGCTTCCCGGCCGTCGACCAGTCCCACCTCATCTTCGTCGCGTTCACCTTCGCGTACTCGGGGATGTGGCAGGTCTGGCAGGCGACCTTGTAGCCGTGCTGGTTCAGGAGCTCGTCCTCGTGGGGGACCGCTCCGTGGCAGCTCTCGCAGGCCACGCGGTTGCGGTTCATGGAAGAGAGCGAGTAGGCCTTGCCGAGCATCTGGTGCTTTTCGGCCGTGTGGCAGTCGACGCACGACATGTCGGCGCCGTCGGTTCCCATGTGGACGTCGACGTCGCGCGTCGTGTCGAACTGCGCCACGTCGAGGTCGCCGTGCTTCACGTTGTTTCCGCCGCCCCCGAAGGCGTGGCACGTGCCGCAGTTCGCCCGCTGCGGGCGGCCGACCTTCTGCGCCACGAGCGCAAGGTCGAGGCCGTCCGCAGGCATCCCGGCCCCGCCGACCTTCTTTGCGTAGGTCCCGCCGTTGTCGTGGCAGGCGAGGCAGTCGACGTTCAGCGGGTCCCCGAAGTCGAAGCTCGCGTCGGCCCAGCCGTAGCCGGCGTGGCACTTGTCGCAGCTCTGCTGGCTTCCCGCGACGCCGATGCAGAAGTTGTTCAGGACGTTCTTCTTGCCGATGGCCCGGATCCCCTTCCCCTCGACGTACTCGATCCGCTCCCAGTTCCAGTGGGAAGAGGCCATCACCTCCGTGTGCCGCCCGTTGTGGCAGGAGATGCAGGCAGACGTCACCAGCTGCGGCTTCGCGAAGGGGCCCTGCAGCTGGGCGAAAAGGGCGTGGTCGACCGAAGGTTTCGCCTTGTCGCGGTACGTGTGCCGGAGTGCCTCGATCGGTTTCGGCCCGGCGTCGGACCGCCGGACCGCCGTCACCACGAGGCTCGCGACGACCGCGAGGCCGACGAGCGCGAGGAGGATCTTCTTCATTCCGCTCCGTCCGGGGTGCCACGTCCATGGCCACCCAAAGGCCCGATCGGGCCGCGGCTTCTTCCTTTCAAGAACGGAGCCAGCTGGTCGGGCTCGTCGGGCGCCGATCTCGCCGACGTGCAGGGAGGTCTCGAACTCTCTGGCAGGGAGTGACTTGGAAGGGGCCGGTCGGAGAAATGCCGGGGTGCTGTTGGGGCGAATCGACCGGGGAAGATCGGATCGTTGCAACGTTTCGCGCGATGACGAAACGAATTGATTCAGCCCGCAGGGGAGGAGGCCGGGAAGGGGACCCGGATCAGATGACTTCGATCCCTTCGCCTGCGACGACCTCTCCCACGCGCCAGGCTTCCTCGGAATCCCTGCCGAGAGCCCCCGTGAATTCCGCCGCGCCCGTGGCCGGAATGGCGACGAGGAGGCCTCCCGAGGTCTGCGGGTCGAAGAGGAGCATCGCTTCCGGGTCGGTCAGCAACCGCGTGCGTACCAGGCGGCTTCCGAAGTGCTCGAGATTCGTGAACGCGCCGCCCGGGAAGACCATCTCCTCGGCGAGCCGGAGAGCACCGGGCAGCCAGGGGAGGGCGTCCCACTCGAAGCGAAAACGGACGCGGGAGGCCTCGGCCATCTCGAGTGCATGGCCCACGAGCCCGAAACCCGTCACGTCGGTCGCGACGGTCGCACCCGTGGCCAGGGCCGCTCGCGAAGCGGCACGGTTCAGGCGCTTCATCGACGCCACTGCGGCTGCGACCTCGTCTTCAGGCGCGATCCCGCGCTTCAGCGCGGTCGTGATCGTGCCGGTCCCGAGCGGCTTGGTCAGGTAGAGCACGTCGCCGGGACGCGCTCCCCCCTTCGTCAGGAGGCGCGCCGTCTGCGCGAAGCCGACGACGCAGAGTCCGTACTTCGGTTCCTTGTCCTGGATCGAGTGCCCGCCCGCGATGACGGCCCCCGCCGAACGGACGACCTCCGCCCCGCCCCGGAGCAGCTCGGCCAGCGTCGCGGCGGAGAGCTGCGGCGGGAAGGCGACGAGGTTCAGGGCGAGGACCGGCTCGCCCCCCATCGCCCAGACGTCGCTCATCGCGTTCGCGGCGGCGATGGCCCCGAAGTCGTAGGGCTCGTCGACGACGGGCGTGAAGAAATCGGTCGTCACGACGAGGGCCCGGCCGCCGCCGAGGTCGAGGACGGCCGCGTCGTCCGGCTCGGCGAGGCCGACCAGGACTTCGGGGTGCGCCGAGGGGTCGAAGAGGCCGTCGAGGACGCGCAGGACCTGCGCGAGCTGCCCGGGGGGCAGCTTCGACGCTCACCCCGCGCAGGAGCTGAGGCTCGTGAGCTTTCTGAAGATCTCGTCGGTCATGCTGCGGGATCCGGTCTCGTAGGGCAGGCGCTCACGAACGTCCCGTGCTCCTTGATCTCTTCGAGGCGGCAGCTCCAGTAGAGCTTGCCGTCGTGGACCGTGATGTCGGGGCAGCCGTCGCACATGTTCATGCTGCCGTCCGGCAGGAAGTCGACGGCCTGGATGATCGTGAAGGTCTGCAACCGCACCTTGCGCAGGAGGTGGCCCGGGCTCTTCGCGGAGGCCGAGAGGTAGCGGCCCATCGCGCGGCGCATCGACCCGTCGATGGGCGCGAAGAGCGCCATCGAGGAACGGCCCAGGCCGAGGAAGCCCGGGGTGACGTAGCTGAGCCAGCGGTCGCGGAAGAGGTGCGATACGTTCTGGACCGTCTCCATGTATCGCGGCGACACGTGGCCGAAGGTCTCCTCGCCGTCGGCGAGGCGGATCCCCATCAGCCACTTCATGCTGTCGGGGTCGACCGTGCCGTTCAGGTAGGCGCTCGGCTCGAATCCGGGGACGACGGTCCGGATCTGGTCGACGACGTCCTGCGCCTTCAGCGGGCGCCCGCCGCAGAAATCGGTGTCGTCGTAGGAGGCCCCCATGTCGATCTCGCGTCCGTTCGCGAAGAACGAGAGCCCCATCCGGCGCGCCATGGAAGGCTCGCGATACAGGATGAAGACCATCGTGTGGACGAGGTCGGGGCGCTGGATCCCCCAGCGCACGACCTCGGGCACCTGGTCGAGCGTCCGTTCGGAGACGGTCTGGTTGAAGGAGCAGCCGATCCCCCCCTCGGCGGCGACCATCTCCGCGAACTTCTGACGGAGCGGGTTGTGATCGGCCTCGGTGACGGCGTCGGGGGAGTCCTTCCGCTTCTGGGTCGTGTCGACGTGGAACGTGAAGCCGTAGACGCCGGCCTTCTTCAGCTCCTTCAGGAGCTCCGGCGTCAGCGCGAGGCCGTTCGTGTTCAGGACCGGCTTCCAGCCTCGCTGCCGGATCATCCTCACGATCTCGACGATGTCGGGGTGGACGAGCGGGTCGCCCCCCGCGATGCTCATCGAGTCGCTCCTGCGCTTCGCCGCGAAGACGTCGAGGTCGCGCGCGATCTCGTCGAGCGGCTTGTGGCCGTCCTTGTGCGGGTCGCGGTAGCACCCCTTGCACGCGAGGTTGCACCGCGTCGTGACCTCGAGCCATGACAGGCCGTTGTCCGTGAGGGACCAGGGGAGCCGGTAGTACTCCCTCGGTTCGAGCATTCGGGTCGTCATCAACTGCTCCTCGCCGCGCGGCGCGGAGCCGCGCAGGCTCACCAGGGGTTCTTCACGTGGCAGGAGGCGCCATTCTTCGAAATGTACTCCTGGTGGTACTCCTCCGCGGGCCAGAACGTCTTCGCCGGCTCGACGACCGTCACGATCGCCTTCTCTCCGTACGCCTTCGTCCCCCTCAGCTCGGCCATCACGGCTTCGGCCACCTTCTTCTGGGCCTCGTCGACCGTCCAGATGCCCGATCGGTACTGGTCGCCGACGTCCGGGCCCTGCCGGTTCAGCTGGGTCGGGTCGTGCATGGCGAAGAAGGCCTCGACGAGCCGCCTGTAGGTGATGCGGCTGGCGTCGTAGGTCACCTTGACCGTCTCGGCGTGGCCGGTCCGGCCCGTGCAGACGTCCTTGTAGCTCGGGTTGTCGGTCTGCCCCTGCATGTAGCCGCTCACGGCCTCGAGGACGCCCGGTCCTCTCCCGAACCAGTGCTCGACGCCCCAGAAGCAGCCGGCCGCGAAGTACGCCACCTCGGCCTTCGCCGGTTGGCTTTCGGGCGGAACGGGGGCTCCCTTCTCCAGGAACTTCAGCGAGGCCGAGTTCAGGCAGTGCCGCTCGTTCGTCGGGCGCGGGCCGTCTTCGAAGACGTGCCCGAGGTGGGCGCCGCAGCGGGCACAGTTGATCTCGACCCGCTCCATGCCGTGGGCCCGGTCGACCTTTCGCGAGACGTGGGACGGGTCGAACTCGCGGAAGAAGCTCGGCCACCCGGTGCCCGAGTCGAACTTGTGCTCGCTCGAGAAGAGGGGAAGCCCGCAGACGACGCAGGCGTAGACGCCGTCCTTCTTGTTGTCGAGGAGGTTCCCGCAGAAGGCCGGCTCCGTTCCCGACCTCTGCGTGATCCGATACGCCTCGGGGTCGAGCTTCGCCGCGAGGCGGGCGACCTCGTCCTTCGGAAGGGGCGTCACGTCGTAGCCGGACTTCGAGAGGGTCGTCTTCATGGCCTTCGCCTTTCCCGGGGTCGTCGTCGCGTCGCCGGCGGATTCTGCGAGGGTTTCTGCCGGCCGGCAGGCAGCGAGGAGCAGGACCGCTCCGAGGGCGGCCAGGGCCACGGACGCGGAAAACCGATGCCGGCCGGGTGCCGGGGGGGATTCGGGGACCGCCGGGGGAATTCTCATCGTCGGCATGCTCCGTAGATGCTGGCAGATACGGTCCGGTTTCACGAACGGATGGCTGGTCGTCCGTCACCCGGGTTCGGCTTCCTCCCGTCGGACGTCTCTCCGTCCAGCGACCCCTCCGCCTCACCGAGGGCGAACCAGAAGGTCGCGCCGGCACCGGGCACGCTCTCGGCCCAGACACGCCCGCCGTGGCGCTCGACGATGCGGCGGACGATGGCGAGGCCGATCCCCGACCCTTCGAAGTCCCCGGCGGCGTGGAGGCGCTGGAAGACGTCGAAGAGCCTCTGCGCATGCTCGGGCGGGAATCCGACGCCGTTGTCGCGGACGAAGTAGGCCGTCTCGTTTCCTGAAAACCGGACCCCGATCTCGATCGCCCGCTTCTCCTTCTTTGAGCTGAACTTCACCGCGTTTCCGAGAAGGTTTGCCCAGACCTGCCGGAGGAGGCCCTCGTCCCCCGCGGCTTTCGGCAGCGGGTGGATCGTGACGTCGCTCCGGTCGCGTTCGTCCGCCGGGAGAAGCTCCCAGACCACGGCCTCGGCCAGGCGCTCCATGTCTACCAGGCCGATCCGGAGGTCCTGCCGGCTCGTCTTCGAGAGGGAGAGGAGGTCGTTGATGAGGTTCGACATGCGCCGGGCGCTCTGCCGGATGCTGTCGACGAGTCTGCGTGACTCCTCGTCGAGCCGGTCCGCCGCGATCTCCTCGAGCAGGTGCGAGTAGCCGTCCACGGCGCGAAGGGGCGCGCGCAGGTCGTGCGAGACGGAGTAGCAGAAGGCCTCCAGCTCCCGGTTAGCCTGCTCGAGCTGAACGGTCCGTTCGCGGACCCGCTTCTCGAGATCGGCGTTCGCGCGCCGCACCGTCTCTTCGGCCTGCACCTGTTCCGTGACGTCCTCGCAGAAGGCGAGGACCCGGGCGCCGTCGAGCCGGATGGCGGACACCTGGACCTCCCGGACGGTCCCGTCCCGGCGTCGTACCTTGTACCTGGCGAGAGTCACCCCGGTGTCGGGAAGGGCGGCGAAGGCGGCGAGGGCTGCCGGCGCCGAGCTCGGGTCGGCCAGCTCGGTCAGCGCCTTGCCGTGGAGCTCCGACGCGGGGTAAAGGGAGAGCCGGCACGCAGCCGGGTTGAAGTCGAGGATACGGCCCGAACCGTCCAGGACGATGATCGCGACGGGCGAGCTGTCGAAATAGCTCCGGTATTTCCGCTCGCTCTGCTGCAGCTGCTCGTGCTTGTGCTGGAGCTTGCGGGCGAGTGTCTCGTCGTGGGCCGAGAGGAAAGCGAGCTCGGCGGCGAGGTCGGGCACTCTTGGAAGAGACGCCGCGGGCCTGCTGTCGGCGAGCGCCTGGTCCACGGCGGCGAGGAGCGCATCGGGTTCGAGCGGCTTTCGGAGAAAGCGGTCGGCGCCCAGGCTCAAGGCGAACCGCTCGTCCTCCTCCTCCGTGTACGTCGCCGTGTAGAAGATGAACGGAATCTTCGCCAGAAGACCGTCCGCCTTCCACTCCTTGCAGAGGACGAAGCCGTCCATGACCGGCATGAGGATGTCGGAGATGATCAGGGAGGGCGGTGTGGCCCTCGCGGCCCCGAGCGCCTCGGCGCCGTCGGCGGTCGAGACGACCTCGTGACCGGCTGCGCGGAGAACGACCTCGAGCAGGTACCGGTTCGAGCTCTCGTCGTCGACGATGAGGATGTGCGCCACGGTTACGCCTCACGCGGGGTGGACGCGTTCAGGTACGCCTCCACCTGCTCGATGAACGTGTCCGGGTTGATCGGCTTTTCGATGTACCCGGTGCAGCCCGAGTCCAGGCAGCGTTCCCGGTCGCCGACCATCGCGTACGACGTGACCGCGACGATCGGGGTGCCCTCGAGAGCCGGAATTCTCCGGAGCTCGCTCGCGACGGCGTAGCCGTCCATGCCCGGGAGCTGGATGTCGAGAAGGATCAGCGCCGGCTCGACGCGGCGTGCCTCCTCGATCCCCCTCGGCCCGTCGAGGGCCGGTACGACCGCGTAGCCGCTGCGCTCCAGCAGGAAACGGACGAGGTAGAGGTTCTGCTCGTTGTCCTCGATGACCAGGACTGTTCGTGTCATCCGATCCCCCTGTGCCGCAGCGGCACCCGGAACGTGAAGATGCTCCCCCGACCCGGCTCGCTCTCGAGGGAGATCTCCCCTCCGAGCAGGTCGACGAGTCCCTTGCAGATCGCGAGACCGAGGCCGGTTCCCTCGTACCGCCGCGAGAGGCCGGAGTCGAGCTGCCTGAAGGGCCTGAAGAGGCGTTCCCTCTCGTCCTGTCCGATGCCGATCCCGGTGTCGGCGACGCTCGTGACGAAGGCGTTCCCTTCGACCCTGCCTCGGACGGTGATGGCGCCAGAGTCCGTGAACTTCACCGCGTTCCCGAGCAGGTTCAGCACGACCTGCTCGAATCGGCGCTGGTCGCTCCCGATCTCCTCCAGGTCGGGAGCCAGCTCCAGGGCGAGCGTCAGCCCCTTGGTCCTGGCCGCGGGCGAGACCTGGTCGACGCATCGGCCGAGGGATGCGGCGGGATCGAACGGCGTTCGTCGGATCTCGAGCTGGCCCGCCTCGATCCGTGAGATGTCGAGGACGTCGTTGACGAGGTCGAGCAGGTGCAGGGAGCTGGCCTTTACCATCCCGAGCTGCTTGCGTTGTTCCGGGTTCAGGGGGCCGACGAGCTCCCCGGCGAGCAGCGACGTGAAGCCGATGATCGAGTTGAGCGGGGTCCGGAGCTCGTGGGACATGGAAGCGAGAAACGCGGACTTCATCCGGTCGGCGTCCTCCGCCCTCTCCTTCGCCCGGGCGAGCTCTCTCTCGACGTGGACGCGCTCCTCCGCGAGTCCGGCGAGCAGGAGGCCGCTCGCGGCGAGCATCAGAACGAAGAGCTGGAACTGGAAGAGCTGGTGGTGCAGGCCCGCGGCGGCGAACGGCCCGCTGCTCAGGACGGTGCCGAGAACCGACCCGAGCCCGATGAGGAACGAGACGAGGGTTGCGCCGCGCACGCCGAAGCGGACGGCCCCCCAGGCGCCGAAGGGGAAGACGACGAACGCGAGGCTCGGCCCGAGGCGGGAACCCGAGACGTCCTGCCAGAAGACGAGCCAGGAGCAGGCCAGCACGCAGGCGATCAGGGCGACCGCCTCTGCCGAGGCCGGGAAGTATCCCGTTCGCCGGCGCCGGGTCCACCACGACAGGAGCAGGGGCGCGACGAGCAGGATGCCGACGGCGTCTCCCGAGTACCAGACGAGCCAGATGTCCCGCCACGCCCCGGCGGGTGCGGCCCCGGAGAGGACCAGCTGGACGGTGCCGTTCGTCGCGCTCACGACGGGGTCGAGAACGACTCCCACCCCGAGCAGGACGAGGATGTCGCGGAACCTCCGGAGAGCGGGATCGAAGCCGCCTCTCTGGAGGACGAGGGCCGCCCCCGCCGCGGCCAGGGTGTTGCCGGCGGCGATGAGGAGCGCCGCCAGTACGGGCGTCCCCGGCGTCGCCAGGTTCGCGAGCGCCGCTCCGATGAGAACGCCCGGCCAGAGCCGGACCCCGCCCGCCACGAGCGCGGCGAGGGCGAGCCCGGCCGGCGCCCAGACCGGTGAGGCGTTGGCCTGGACGAACGCGAGCCGCAGGCCGAGCCTGGCCAGGACGAAGTAAGCGAGGGCGAGCGACAGGACGAGCGCAGCGTCCCGCGCGACCCGGCCCGTCCGCGAAGGCGCGGGATCGACGCCGTTCAATCGCCCGTCCGGCCGGCAGGAAGCCGAAACGTGAAAGTGCTTCCCTTCCCCGGCGCGCTCTCGACGCCGATGTCGCCGCCGAGCAGGTCCAGGAGACGCTTGCAGATCGAGAGTCCCAGTCCCGTCCCTTCGTACCGCCGGGAGATGCCCGACTCGAGCTGCCGGAACGGCTGGAAGAGCGTGGCGAGCTCGTCAGCCCGGATTCCGATCCCGGTGTCGGTCACGCTCGTGACGAGCCAGCCGTCCCGGGGCTCGCAGCGAACGGTGATACCCCCCTCGTCGGTGAACTTCACCGCGTTGCCGAGGAGGTTCAGGAGGATCTGTTCGACCCGCCGGTGGTCGCTGAGGATCGTCGTGGAGTCGGGCGAGACCTCCGCAGCCAGCGAGAGGCGCTTGCGATCCGCCTGGGGCTGGAGCGCCCGGAGCGCCTGGTCGATCGTCGCCCGCACGTCGACCGGGGCGAGAGCGACCCGCAGCTGGCCCGCCTCGATCTTGGAGAGGTCGAGAACGTCGTTGATGAGCGCGAGGAGGTGGTGTGCGCTCGCCTTCACCATGCCGAGCTGCTTGGTCTGCTCGTCGTTGAGCGGGCCGACGAAGCCTTTCAGGAGGACGCCGGTGAAGCCGATGATCGAGTTGAGCGGCGTTCGCAGCTCGTGGGACATCGTCGCGAGGAAGGCCGACTTGAGCCGGTCCGCCGCCTCGGCACGGTCCCGCGCCACGGCCAGCTCGGCGGTGCGCGTCTCGACGAGCCCTTCGAGACCCGCGCGGTAGCGGGCCAGCTCTTCCTCGGCCTTCTTGCGCTGGGTGATGTCCCGGTCGATCCCCATCACGACCGGGCGGCCCCCCACCTCGAGGAGGCACATCGACGTTTCCATCGGGAACAGGGTCCCGTCCCTGCGCCTGTGGACCGACTCGACCGTCACGGGTCCTTCGTTCCGCAGCTGCGCGACGAATCGGGTGCGCCCTCCCGGCTCTTCCATGCGGGTCCGTATCTCGTCGGGGTGGAGGAGGTTGATGCTCCGGCCGAGGAGCTCCTCGCGCGAATAGCCGTTCATTGCGCAGGCGACGGCGTTGCAGTCGAGGATCTCGAGAGTCTCGGGGTCCGTGAGGAAGATCCCGTCGGGGCTGTTCTCGAAGAGGGCCCGGAAGCGCGCCTCGCTCTCCTGGAGCGCCTCCTCGGCCCGTGCCTTTCCGGAGCGGGCCGCCTCGAGTTCCTCGACTGTCCGGATCCGCCACTTCCCTGTGTCGGTTATGCCCGGAGGGGGCTCCGGGGTCACGGCGTCCGCCTTCGCCGGGACCCGATCCCGATCGCTCCGGAGTCCGCCATGGAGATCTCCTCCCGCGGTCGCCGCGTGGGCACGATCGCCTGGCCCTCAGCATATGAGCCCGGAGTGCCCGCGACAAGCCGGAGGGACCGACGCGCCTATGATCGGAATCGCTGGACGACCTGAAAACGAAGGAGGGAACACCCATGTCCGATCCGACGATCGCCGCGAGGGGTCCGGTGCCCGTGAAGCTCGAGGCCGGAAGGACGTATGCCTGGTGCCGGTGCGGCCTGTCGAAGGGACAGCCGTTCTGCGACGGCGCCCACAAGGGAACCGGGTTCTCACCGCTGGTCTGGACGGCGGAGGAGTCGAAGGAGGCGTGGCTCTGCCAGTGCAAGCACACGGGCAAGGCCCCCTTCTGCGACGGGACCCACAAGAAGCTTCCGTGAATGAGGGCGCGAAAAGGAGAGACCGTATGGGGACGCTGACGGACATCGAGGTCACGACGATCGACGGGAAGGCGCAGAAGCTCTCGGCGTACGCGGGGAAGACGCTGCTCGTCGTGAACGTCGCGAGCAAGTGCGGCTTCACGCCGCAGTACACGGGACTCGAGGCTCTCTACCGTAAGTACAAGGACCGCGGCTTCGTCGTCCTCGGCTTCCCGTGCGACCAGTTCGGGCACCAGGAGCCGGGAGACGAGGAGGAGATCCGGAGCTTCTGCTCGCTGAAGTACGACGTCACCTTCCCGATGTTCGCGAAGGTCGAGGTCAACGGTGAGAACACCCACCCGCTCTACAGGCACCTGAAGAAGGCCGCTCCGGGCCTCCTCGGCACCGAGGCGATCAAGTGGAACTTCACGAAGTTCCTCGTCGACCCGAGGGGCGAGAACGTGACGCGTTACGCCCCGAACGACACGCCCGAGAGCCTCGGGAAGGACGTCGAGAAGCTGCTGAAGCGGTGAGCCCTTCCTGGTGCGTTTACGCACTGCGTCGGCGCGCGTGAGAGCACGCTCGCGATTCGCGTTCTCGCGATATGATGAAACGTGGTCCAGGGGACGGGAACGGCGAGGTTGAGGGGCAGCGCAACGGTTCCCGTCGAGATGGTCATTGCGGGGCGGGTGGCCCCCTGCGCTGTCCGAGACGGTGTCCGACCTGATTGACGGGGGAAGCCCGGAGGCGATTCTGCCCAGCCGCGGAACCCGCGAGACGACGAAAGGAGCCCCTCATGACAGCCGAGACCGCCGCGATCCAGGCCGGGACGACCCCGCCGGCCGCAGGACAACGCGAGACCCTGACCATCACCGACAACCGGAACGGGAAGACCTACGAGGTGCCGATCGAGAACGGGACGATCAAGGCGCCCGACCTGCGCAAGATCAAGACCGGGCCCGAAGACTTCGGGATCATGACCTACGACCCGGCGTACATGAACACCGCGTCGTGCAAGTCGACGATCACGTTCATCGACGGCGACAAGGGGATCCTCGAGTACCGCGGCTATCCGATCGCGGACCTGGCCGAGAAGACGTCGTTCCTCGAGACGGCCTGGCTCATCCTGAACGGCGAGCTCCCGACGACGGCCCAGCACAAGGAATGGGTGGACGAGATCACCGTCCACACCATGGTCCACGAGAACATCACGAACGTCCTGCAGGGCTTCCGCTACGACGCCCACCCGATGGCGATGCTGGCGTCCTCCGTGGCGGCGCTCTCGACCTTCTACCCGGAGGCCAAGCGCGTTCACGACCCGGAGGTCCGGCGGATGCAGATCGTCCGCCTCATCGCCAAGACGCCGACCCTGGCGGCCTTCGCCTACCGCCACTCCATCGGCTTCCCGTTCGCCTACCCCGACAACGACCTCTCGTTCGCCGGCAACTTCCTCCAGATGATGTACCGGACCGCCGAGCCGAAGTACAAGCCGAACCCGATCCTGGAGAAGGCCCTCGACGTCCTGTTCATCCTGCACGCCGACCACGAGCAGAACTGCTCCACGTCGGCCATGCGCGCGGTCGGCTCCTCCGAGGTCGACCCGTACTGCGCGGCGTCCGCCGCGATCTCGGCGCTCTACGGCCCGCTCCACGGCGGCGCCAACGAGGCCGTCCTCCGGATGCTCAAGGAGATCGGCTCGAAGGATCACGTCCCGGCGTTCGTGAAGGACGTCAAGGAGAGCGGCGGCGACGTGAAGCTGATGGGCTTCGGCCACCGCGTCTACAAGAACTACGACCCGCGCGCCAAGATCCTCAAGCAGATGGCCGACCAGGTCTTCGGCGTCACCGGGCGCAACCCGCTCCTGGACATCGCGCTCGAGCTCGAGCGGATCGCCCTCGAGGACGAGTACTTCATCAAGCGCAAGCTCTACCCGAACGTCGACTTCTACTCGGGCCTGATCTACCAGGCGATGAAGTTCCCCGTCGACATGTTCCCGGTCCTTTTCGCCATCGGGCGCATGGCCGGCTGGCTCGCGCAGTGGAACGAGATGATCCAGGACAAGGACCAGAAGATCGCCCGGCCGCGCCAGGTCTACCTGGGGCACCGCGACCGTGCGTTCGTCCCGTTCGAACGGCGGGGCTGAGAAGGAGAAAGACGTCATGCGCAAGAAGATCACCGTCGTCGGCGCCGGCCGCGTGGGCGAGACGACCGCCCACATCCTCGCCAAGAAGGCCCTCGGCGACATCGTCCTCGTCGACATCGTCCCGAACCTCGCGGCCGGCAAGGCGCTCGACCTGATGGAGCTGCGGCCGATCGACGACTCCGACATCACGATCACGGGGACGTCCGGGTTCGAGGAGACGGCGGGGTCGGACGTCGTCGTCGTCACCTCGGGGATGCCGCGCAAGCCGGGCGAGAGCCGCGAGGACCTCCTCCGGAAGAACATCGGCATCGTCAGGCCGGTCTCCGAGCAGGTCATGAAGTACTCCCCGAACGCGTTCCTCGTCGTCGTGGCCAACCCGCTCGACACGATGACGTGGGTCGCCAGGAAGGTGACGGGCTGGCCGAAGAACCGCGTCGTCGGCATGGCGGGAATCCTCGACGCCGCGCGCCTGCGCTGCTTCATCGCGATGGAGCTCGGCGTCTCGGTCAAGGATGTCCAGGCCTTCGTCCTCGGCGGGCACGGCGACGAGATGGTCCCGTGCGTGAGGTACGCCTCCGTGGGCGGCATTCCGATCGAGAAGCTCATGTCGAAGGAGAAGATCGACGCGATCGTCAAGCGGACCCGGGGCGCGGGCGGCGAGATCGTCAAGCTCCTGGGGTTCTCGGCCTACTTCTCGCCGGCGGCGGCGGCGGTCGAGATGGTCCAGGCGATCCTGAAGGACGAGAAGCGCGTCGTCCCGTGCTCGGCCTACCTCGAAGGTGAGTACGGCGCGAGCGACATCTACCTCGGCGTCCCGGTCGTGCTCGGCGCGGGTGGCGTGGAGAAGATCCTCGAGGTCGACCTGACCGACGAGGAGAAGGTGATGCTCGCCAACTCCATCAAGCTCTGCTCCGAGTCGATTGCGGAAGGGAAGAACCTGCTCTAGGCCAGACCTCCCTTCAAGGGGCTCTTTCGCCCGCCGCGACGTCTCCCGGGATTCGGCCGGGATCGTCCGGCGGGTTTCTTCCTTTTTCGGTCTTTCGCGCGTCAGTCGTGGCGTACCGCGAGCCTCGTTTCCATCCTCTTCCGTTGGAGGGACTCCAGGGCGAGCCCGAAGCCGGCTCCGAGAAGCGCCAGCACGACGATGCCCCCCCCATGCCAGACGAGGACGTGCGCAAGGTGGGTGACCGGGCAGTCGAGGTGGTGGACGCCTGCGGCCATCAGCCCCGTCCCCGCTCCCGCGAGGAGCCCCGCGAACGAGGCGCGGAGAGGGGTGGCCCTCAGGATCAGAACCGCGACGACGGCGAGCGCCGTCAGGCCGATGAGCCCTGTCATGGCGAAGCAGGCCGGTCCGTGGCTGACCAGCGGGTCCGGTACCGGAATGCCCGCGCTCGCGCCGCGCGCGAGGACCGCCAGGACTACGAAGAGCGAAGCCGCGCCGGCGAGCGCGATCAGCCCGGCCTGGCGGCCCGCCCCGCGGCCGGGGACGGCCTCTCCGAGGGAAAGCGTCACGAGCCCGGCCCCCGCGATGAGCTCCGCGAGAACGACACCCCAGCTGAAGAGCCATCCGAGGTCCGCGGCGTCGGGCCGGGGTCGAGCGAACGCGAGGACGAACGCGACGGCGACCGGAGCCCAGACGAGAAGGACGAGCGCACGCCGGGCCGGCGAGGCCAGCGGCCGAACGGGACGCAGCTCGTCCCGGACGAGCCGGCGCAGCTCCGGCGGAAGCGGAGCCGATCCGTTCACAGCTTCGCTCCTTCCTTCAGGATCTGCCGCAGCTCTCCCATCGCGCGGTGCGACCGGAGCTTCGCGGCCATCGTAGTGATGCCGAGGACGTTGCCGACCTCCTGGAAGGAGAGTCCCTGGACGTGGTGGAGGATCACCGCCTCCCTCCTGTCGACGGAGAGCCGGCCGAGCGCCTTCCGCACGGCGTCCTTCGTGGCAAACGCCTCGGCCTCCGCTGGCACCGGGACGTCGGGGAGCTCGTCCTCCGCCAGTTCCTCGTGGCGGCCACGCCGCTTCTCGGAGCGGCACGACATGAGGAAGACGTTGTGCGCGATCGCGTAGACCCACGCCTTCGCGGAGCGGCTCGGGTCGTACGTCTGACGCGCACGGTGGACGTGGAAGAACGTCTCCTGCAGGAGGTCGTCGGCGCGGGAGGCGTTGCGGGTGAGCGAGTGAAGGAACGCTCTCACCGGGCCTGACAGCTCTTCGTACAGGCGCTCGAACGCCATTTCATCGCCGCCCTGGTACGCGATCATCAGATTCGCCAGCGCCTGCCGGGGGTCGTCGCGGTCGCCCACCGCATCCATCTGCTATCTCCTCAGCCCGAGCGGGATTTCCCGCTCCGCCCTGGGAGGGTTCTTTCGCGTGCGAGGCACGGCGGGATGGTAGCCGCTCCGGACGCTCCATGGGCCTTCTATGCCCGAAGCCGGGCAGCGGTTTCGCGGCGCATCTGCCGGGCGTCGGACGGTACGATCGGCTCATGCCGTTCGCCCTGCGTCTCGAGGATCTGTCATTCCCCGACCGCGCTCTGGTGCGTCTCGCCTTCTCCCGGCTCGTTTCGGCTCCGCCGGAGCGGGTCTTTGACGTCCTCGCGGACCACGAAGCGTGGACGCGCTGGTTCGTCGACTTCAAGAAGGCGTCGGTGACGAGCGAGGTGCGGGAGGGCGTTGGCACGAAGCGCCGCGTCTGGGTCGGCCCCATGGTCCTCGACGAGCGTTTCATCGCGTGGGAGAGGGGGAAACGCTTCTCCTTCACGATGCTTCAGTCGAACCTGCCGATCCTCTCGGCGATGGTCGAGGACTGGCAGCTCACGCCGGTCGAGGGTGGCACGCGGGTGGACTACAAGGTGGGCTTCGACCTCCCCGGCTGGGTCCGGCCGCTAAAGGGAGTCCTGCTGTGGAAGTTCCGGCCGCTCTTCGAGAAGGCGTTGCCGAACCTCGAGGAGTATCTCCGGAAGAGCTGACCCGCCCGGGAACCAGAGCCCCTGTCCCTCGGTGCCCTCGCGCCCGCCGCTGAAACCTTCTCTCAGGTCCGGCATCTCACGGTGGACAACAAGTTCAGGCCGAAGCCGGCAGGGACCGAAACGGCCGACGAGAAACAGACAGGGCAGACCTGTCGAAGAAGGAGACACCATGAAGAAGAACCGCCCGTCCGCGGCCTACCTGTCCGCCGTCGTCGCCGGGCTGATCGCCGGCTCCTCGTTCGCCGGCAGCGCGCTGGCGCAGGACAAGACCCCGGCCCCGACCACGCCCACGGCCACGCAGAAGGACAAGAACGCCTGCGGCGGACCGAACGGCTGCGGCAGCAAGAAGGCCGGCGACAAGAAGGCCGGCCCCGAGGCGACCGACAAGCACGCCTGCAAGGGGCAGAACGCCTGCAAGGGCAAGGGCGGCTGCAAGACCGAGAAGAACGCCTGCAAGGGCCACAACGAATGCAAGGGTATGGGCGGGTGCGCCACCGACGGGAAGGCTCACACCATGCCGACCCAGAAGCCTGCCTGACGATTCGGGAGAGAGGGCGGTCCCGGCCGGACGACGGCCGGGACCGCCCCTCGGGAAGCACGTGGAGGAGGACACCCTTGGCCAACCGCTGGAACCTGCCCGTTCTCGGCTATGGCATCGGCCTGCGGACGGTCCACTTCGCCGAGATCCTCGACCGCCGCCCGGCGGTCGACTTCTACGAGGCGATCACGGAGAACTTCCTCGACACGGGGGGAAGGCCGCTCCATGTCCTGGACCGGGTGGCCGAACAGACTCCAGTCGTCCTCCACGGCGTCTCGCTGAACATCGGGAGCACCTCTGGGCTCGACTTCGCCTACCTCGGCAAGGTGAAGGCGCTGGCCCGGCGCGTGAACGCCCCCTGGGTGACGGACCATCTCTGCTGGACCGGCGTCGCGGGGAAGAGCACTCACGACCTCCTCCCCCTGCCGCTGAACGACGAGACTCTCGAGCACGTCGCGGCGCGGGTCAGGACGGTCCAGGACTTTCTCGAGCGGCCGCTCCACCTCGAGAACCCGTCGACCTACCTCGAGCTCATCGCCTCGACGATGGGCGAGGCCGAGTTCCTCGCGCGACTGACGCAGGAGGCCGACTGTGGCCTGCTGCTCGATGTGAACAACGTCTTCGTCTCCTCCTTCAACCACGGGTGGGA
Organism: Holophagales bacterium; assembly: GCA_016719485.1. NCBI lineage: Bacteria > Pseudomonadati > Acidobacteriota > Holophagae > Holophagales > Holophagales bacterium. The sequence goes on from JADJZB010000021.1 coordinate 473,752, forward strand.
CGCCGAGGCGTACATCGACATGATCCCTGCGGACCGGGTCGTCCAGGTCCACCTCGCCGGCCACACGGACAAGGGGACCCACCTCCTCGACACGCACTCCGACCACGTGCGGGACGAGGTCTGGACCCTATACGAGCGGCTCGTGAGGCGGACCGGCCCGGTGACGACGCTCGTCGAGTGGGACGATGACATTCCCGCGCTCGACGTCGTCCACGCCGAAGCGCTCATGGCGAAGGACGCGACGTTTCGGGCACATCGGACGAAGGGAGCGAACGCGGCGGAAGCGACAAGGTGGGTGGTTGCGGCGAATGAGATGAACGAGGCGGTGGCCGCGTGAGCGCGCTCCCCCTTCCGCTCGCACGGTTTCAGTCCTGGATGCAGGCCGTCCTCGTCCACCCGGAGGGCGCCCGGCTGGCTCTCGTGGAGCCGGAAACGCGGCGTTTCGTCGCCCCCGAGGACGCCTCGACCGTCGTCCGCGACCGCGGCGGCCTCGACGCGGCCCAGCGGCTCCAGATCTACGCGGGGATGTACCCGCTCCGGATGCGCGACGCCCTGCGATCCGACTACCCGGCCCTGGCCGAGCTTCTCGGCGAACGGGGCTTCGGGAAGCTCGTGTCCGCCTACGTCGCGGTCCATCCTTCGCGCAGCTTCACGCTCGCGCGCCTGGGCGATCACCTACCGGAGTTCCTCACGGGCTGGGGCAGCCCTCGCCGCAGGGGCCTTCTCACCGACGTCGCCCGGTTGGAGCAGGCGGGAGCGCAGGTCTTCGACGCGGAGGAGACGGCGCCGATGGACGCTGACGCCCTTCAGTCCGTGCCCGCCGCCCAGTGGCCGAACGCGAGGCTTCGTCCGGCGGGGGCGTTCCGCCTCGTCAGGGTCCGTCCCGGCGCGGTCGACATCCTGGACGCCGTTCTCGAAGGGAATCCTGTTCCGTGGAGGGCGGGCCGCGGTCGCGTCGAGGTGGCCTACTACCGGAGGGATTTCGTCGTCCTTCGCCGCACGATGGGACCTTTCGATGGGGACCTCCTGGCTTCACTCGCTGCGGGGGAGACCGTCGGGTCGGCCCTCGAGCGCGCGGGAAACGCGTTCCCCGGAGGTTTCCCCTCCGGCGAAGTCCTCTCGGGCTGGTTCGCGGAGTGGACCCGCCTCGGGTTCTTCTCCGGCTTAGAGTGATCTGGTGACCGAGCCCGCCAGCAGCTCCGGGACCCGCAACACCACGATTCTGAGGATCGTCGTTGCGCTCGCCGTGATCGGCGGCCTCTTCGCCCTGTTCCGTTTCCTCCCTGTGGGTGCGTGGATCGACGAGTTCAAGGTCTGGGTCCGGGGGCAGGGCGTCCTGGGCGTCGTCGCGTTCGCGCTCGCGTACGTCGGAGTCTCGCTCGTGCCGGGCGGGCCCGCTGCCGTGATGACGCTCGCGGGCGGCGCGGTCTTCGGATTCGTGAAGGGGACGTTCGTCATCTCCCTCGCCTCGACCCTCGGCGCGACCCTCGCCTTCCTCCTGGCGCGGACCGTCCTGAGGGAGCGGGCGAGCCGGATGGCCGCTTCGAGCCCCCGGTTCGCGGGGCTGAACCGGGCCATCGAGAAGGAAGGCGGGAAGATCGTCGCGCTCGTGCGGCTCTCCCCGCTCTTCCCCTTCACCGTCGTGAACTACCTCTTCGGCCTCACGCCGGTGCGACCCCTCTCCTACGTCCTCGCGAGCTGGGTCGCCATGCTTCCCGGCACCGCCGCCTACGTCTACTTCGGCGCGGCGCTCGGGGACGCGGCCTCCGGCGCCGATCCCGTCCAGAAAGCGATCAAGCTCTCCCTGGGCGTCGCCGCCATCGTCGCCACGGTCCTCATCGCGCGCTTCGCGGCGAAGGCGATCCGCGCCGCGGGCGTCGAGGCCGGCGAGGCGCGGACGTGGGACGCCTGAAGCATCCGGGGAGCCAGAGGCGGATCCTGTTGCTGACGACATGACGACCCGAAGGCTGGTTCTCCTGGGAGGCGGGCACGCGCACGTCCACGTCCTTTCGAGGGCCGTGCGCGAGCCGCTCGCCGGTGTCGAGGTCGTCCTGATCTCGCCCTTCGAGCGGCACCACTACTCGGGGATGGTGCCGGGCTACCTCCAGGGAACGTACGAGGAGCCCGACCTGGCCTTCGATCTCCGCGCGATCGCGGCGCGCGCGGGCGCGCGGTTCGTGCAGGCGGCGGCCGAGCGCATCGACGCCGGTGCGCGCACGGTGGAAGCGGCCGGCGAGCGGATCGCCTGGGACCTGCTGTCGGTCGACGTCGGGTCGGGGCCGGCGGGCCTCGAGATTCCCGGCGTACGCGAGCACGCTTCCAGCGTTCGTCCGATGAGCCGGGCCGTGGCCCTGCGACTGCGCGCCGAGGAGCTCTTTTCCGCCGAGCGGGGTCAGGAGGTCCCGCTCGTCGTGGTGGGAGGCGGGGCGGCGGGTTTCGAGGTGGCGCTGGCGCTGGAACGGCTCGGCCGCAGTCGCGGGTGCCGGCCGGAGATGACCGTCGTCGAGGCCGAGGCGAGAGTCCTGCCGGGGTTCTCGCCGAAGGTGAGGCGCATCGCCGAGCGGGTGCTCGAAGCCCGCGGTGTTCGGGTAAGAACCGGGCGATGGGTCACCCTCGTCGAGCCCCACCGCGTGCAGCTCGACGACGGGACGTACGCGCCGTCGAATCTGACGGTCTGGCTCGCGGGAGCGGCCCCGCCGGCGCTCTTCGCCAGGTCCGACGTCCCGAAGGACCCGCGCGGCTACCTGCTCGTCGACGACACGCTTCGGGCCGTCGACGGCACCCCGGTTTTCGGCGCGGGCGACTGCATCGGGATCGAGGGGCATCCCGACCTCGCGAAGGCGGGCGTCTACGCCGTACGCGAATCCCCCGTGCTCGCCCACAACCTGCGCGCTGCGCTCGACGGCGGTCCTCCTCGCCGCTACCGGCCGCAGAAGAGCTACCTCGCGCTGATGAACAGCGCGGATGGCAGAGCTCTCTGGCGGTGGCACGCGCTCTCCGGGCACTCCCGGCTGGCCTGGCGGCTCAAGGACCGGATCGACCGCGGGTTCATGAGGCGGTACCAGTGACCGGGCGGGCCAGGATCGCCGAAGCAGGCACTGTCTCGCACTCCGCGAGCCGGACCCTCCTCGCCGGTGCGATCCTCCTCCTCCTGACGGCCGCCGGCGCGCTCGCGGCCCCGGTTCGGATCGTGACGGCGGGAGAGCTCTCCGCGGAGATCTCGGCGACGGGCCGGACGCCGGTCGTCCTCGACGCCAGGCCCTCCCGGGATTTCCGGGCCGGGCATGTCCCGGGAAGCCTCCGTGTGGACTGGCGCGATTTCTCGGAATCGCGCCCCGGCATCGCCTCCTATCTTTTCGGCGATCCGGCGCGATGGGGTCTCCTCGCCGTGGATCGAGCGTCCCTTCTCGACCGTCTCCGGGCGCTCGGCATGTCGTCTTCGCGTCCGGTCGTCGTCGTCGGGGATCCGTCGGGCTGGGGCGAGGAGGGGCGGGTCGCCTGGATGCTCCTCTACCTCGGACACCCCGAGGTCGCCCTTCTCGACGGGGGCTTTCCGGCGTGGGCCGTGGAGAACCCGGGACGCATAGAGAGAGACGCCGCGCACGCACCCTCGGGGGACTTCGAGCCCGAGCCGCAGCCCGACCGCCGCATGCGCCTCGAAAGGCTCCGCGCGGCGATCGCCGTCGGAAGCGTCACGCTCCTCGACGCCCGGACGGCCGAGGAGTTCGCGGGGAAGCGACTTCGAGGACAGAAGCGGGGCGGCCGGATTCCCGGTGCCCGGCTCGTCCCCGAGGCCTCGCTCCGGGCGGCGGACGGTCTCTATGTCGACGGGCAGACGCTCGCGAAGCTCGTCGGCCCGCTCCGCCCCGGCGTCCCGCTCGCGACGTACTGCACGGGGGGCGTTCGCTCGGCGCTTCTCGCCGTCCTCCTCGAGGCCCGCCTCGGGATCGTCGCCGCGAACTACGACGGGTCGCTCTGGGAGTGGGGCTCTCGCGACGACCTGCCGCTCGAGACCGGTCCCTGAGGAGTGCCGCCCCAGAGGCGGGCATGTCCTTGGCTGGCTCAGGCCTCGATCCCACCCCCGACGGAGTATTGAGCGCCCAGGACCGGCCCGGCGCGAGGACGGCCGCCTCGCTCGGGCAGTAGACCGAGAGCCCGGCAGAAGGCTGGTCCGTCAGCACGCTGGCGATGTTCACGACGGCGCCCTTCGACTCGCGCAGAAGCACGAGCGCCTGGCGGGTCGTCTCGACGAGGCCCTTCACGCCGGTCGCCGCTGCGCGCCGGCGTTCTCGATCAGCTCCACCGGGTCGCCGACGGCGACCGGACCGGGTCTTTCCACCCAGGCGTTGAGGCCGAACCGGCCGCCGAAGCGCCGGCCGATGTCACGGAGGACCTCAGGGTCGTGCTCGAGGGTGTCGGGGTCGTAGGTCGTCATGATGCAGCGGCCCCGTAGGCTGTGGAGCCCGATGACCGCCTCGCCGACGCGGAGGAACGCCCCTTCCCAGCTCCGCTCGGCCAGGCCTTCCACCCCCCCGATGACGATGTTCGGCCGGAGGCGGCGGACGTCGCGGCCGAGGGCGTCCAGCGCGCCGTCCGTCGTCACGAGCAGGGGGAGGATGTCGAACCGCTCGTCCTCGTCGCCGCGGCGCAGGCGCGTGCCGCGCCCGGCGGCGGACGCCACGGCGGCGGCGACGGCGTCGTCGGTCCATCGGCGACCGTCGACGAGCGGCTCGCCGTCGGGGCCGAGCGCGGCGTGGAGGCCGAGGAGACGGGGCCGGTTGCGAGAAGTCACGATCGCGCCGAGGGCGTCGACGACCTGGACGACGCGGTCGCCCTCGATGCCGAGCGGCGTGAGCGACGCCTCGCGCAGCGGCTCGCCGGCCATGGACTTGACGGGGTAGCGGGTCAGGCTCTGGATGTACATTGGTCTCCCCAGGAGGTTACGGTGGCGAAGGAAGATCCGGAACGACCGTTCACGGGATGGGTCTCGGAGCTTGCGAGGTGCCACACGCCGCGCCTCGCGGGCGTGGCGCGGCGGGAGGGGCTGACGGCCGACGATGCGCTCGACGCGGTGCAGGAGGCCTTCCACACGTTCCTCGGCCTGCCGCAGGCGCGGGCCCTCGTCTCGGACGAAGAGGGGTCGCGGGCGCTGCTCTCGGTCCTCGTGAGGAACGCGGCGCGGAACATGCGCCGGCGCGCCTTCCGCGCCCGCCCCCACGAGACGCTCGACGATCACCTCGCCCTCGCCGACGACCTCCCGCCCGCCGACGAGCTCGTCGCGCGGGCCGAGGAGCACGTCGCCCTTCTCGGCTGCGTCTCGCAGCTCGGAGAGGTGCAGCGCAACGTCGTGACGCACCGGATGCTCGAGGAGCTCTCGGGAGAGGCGACGGCAGCGCGGCAGGGGGCGCACCAGTCGGCGTAGAAGTCGACGGCGGCGGGCCTTTCGGAGCGGAGGACCTCGGTCTCGAAGCTCTCGGTGGTCAGGTGCGGGGCGTGAATCGTGGTGTTCATCGGTGTCTCCCGGGCCGGCGCCTCGGCGCCACCCGGAAGAGAAGGTCTCGAACCGGCACGGCATTACAGGCCCGGTCAGCCCCTGAGAACGGTCGGCGACGTGCTGGACGATGACGACGGGGACGCCCTTCTCCCGGGCCCGCGCGATGGAGCGCTCCACGACTTCCAGCGTGGCCTCGGCGTTCCAGAGAGGGAACGCCCCCCCGGGCAAATAGTCGTTCTGCAGGTCGATGACGAGAAGTGCCTTGCCTCGCCATATGACGACGCGTCCGAACGTCCTCAGGATCGGTGTTCTCTGGTATCCCGGTGCGCAGGAGGCAGCGGTGTACGGCCTCTCCCCGGCCCTGTGTCGCGCGGCGCGATGAAACCGAGCTCCCCGTCCCGGACCTGCCGCTCGACACGGGACCCTGAAGGGCGGCGGCCGCGAGGCGGGCTGCGCCTGCAGGCCATACCTCAGACAGGCCGGGTTTTCCAGCTGGCGATCGAAAGCACGGGCCCGATTCATCGGAATTGCAGGCGAGAATAGGGGCGGAATGGTCGGGGGGTGGCGAATGGATACGAAACTCACGGCAGGTCTCATGTCGTTGTTCGTGGCGCTGCTCGCAGCGTGCGGGAAGCCACCGGCAACAAGCGAACATCAGCGTGCTTCTGAATCCGGTGAACCGGCGGCGGCCCAGGCCGGAGTGGCGGCGCCGAAGGGCGCGCAGGCGCCATCCGATGCCGGCCCGGCCCCAAAGCCGGGCGGGGGCCTGCTCGCGGAACCATCCGGTGTCGAGGGGACCCTCGCGATTTCGATCAGGTGGTCGGCGGAGATCGTCACAGGCAGACCAGCCGAGGGCCTGACCACGACCGTCTACAAGCGCGCGGCGCAGCTCGTGTGCCCCATAACATCAAGCGCGGAAGCCGCGGCGTCTTACTTCGCGGCCTTCGACAATCCGAACGGCGATCCGATGGCCGCGACCGGTTCGTACCAGCCCTGGTGGAACGAAGACTGCACCGGGAGCCTGACGATCGACGATACCTACCATGCCGACGATCCGACTCTCGCCGGCCCGGAACCGGTCGTGCGGACGACCGGGACCCGACCGCTGAGGACGGGCGACACGCCCCTCACGGTCGAAACGGACCTGAACCGGGCACGCACCCGCTACATGTTCATCACCCCCAGCACCGACGGCTTCCAGCAGGAAGCCGCGCCAGGATATGAAGCGAAACTCGTCAAGGCTTCTGCCGCACCCATGGCCACGATGGATTTCACCCTCGAGGGACCCATTGGCGATGGCAAGCGTGAGGTCCCCGTTCAAGGCGGAACCTTGCAGGTCGAGTGGACGTTCTCGCGCGGGCGCACGAAACCCTAGTGGTTCGCAGGGGAGAGGCTCGTCCGACTTCCGGGACGGGGCGCTCGATGACCCGCTTACGGCTCTCGTAGGTACGGCCCCTGAAGGGTGCCGCGCGAGAGGGCGCGCCCCAGACCGCGCAGGACCCCGATCGGCCCCCTCCGGTTCGAGCCGTCCTCCGCCCACCGGGGCAGGCGGCCGCCGAGGTCCGACTCGTGGGTGTAGACGACCCGGATCGTCCCCGCTCCGGCCTCCTGATCGAACGAGAAGCCGCCGCGAACCCGCGAGATCCTCACGACGCCCTTCGCCGGAGGCGGGAGCCGCTCTGTCGCACCGTCCCAGAAGACGAGGAGCTTTCCGGCGTCCTCCTCCAGCGAAGGCGCGATCGCGTAATCCCGGTCGGAAAAGGGCCACGGCGCGTCGACGAGGAGCCGGAACGCGGGTGGCCCTCCGGCGAGCCATGCCGCGGCGCGGACGCGCGGCGCCCACTCGGGCCACCCTTCCACGCGCGCGACGAGCTCTGCGGCGGCGAGCGGGAGAGCGCTGATACGCGTGGTTGCCCGGACGATCGGGGCGCCGTCCGGTCGCCGCAGGATCCGGATCCTCACACCATCGCTTTCGTGGAAATCCTCGAATACCGCGTCTGGGAGGGCGCACGGGTGATCGGGCGGCGCGCTCCGGCGGGGGAGGACGGACAGCGCGCTCCCGACCGAGGCGGGCGGGAGGCCGGCGGCAAGCGGAAGGACGAGAAGTCCGGGGATGAGCGCCGCAGCGATCCCTCCCGCGAACCGAGCGCACATCAGGGGCACCCGCTCGCATTGCACCCGGCGCCCGCCGCGGGCCTCAGGACCGGGAGGCGGGCCGTCGAGGGATGGACGGGGAGGACGGTCTCGAGAACGCGGCCGCTCCGCGGGTCCCAGAGCGGCGCGTCGGCCTCGAGCCCGAGCGCGAGCGGCTTCAGGATGATCTCCTCGCGGCGCGCGTTGTGCTCGCACATCGAGACGGGGCCGTCGTCGGTCATCACCATGAACGAGCAGTTCCGGATCCGCTCCGGGTCGAGCTCTTCGGCCGGCTGGAAGTTCTGGATGAAGAACGTCAGCTTCCCGGTCTTGCCGCGCGTGGCGAGGAGGCCGCGCCTCAGGCCCCAGACCTTCCGCGCGAGGAAGGCGCTTCCGTGAACGGCCCAGTACGGGGTCTTCAGCGCCGCGCCGATGACCTTCCGCGCCGTTCCCCTCACGTCGCGCCGGTCGAACGGGACGTGGCGGAACTCCTCGAGGAAACGCTCGAAGAGGGGCCGGTCGTCGAGGATCTCCACGAACGAATCGCCCGCCGTCACGAGCATGACCGCCTGGTGGCACTCGGGGTGGCCGACGAGGGCGGTGTCCCAGGAGAGGCGCTGGGCACCGATCCCGCGCGTGATCCTCTCGCGGATCGCGGGCATCGTGACGTGGGCCTCCTTCGTCCGGAGCTCGCCTCGCCCCGTCTCCGCCTGGAGCTGGAACGACGCCATTCCGACGATGTCGGAGACGGAGAGGAAGAAGCGGGCGAGCGCGGGGACCTCCGCGAGGTTCCCCGCGTGGACCGTCGTGTTGAAGACGACGGCGAGGCGCAGCCCCTTCGCGCGTTCGATGTATTCGCGGCGCACCTCGTTCAGCGATTCCTCCGTCGGGTACCTCTTCCGGCGCTGGGTCGTGTCGACGTGGAAGGCGACGTCGAAGAGCCCGGCCCCCGCGAGCTCCGCCAGGAGGTCGCGCGTGGCGAGGAGGCCGTTCGTGAAGAGGGAGGGGCGGAGCTCCCTCTCCGCGAGACGCTTCACGATCGCCACGAGCTCGCGGCGGTCGCGGAGCGTCGGGTCTCCGCCGGTCACCTGGACGCTGACGCCCGGCCCGTAGAGCTCGCGGATCCGGTCGATCCGCCGGAGGACGACGTCGAGCGGGAGGTCCTTCACATCCTCGGAGCTTTCGGAGAGGTAGCAGAGCGTGCAGTCGAGGTTGCAGCGCTGGGTGATCTCGAGGGCGACGCAGCCGATCGCCGATCGGCGGCCGAGGACCTGGTTCGGCGTCCGGAATTCCGGGTCGAGGCGCTCCCAGCCGGCCGAGAGCGCCCTCTCGCGGGTGCCGAGGTCGGCGAAAGTGGGCAATCCGGCCGGGGCAGGAGGCGCGAGGCCCGGGCGGTCCATCACCTCATGCCTCCAGGGACGCCGACGGTCAGTTCTCGAGCCATGCACACCTCACGGTCAACGGGATGCCGCAGCGGGGCGAACGGTTTCGCGGAAACGGACGCCGGAACGCGCCTGCAAACCCGTCGATTGATCGTGCGATCCGTCACGCTTCGGCGAACGGATCGAAACCGGGGCCCGCGTGCGGGCATCCCATAGGTGGAGGAAGGACCGAGATGAACAGGCGCACGCCCGTGACGAACCCGGTGGGCATTTGGGGCTCGGCGGCCGCCGCAGCGACTGTGGCGGCCGCAGCCTCCGTCGCTACCCTGGCTTCACTGGTCCTCCTCGCCCTCGTGGCGGCGCCCGCGACGGCTCAGGTGGCCCCTGAGGGGCGGGAGCGCTTCTCCCACGCCGAGTGGACGGCGGTCCTCGAGCGATTCGTCGACGAGAAGGGCCGGGTCGACTACGAGGCCCTCGCCCGGGACCGCGCCGGGCTCGACGCCTGGCTCGCGCGCCTCGCCCGGCAGGGGCCGAAGAGCAACCCATCGCTCTTTCCCACGCGGGACGACCGGCTCGCCTACTACGTCAACGCCTACAACGCGCTTGTCTTTCAGGGGGTCCTCTCTCGCGGGCCGGAGAAGGAGAGCGTCTGGAACGGGGGACTCGTCAGCGGCTACTCCTTCTTCGTCTCGATGAAGGTGCGGCTCGACGGGGAGACGTGGAGCCTCAAGGCTCTCGAAGACGACCTGATTCGCAAGGAATTCGCCGATCCCCGGATCCACGCGGCCCTCAATTGCGCGTCGATCGGCTGTCCGCGCCTTCCCCGCGAGGCGTTCGTTCCCGAGAGGCTCGATGCGCAGCTGGACGCGGCGATGCGGGAGTTCGTGGAGGAGGACCGAAACGTCGCGGCCGACCCCGGTCGCCGGACCGTGACGCTCTCGAAGATCTTCGACTGGTTCGAGAAGGACTTCCTCTCTTTCGAGAGGGCGCGGGGGAACGCGGACCCGGAGATCGTCGACTACGTGAACCGCTACCGCGTCACGAAGCCGAAGCTCGATCGGTCGTTCCGGGTCCGGTACTTCGACTACGACAAGCGGATCAACGGCCGCTGAAGGGACAGGCCTTCGGCCTCAGCCCTCGATCGCCCCGCCGCAGGAGCTGCCGGCACCTGCCGTGCAGCCGAAGCAGTGCCGGCGCGTGACGATGTCTCGCGCCGCGAGGGCTTCCGGGTCGAGGTCGCGAACGTGGAGGGGCCGCCCCTGGGCCGAGAGGGCCGGCAGCTCGAGCATCTGGTTGAAGTCGCAGTCGTAGAGCGAGCCGTCCCAGGAGACCGAGATCGTGTTGCGGCACATGAGCCCCGCGACCGTTGCGGGGTTGAAGGAGTCGACGAGGAGCTTCAGGTAGCTCTCGAGGTTTCCGCTCGCCTCGAGCCACTCGAGGTAGCGGGAGATCGGCATGTCGTTCAGGGCGATGAGGCGGTCGAACGTCACGCCGTGCTCCCTCCCGAGCGCCTCCTTCCACTCTCTTTCCATGGAAGTCTGGCTGGCGGCGAGGAACGCTCCGACCGGGTTCGTCACGAGCGTCAGAGTCCGGTCGCTTCGCCCTGAGCCGTAGCCGAGGGCGTTCAGCCTCCTCAGCGCGTCGAGCGACTTGTCGAACGTCCCGTCCCCGCGCTGCGCGTCGGTACCTCTCTTGCGCGGGTGCGGGAGCGACGCGACGATCTCGACGCCCCGCTCGGCGAGCCACTCCGGGAGGTCGCGGAGCGAGGGAACGAGGAGGACCGTCAGGTTGCAGCGGTCGAGGACGTGCTTCCCCCTCTTCACCGCCTCGTCGACGAGGTATCGGAAGTGCGGGTTCAGCTCCGGGGCTCCCCCCGTCACGTCGACGGTGTGGGCCCCGGTGAGGTCGAGCGCCCGCAGGCAGGCGTCGACCGTCTCGCGGTCCATCATCGCGTCGGTGCGGTCGGGGCCGGCGTCGACGTGGCAGTGCCGGCAGCTCATGTTGCAGAGCTTTCCGAGGTTCACCTGGAAAATATCGAGCGCTGCGGGGCGAAGGGGGAGCGAGCCCGCCGAGGCGAGGGCCTTCGAGAAGTCGCCAGAGTGCGCGGAGGCCGCGAGGTCGACCCCGTCGAGGAGCGCGAGCTGGGTTTCGGGCGAAGCGAGGCCCGAGCCCCGGGCCCGGAGCGAGAACGGAACGGCGCGCGGGCCGGGCGGCGCCTCTGCTGGCGCGCGGCGCGGCTCGTTCCTCGACGGGAGGGAGAGGGCGTCGGGCATCCGGCGCTACATCGACGCCTTGTGGACGTGCTCGAGCATCTGCACCCCGTGTACGAGCGAGGCGCCGCCCCGGATCGCCACTCCGACGTGGAGCGCCTCGGTCATCTGCTCGAGGTCCGAGCCGAGCTTCAGGCACTCCTGGCTGTAGGCGTCGATGCAGTACGGGCACTGGACGACGTGGGCGACGGCCAGGGCGATGAGCGCCTTCTCGCGCGCGGAAAGCGCGCCGTCGGCGAAGACGGCCCCGTAGTAATCGAAGAACTTCTTCGCGAGCGCGTCGTTCCCCTCGCCGATCGATGCGAACTTCTGCAGGTGCTCGGGCTTGTAGTAGGTCTCCACGGTCCGGTCTCCTTCGCCGCGATTCTGGAGGCAGGGGTCTCGTCGCGGAAGCGGTGCTTCCCGCGACGTTCGATGCCGCCCGGGACTGTCCGGTGCCGCCTTCAGTCCGAGCCCGGGGTTCCCGGGGCCGGCGCGAATCGCCGGACGAGGATCTCGTCGAGGGAAAGGAAGCCAGCTCCGAACGCGGCGAGGGTGCCGAACCCGAGGAGGTAAAGGAACTCGACCGTTCCGTAGAGGTCTCCGGCGCTCGCGATGTCCGCGCGCTTGGCCGTGAGGAGCGCGACGACCATCGTCATTGCCAGCGGTACCGAGACGACCCTCGTGAAGAGCCCGCCGAGGAGAAAGACCCCGCCGACGAGCTCGACGCCCGCCACGAACGGAGCCTGGAGGCTCGGTGCGGGGATCCCGAGGCTGGTGAAGTACTCGACGACCTGCGGGAGGTTGTGGAGCTTGCCCCAGCCCGACTGTACGAAGACCCAGCCGAGGGCGAGCCGAGCCGCGGTCAGCGGCACCCACGACAGCGCGTTCGCAGTCCTGACGACGAAGGCGCGAAGGGAAAGAAGCTTGCCGAGCATCGAATTCTCCTCGAACGATCGGATGCCGGCGGGTGCCATTCGGTTTCGTAAGGGTTGTCCGCTCGGCCTACTTCCCGGATCGAAGCCGGCCCACGGCCGTACGGATCTCGTCGTCGGTCGGCCGCCGCTTGTAGTCCCTCTCGGTGAATCGCCAGACCTCCCGGCCGTCGCGATCCACGAGGACGGTCGTCGGGTGCGGTAGAGGCTTCCTTGCCTCGGCGTTCCGGATCCCGTAGGCGTCCGTGGCTTTCAGGTCCGGGTCGGAGAGGAACCGGGGCGTCAGCGTGACGTCCTTCGAACGATGGACCTTCTCGAGCAGCCCTTTCGTCTTCTCAGCCGGGTCGGGCGAGATCGCCAGGACGGCGACTCCGGAAAGGGTGGTGGCCTTCAGGCGTTCCAGCTGGAGCAACTGCTCCACGCAGTACGGTCACCAGTAGCCCCGGTAGAAGACCAGGAGGACCGGGGACGCGCCCCTGAAGCTTTCCAGCGTCACGGTCTTCCCGTCGACGTCCGGGAGGGCAAAGGGCGGAGGAGCCCCGGGAACATTCGCCGCTGCCGAAGGGAGTGCGGCGAGGGCCGTGACGGCGACGAGTGTGGCGGTGAGGGTGAACCGCATGGCGAAGTCTCCTTGTCCTGGTCCGGTCGGATGAGGGGCGAGCCTGTCGACGAGTCTCTCCCCATTCCGATGCCGTGCCGAGCGTAGAGGTTTCGGATGTCGTCACATAGGCTCCCGTGCGAAACGTTCTGTCGAGTTCGGGCATCCAGGTGGCACAGGAGCGGGGAATGGAGCGCTACAACATCGTCGTGATCGGCGCCGGCTCCGGCGGGCTCGTCGTGGCCGCCGGAGCGACGGGTCTTGGGGCCCGCGTGGCGCTGGCCGAGAAGCACCGGATGGGGGGCGACTGCCTGAACACGGGCTGCGTCCCCTCGAAGGCGCTCCTCGCCGCGGTGAAGGCGCTTCAGCACGCGCGGGAGGGAGGCCGTTTCGGCCTGAACCTCCCGGAGCCGGGCCCCCAGGACTGGAAGGCGGTGCAGGCCTGGGTCCGGTCGACCCAGGCGCGCATCGCGCCCCACGATTCCGTCGAGCGGTTCACCGGGCTGGGCGTGGAGGTCTTTCAGGGCGCGGCGAGGCTGAAGTCGGCCCACGAGGTCGAGATCGCGGGAAGACGGTCTGGGGGCGGCACATCGTCGTCGCCACCGGCTCCCGGGCGACGGTCCCCGCGACTCCCGGGACTCGCCGAGGCGGGATTCCTGACGAACGAGACGGTCTTCGAGATGGACGAGCGGCCGGGATCGCTCGTCGTCATGGGAGGTGGTCCGATCGGTACGGAGCTGGGACAGGCTTTCGCCCGGCTCGGGACGAAGGTGACGATCGTCTCCTCCACGGCTCACATCTGCGCGAAGGAAGACCCGGACGTGGCTGCCGTCCTCGCGGCGAGACTCCGGGGCGAAGGGGTTCGAATCCTCGACGGGAGCCGCGCGACGCGTGTCGCGTCGCGCGACGGAAAGAAGATCGTGACCGTCGCCCGGGCGGGAGGCGTCGAGACTGAGGTCGAAGCCGACGAGATCCTCGTCGCCGTCGGCCGAACGGCAAACGTCGACGGCCTCGGGCTCGAGGCGGCGGGAGTGAGATTCTCGAAGAAGGGAATCGAGATCGACGCGAGGTGCCGGACGAACGTTCCGTCGGTCTGGGCGGTGGGAGATGTGGCCGGTGGCCCGCTCTTTACGCACTGGGCGGGGCACCAGGCGAGGGTCGTCATCCGGAACACTCTCTTCCCCGGTACGACGCGGCACGATCTCGCGAACCTCCCGTGGACGACGTTCACTGAGCCGGAGATCGCGCACGTGGGACTGAACGAGACGAACGCGAAGGCGGGGAGCACTCCACACCAGGTCTTCAAGGTGACGTTTGACGACGTCGACCGCGCCGTCTGCGACGGCGAATCCGAGGGGTACTTCGCGAAGGTGGTCGCCGGGCCAAAAGGGGAGATCCTGGGCGCCACGATCGTCCACCCGCGCGCGGGAGACCTGCTGGCCGAGCTGGTCCTGGCGAAGAAGCACGGGATCACCCTCGCCAGGCTCTCCGCGACGATCCACACCTACCCGAGCCTCTCCGAAGTGAACCGGGCGCTCGGAGACGCATACATGCGAACGAAGCTGACTCCCGGCACGAAGGCCCGGCTGACGAAGGTGTTCCGGTGGCTGAGACGCTGAACAGGCGCCTCCCGGTCCTGGTCTTCGCCAAGCCTCCGCGGGCCGGCGAAGCCAAGACGCGCCTCGCCGAGGTCATCGGGCAGGAAGCCGCCGCCGGCATCGCGCGAGCGTTCTTCGAGGACACGTGGGCCGACGTCTCGTCGCACCCCTGGGGCGTGCCGGTCCTTGCCACGACCGACCCGGACGCGCCCGAGTGGCGCGAGCTGGGAGTGCGTGGGGCCTGGGCGCAGGGCGACGGCGACCTCGGCGATCGGCTGAGTCGAATGCTCCAGCGCGCCCTCGCGAGGGCCCCCGCGGCGCTCGCGGTCGGCACCGACTCCCCGGGGCTCCCCGGAACGCTCCTCGACGACGCTCGGCGGGCGCTGGGGACGAAGGACGCGGTCCTCGGACCCTCCGACGACGGGGGCTTCTATCTCCTCGGCCTGCGTCGGGCGCCGGACGGCCTCCTCGAAGGGCTGCCGTGGAGCTCGGAGGAGACCTTCGAACGTACGAAGGAGCGGCTCCTCGAGCGCGGACTCTCCGTCCACGTCCTGCCGCCCTGGTTCGACGTCGATCGCCCCGAAGACCTCGAGCCGCTCCGACGGCGTCTCGTGCGCGGCGAGATCCGCGCCCCGGCAACCGCGAGAGCGCTCGCACGTCTCGCCGCGGAGACGCCCCGCGTTTCCGTCGTCATCCCGGTCCTCGATGAAGAGGCCCGCATCGGCAGGCAGCTGGGCACCCTTCTCGACTCCGGCCCGTGGCACGAGGTCCTCGTCGTCGACGGCGGGAGCCGCGACGGCACGATCCGCGTCGCCCGCGAGGTGGAAGGGGTCCGCGTCCTCCACGCGCCGCGAGGCCGCGCTCTCCAGATGAACGCCGGGGCCCGGGCCGCCACGGGCGACGTGCTCCTTTTCCTCCACGCCGACGTCGAGCTCCCGACTGACGCGATCCGCCACGTCGCCGAGGCGCTCGCCGACCCGGGCGTCGTCGCAGGGGCTTTCCGGACCAGAACCGTTCCCGACGCGCCGGGCCACCGGCTCGCACCGTTCCTACACCTTGCCGACCTGAGGTCAAACTACACCGGTCTGCCGTACGGCGACCAGGCGGTCTTCATCCGAGCCGGAATCTTCGAGCGGCTCGGAGGCTACCCGGAGCAGCCGCTCATGGAGGACCTGGAGATGAGCCGGCGCCTCCGGCGGGTGGGGAAGATCCGCACGGTCCCGGCCCGAGTCCGCGTCTCCGGCCGGCGGTTTCTCTCGCGCCCGCTCTACTACTTCGTCCTGGTCAACGTCTTCCCGTTCCTCTACGCGGCAGGCGTCCCGCCAGCGCGCCTCGCGCGGCTCTACGGGAACCCGCGCTGACGGTCACGACGCCCGGCCGTCGACGCCTTCAGCCCTGGAGCCTTCCGGGCGCGAGGCGGACGCCCCATCCTCCTCTCCCGTGCGTAACACCGTCGACGGCTCGTGACTCGAGCGCTTCCGGTCGCGCGGCCTTCCGGGGCGCGCGCCGGCGCTGGTGGCGGTCGCGGGGCTCGTCGCGTCCTGCGCCGGGGCCGGGCCGCACACGCTGTCGTGACCGGCCGACCGGACGATCGCCGTGGCGCACGGCGACAGGATCCGCAACTGGCCGCAGACGATCTCCTCGGTCGTCGAGGTCCTGCAGGGGCCGCTGGGCCTTCCGCCCGTCGAGTTCAGCGTCAGCTTCTACCCGAGCCGTGGGGCCTTCGCGCGGGGCCTGATCGATTCGGGCTACCCGCCCGGGATCGCCCGCCGGACGGCCGCCACGCTCGACGGTGTCGGCATGCCGGGGCGGGTGCTGCTGTACGAGGGCGCGGTCGCCCGCACGAACTGGAGGGCCCGGGTGGCGATGCTGGCGCACGAAATCGTCCACGTGCTGCAGTACGACCTCGCCGCGGTGCTCGACTACTTCCGGCGGTTCGCCGTGTCGGACGACGAGGAGGGCAACTTCGCGGCGGCGTTCGACGAGTCGAAGGCCGAGCGCGAAGCGGCCTTCCGCGCGCACCTCGCCGGTCGCTGACCGGACAGGGCCGGCCCGCTCGAGGGCACCGGGAGATGCGGCGAGGCCTTCAGCCCTTCGCGTAATCCGTGGCGCCGAACCAGTCGACGGCTACGGCGGTCTCGTCGCCCACGACCCACGCGTCGTGCCCGGCGGCCAGAACCGAGACGTCGCCGGCCTTGACGTCGAACCCGGTCCCATCGCTCATGAGGACGTGAATCGTCCCGGCGAGCACGTACTGGAGGTGCGGTGCGTCGCACCATGCCGTTC
Source organism: Holophagales bacterium (assembly GCA_016719485.1). NCBI lineage: Bacteria > Pseudomonadati > Acidobacteriota > Holophagae > Holophagales > Holophagales bacterium. Next base: position 490,427 of record JADJZB010000021.1, read on the forward strand.
CAGCGATCGGCTTGACGTCCGTCGACCAGCGCCAGCCTGCGCTTCAAGTCCACGACGCTCTGCGTTCCACTCGCCGGCACAGAATAGAAAATCAAGACCTGACCCCGTCCGGGGCTTGACCCCGTCCGGGGCTCGTCAAGGCTTCCGCCGCGCCGATGGCCACGATGGATTTCACTCTCGAGGGACCGATTGGCGACGGGAAGCGTGAGGTCGCCGTTCAGGGAGGAATCCTGCAGGTCGACTGGACGTTCTCGCGCGGGCGGACGAAGCCGTAGCGAGCAGGCGCCGGGCGCACGGGGCCTACGGCGCGGCCGGCGCCTCGAGCGCCTGGCCGTTCGCCGGGACGACGAAGCGCGGCGGCGGGATCCCCTCGTCGCGGAGCCGGGCGAGCGCGGCGGCGACGTCCGCGGCCGGCTCGTCGATCCCGTCGTCGGCCTGGGGGAAGGTCCCGAAGTGGACGCCGACGCTCGTCTCCGCCTCGAGGACCCGGGCGGCGGCGACGGCCTCGGCCGGGTCGACGTGGACCGGCTTCATGAACCAGCGCGGACGGTAGGCGCCGATCGGGAGGAGCGCGAGGCGCATCGGCCCGAAGCGGCGCCGGACCTCGTCGAAGTGCGTTCCCCACCCCGTGTCGCCCGCGTAGTAGACGCGTCCAGAAGGCCCTTCCACGACGAAGCCGCACCAGAGCGTCCGGTCGCGGTCGAAGAGGCCGCGCCCGGAGAAGTGAGCGGCTGGCACCGCGGTCACGCGGACGCCGGGCGCGAGGTCGTGCCCCTCCCACCAGCCGAGGTCGACGCCGCCGGGAATCCCCTTGCGCCGGAGGTACTCGGCGTTCCCGAGCCCCGTGATCACGGGGGCCCGGAAGCGCTCCTCGATCCGCCGGAGCGTCGGGAGGTCGAGGTGGTCGTAGTGGTTGTGCGAGAGGAGGACGGCGTCGATCGGCGGGAGGTCCTCGAAGCGCAGCCCCGGCTCCCGGAGGCGCTTCACGCCGAGCCACGAGGCCGGCCCGACACGGTCCGACCAGACCGGGTCGGTGAGGAGGTTCAGCCCGTCGACCTGGACGAGGACCGTGGAGTGGTTCACGAACGTGACGCGCAGCGCGCCCCCGTCGACGCGCGGGGGAGGAGGCGGGGCGGGGGCGACGGCGAGCTTCTCCTCGGGCCACGGCCCGCGGTCGCGGTTCGTGATCCACTTCAGGAAGGCGCCGAAGCCGTGCTCCTCCGGGACCTCGTTGCGGAACCTCTTCCCGTCGAAGTACGCGGTCCGCGGCCCTTCGTATCCCGGCGCCGAGAGGACGCAGCCCGTCGTCACGACCGCCGCCGCGAGGACGGCGACGGCGCCGAGGAGCGTCCCGAGAGCCCGGCGAAGCCGGCGAGAGGCGGCGGGAGGCACGACCGGTCAGCCCCCGGTGAAGAGACGGCCGAGGCCTGCGCCGTCGAGCACCGACCCCTCCTCCGAGCGGCCCGTGCGCGACGCGGCGGAGACGATCCGGTCGGCGAGGCGCGAGAGCGGGAGCGACTGGAGCCAGACCTTCCCGGGCCCGGTCAGCGACGCGAAGAAGACCCCTTCCCCGCCGAAGAGCGCCGTCTTCACGTTCCCGACGAACTGGATGTCGTAGGAGACGGACGGCGCGAGCGCCACGAGGCAGCCCGTGTCGACGCGGAGCGTCTCCCCGGCGGCGAGGTCGACCGGGTGGATCGTCCCTCCCGCGTGGACGAAGCAGAGGCCGTCACCCGTGAGGCGCTGCATGACGAAACCCTCACCGCCGAAGAGACCGACGCCGAGCCGCTTCTGGAACGCGATCCCGACCGACACGCCGCGGGCCGCGCAGAGGAAGGAGTCCTTCTGGCAGACGAGCTCGCCGCCGAGCTTGGCGAGGTCCATCGGGAGGATCTTCCCGGCGTAGGGGGCCGCGAAGGCGACCCTCTCGCGGCCGCGGCCGGCGTTCGCGAAGACGGTCATGAAGAGGCTCTCGCCCGTCAGAAGCCGCTTTCCGGCGCCGAGGAGCGCCCCCATCAGCTTCGAACCGCCCGACGGCGCGGCGGAGGAACCGTCGCCGAAGACGGTCTCCATCGCGATCCCCGAGGTCATGAACATCATCGAGCCCGCCTCGGCGACGACCGCCTCGCCCGGGTCGAGCGTCACCTCGACGAACTGCATCTCGGAGCCGTGGACCTCGAAGTCGATCTCGTGCGCCCGACGCGGAGGGGGCGGAGGGAGCGGCGGCGCGCCCGCAGCGGACGGCCCCGCGAGCTCGGGGACGCCCCCGAGCGGCGTCCAGCCGGCGAGGCCCGGCCCGAACGCGAGCGTTGCGCGGTCGGCGCTGCCGCTGGCGAGGCTCGTGCGGACCTCGTCAGCCGTGAGGGGGCCCACCGGGTGGCCGCCGATGAGGAGATGCCAGCGCGCGTCGGACATCGACCCGGTTCCTTTCAGGAGACCGGGGCGGCGTCGATCGCCGCCGCGGTCCTCGCCTCGAGCGCGGCCGTCCGGTCGGGCGTGAGAGAGAGGCGGTTCGCCAGGTGCGCGAGGTAGACCCTCTCGGTGCCGGAGACCCCCTCGTCGGCGCGCACGACCGTGAAGGCGAGGACGTAGAGCTCTTCCCGGCTCGACGGGGGGGCGTCGCGGAGAACCTCGGAGAGCGGCGTCGGCCGCGCGATCTCCGCCGCGACCGCGTCCTCGGCCCCCTCGGCGCGGGCGACGGCGAGGAGCGCCTCGCGTTCCCCGTCCGAGAGGACGCCGTCGGCCCGGGCCGCCGAGAGCGCGAGCCTCACGAGCCGGAGCGCCTCCGGGGGGAACGGCGCCTCCGCCACGGCCGCCGCGCGGGCGGGGACCGCGAGGGCGGGCCCCGGCGGAGGCGGAAGCGTCGGCGGGGTCGGGGGGACGGGAGGGCCGCCCCCCGGCCCGCCCCCCTTCGCCTGGAGCGTCTCCCAGACGCCCCAGGCGACCCCGGCCGCGCCGAGAAGGCTGGCCGGCGTCAACAGGCCCGAAGTGGAGAGGAAGCCTCGGGCCTTTCCAGCCTTCTTCTTCCCCCCGCCGAGGGCGGCGCGGGCGATGCCGAGGACGAGACGCGAGGGATCCATGGAGCCTCCTGGCCGCCCGCGTCCGAAGCGGGGCGGCGACGCAGCTGGAACGCGCCCGGGAGCCGCTTTGTTCCCGCACCGCGGCTGCCGGGGGATTCCCGCCACGACCCGCCGCGTTTGCACGGACGCCGTGCAGGGCCCAGGGGCGGAAGCCTCAGCGAGCCTGTTCCGTACGCAACGGAACCCGTAGTCGAAGCGAGTCTCGGCCCCGACCGAGACCCGATACGAGACGCGCAGGAAGCTCGGGAAGCTGTACCACGAGCCGCCGCGGTTCAGGCGGGCGACACCTGTTGCCGGGCCCTTTGGATCGACGGCAGGGCCGGGCCGATACGAGTCGTACCCGTCGCTGACCCACTCCCAGACGTTGCCGGCCATGTCGTAGAGGCCGTAGCCGTTGGGAGGGAACGACCTCACCGGCGCGACCTCCTCCCACTGGTCGCGGCCCCCCGTACCGGAGTAGTTCGCGTCGTCGTGACTGATGGTGCTGCCGTTCGGGTAGATGAGCCCGCTCCGGCCTCCCCGCGCCGCGTACTCCCATTCGGCCTCCGTCGGCAGTCGTCCCCCCGCCCACGCGCAGAACGAAACGGCGTCGCTCTTCTCCACGTTCACGACCGGCTCGTTCTCGCCTCCCACCCACTCCTTCGGCGCCTTGCAGGCACCGGAGCTGACGCAGAGGCGGTACGACCCGTTCGTCGTCTCCGTCTCCGCCATCAGGAACGCGCGCGTGATCGTCACGGCGTGCGGCAGCTCGGAGCCGCAATCCCTGTCGCCCGTCGTGCAGCCCATGGTGAAGGTCCCCGCGGGGATCGGCTTCCAGGTGATTCCCCCTTCCGCGGCAGACGCGGCGGCCGGGGGCGCCTCGGCCGCTGGCGCGCTCGACGCGCCGGCGCACCCGAGCATGAGGACCGAGGCGATCAGGAACCGGACGAGAGGCGTGCGAATGCTCACGAGAGACCTCCTGCGATGACGATCGGTCGTAATCCGGTGTTTTCCATCAGGGAGCGACATGCCGGGTCCGGGCGAGCCGGGCCAGCTCCACGAGACCCTTGCGCTCCTCCGCCGTCGGCTCGCGGCCGGGGGTGAGGTGGAGCTCGACGACCCGATGGGGCTCCGCGTACCGCACCGACGCGCGCGGGTTCCCTCCGGTGCAGCCCCAGGAGAGCGTGGCCCCGGGTCCGAGCGGCTCGGCGGCCTCCGTCCTGCAGCCGCCGTCGGCCAGCGACGCGATCGTCCGTTGCGGATCGTCGGCGTCGAGGATCGACAGGACGAGAACGCTCTTGCCGGACTGCGCCATGCAGCTCGTCTCGCCGAAGACCTGGACCTCCCGGTCCTTGCCGGGGAGCAGCCTCTGCAGGCCCACCTCGTCGAAGTACGGGCAGGTCGTCGCGGCCTTCTGGGCGACGGGATCGTTCGCCTGGGCGAGCGTCTCTTTCGCCAGCGCGACGGCGACCGCCTCCTCCGCGTCGGTGACCCGCGCGCGGAAGCTCAGCTGGGCCATCACGACGACCTTCCCGCTGTGGCCGACGAGCGTCAGGAGCCCGCTCGTCTCGTCGCCCCGCTGCCTCACGCCGAAGCCGCCGGGGCCGATGGCCGGCAGGGGACTGGCCTCGTAGGTCTTGGCCATCGAGTCGTGCAGCGAGCGGACGTAGCCCTCCGCCTCCCGAGGCGTGGCTTTCACCATGCTCGTCAGCGTGAGGATGTTGTTCGGCCGGCGCCCGGTGCTGATGAACTTGCAGCGCCCCACGCCCCCGGCCAGTGTGCTCCACGGGGCCATCTGGGGATACGCCTCGTCCATGCGGCCGTCCGGAAGCCACGGGCAGTCCTGCGCCCGGGCGAGCGGCCCGAGGGCAAAGAAAAGGAGCAGGCAGCAGATTCGGTTTCTCATGACGCTTCCTCCTTCGCCGCGGCGGTTGCGCCCGGTCTTCAGATCGGAATCCTCGCGGCCGCGCGAAGCCGGGACGACCACTCCCAGAGCCCACTGACGGTGCCATCGCGCACTCCACGCCCCTCGGCGGACGTCGCCGATCGGATCGGGCGCTGCTCGGTTGTGAACCAGGGTGGACGTTGGGAGCGCGGGGGTGCTACCTCGCCGTTCGCGCGCCGTGCGCCGTCTGCCGCGTCGTCTCCGACGAACGGATCGTCGAGGGCGTGGGTCACTGCCACTCGCGGGCGCCGTGCTGGTCGAGCAGGGTCGCCACGTCGCGATGGCGCCGATGCACGGCGGCCGCCAGGGGCGAGCCGAGGTCGTCGTGCCGGTGGTTCACGTTGGCGCCGAGCGTGATGAGCCGCTGCACCACGGCCAGCTGGCCCTCGGCGGCGGCCCTCGTCAACGTGGCCCCGCCGGGCTTGCCGGTCACGTCGAGCCCCGCGGCGATGAACCGCTCGAGCAGCGCCGCGTCGCCGAGGCCGATCGCGCGCTCGGCGGCGTAGAGGACATAGGCGGTGCCGCTCCCGGCTCCGCTCACGGTGTTCCCGGGCCGGCCCGAACGTCCGCCGAGGCCACCCCGGGCGATCGACGTGAACTGACTCGGGTCGGCGCCGGCATCGAGCAGGGCCAGGACGATGTCGCGCGCCTGGGTGCCGCCCTCGATCTCCAGGAGATTGAGCGCGGCGTCGAGTGCGCTGGTCGCCTCCGCACGCCGCGCGTCGAGGTCGGTCCTGGCGGCGAGCGCCGACCGCACGCCGGCCAGGTCTCCGACTTCGGCCGCACGGCAGGTGTCACAGGTCGATTCCGTCTCCGCGTCGCCTGCGACCCACCACACGAACGCCGCGACGAGCACCAGGAGGAGCAGGCCCCCGCCGATGGCGGCGATGGCGCCGAAGCCGCGTTTCCGGTGCGGGTTCATCGGCGGCCTCCCCGGCGATCGAACTCGGCCACCGTGGCCGCGCAGCGCGGCTCGCCGCGCAGGCGTCGACGTGCCTCGTCCCTCACGGTCAGCCCCGCGGCGGTCTTCACCTCGAGGTCGACTCCGGCGTCGATCAGCAGGCGCGCGACCTCCGGCGCATCGGGGTGGTGGCAGCCTGCGACCACGGCCTGGATGGGCGTCCCCGAGACCCGCCCGGCGACCTCGAGTCCGGACCTCGCACGGATGAACGCGCGGATGACCGGCAGGTCGCGGGACCCGGTGTCGTTCGCGAGCGAACGATCGATGAGGTCGGCCAGCGTGCCGCAGTCGCTGCCCATGGCCTCGTGCCTGGCGCCGGCCGCCACCAGCGCCTCGATGGCCGCCGGTCGGCGTGCGGCACAGGCCACCGTCAGGGGAGTGTCCCCCCGATCGGCGCCGCCATCGACGGGGAGTCCCTTCGTCAGAAGGTCGCGGAGGATGTCGACATCGCCGCCCTCGGCCGCGGCGTGGAGCGCCGTGCGTTTGCCGGCCGACTCCACCAGCGGATTCGCGCCCGCCGAGAGCAAGGCCTGCACCGTCGCGCGTTGACCGAAGGCCGCCGCGCGCATCAGGGCCGTCTCTCCCCATTTCGGGTCGCCGCCGTCGATCGGCGCGCCGCTGGACAGGGCGCTCGTGACGCCCGCCACGTCGCCGGTGCGAGCGGCTTGCAGCAGGCGCTCCAGGCTCGGCGGCGGCGCGCCTGCTCCTCTTGCCTGCACCTGCGACCCCGTCGGTGCGAGCAGAAACGCCATCGCCACGGCACCCCGAAGGGAAGTGGAAAGAGAGAACCCGCGCATGCGTCGCATTTTACTTTTGCCGTCTCGACACGTTCTCCACGCAGGGAGGGCCGTGCCGTCCACCCACGCATGACCCCCAGGAATGGGAAGTGTGATTCTCGGACGCGAGCACGACGATCCACACGCTCGACGTCGGCCGGGGCTCGCAGGACGCTCAGTCGCCCTGGCCGGTTCTCGCTAGGTACGTGATGCGCGCTTCTTCTCTTCCTCGTACCACGGGTCGGTCAATTCCACGGCTCTCTCGACCCATCCGCAAATCTCGCCCGGAGGCCCTTCCGATTCGGAGCCGAACTGAAACTGGAATTTCAGCTCCCGGTCGTCCGTGACGAACCGGATGTCCAGCGTCGTCGGAGTCCCCTTGGGATCCGGAAGGACGAACGAGCCGGGAGACTCCAGCGCCTGCTCTCGGACTCCGTCGAGAAACCTGGCGAGAATTGGTTCCCGCGTCGAACCCGCGAAGAATCGCTTCTCCACCGATCCTTCTTCGCCGGTCCCCATCCTGTTGATGGTGCCGTCCGCGCCGAACACGATGAAGAGGCTTCTCTCGCTTCCGATGTCGAGGCGGATCATCGCAGCGGTGACCCGGTCTTTCAGAGCCATAGACTCCCTTTCTGGAACTCGCGCCGCCATCGCCCGCCCCTCCGTCTAGAAGCCCGGCGGCATCCAGCCCTTGGGCTTGACGGTTCCGTCGGCTGCATGCCACACGGTTTTCGCCCGGAACTCCGGGTTCGTCTTCACGAGGTAGAGTTCGTAATTGGTGTAGTTTCTGTTCAGCGGCTCGCCGAAATCGTTCAATACTCCGCTGGCCTTGTTCGTGTCCAGGTCCTTCATGTTGAAATGGATTTCGTCCGCAGCACTCATCGCCTGGTCGATCTGCTCCGAGAAGGAACCGCGACCGCTCATTTCCGAGTACGTGTTGTAGCCCCGTTCCTTCGACCACTTGATGTAATCCGTGTTCTTGTTCTTCAGGCCGAGGCCGAGCTTCTTCTTCGGCACGACACTCGCCGCTTCGGCTTTCGCGGCTGCCCTGGCCGCCTCCGCAGCCGCGGCGGCTTCTTGTGCGGCCTTCGCCTCCTCGGCGGCTTTCAGAGCCGCGGCGGCGTCCTTCGCGGCCTGCTCCGCGAGGATTTCCTTGTTGCTCATGACGATGGTCTTGCAGCCGACCTCGGCCGCATCGAGGACGCGCCCCGTCTTCGCGAGCTTCGAGGCCGCGGAAGACCCCTCGACCGCCGCCTTCGCCTCGCCCGCGCCCACGAAGAAGAGGGCCACCTCGAAGACACCGCGAGAGACCCACTTCGTCGCGAGCTCCGTCCGCTTGCCCTCCGTCTTGCCGGCCTCCTCCCACTGATCCGTGACGCTCTTCTTGATCCCTTCGTAGACCTTGTCTCCCCAGGCGATGAGCCGTTTGTTCTGGTCCTGGACTTCCTGTGGAGATCCGAAGTACGCCGTGTAGGTTTCCTTCGCCGCCCAGATGACGGCGTCGTTGGCCTTCTTCTGGGTCTCGGGGTCGTTCTGGAGCTTGTAGCCGAGGATCAAGAGGTCGATCACGCCCGAAATCAGGCCCTTCGCGCCCGCGTAGACGCCCTTCATGATTCCGACTTCGACGTCGTGTTTGGCGCGTCCGAACGTGTCCCATTCGGGGATCGCCTTCCGCTGCTGGTCGTAGCTGTCGGAGGTGTAGTCCTCGGCCTTTTCGAGCCAGGACTTGTCTTTCGGGTCTCCCATCGCCAGCCCTAGACGCTCTTGCCGTGGTCCGCCTGGATGCGGAGGACGAGGAGCTTTCTCTTCAGCTCCCCATCCATCTCCTCGACAGGCAGGATGTCCTGGCTCCATTTGTTCTTCGGGTTCGTGTCGAAGTCCTCCCCATAGAGAAGCGCCGCCTCGCAGTAGGTGCAGATCCCGCCCTCGGAGCCGAGACCGTACGCGTCTGCTTTCTCGATGTTCCGGTCGACGAGCTTGACGAGCTTGTCGTGCCCAAGCCGCGCCGATTCCTCGGGAAGGACCTGCTCGATCTCCGCGACGATCTTCCGCCGCGGCTCGGCGACGGCCTGCTCCCGGAAGGCGTCGACCTGCCCCTTACGGATTCGGAACATCGGCCTCCTCCAAGCCTACGTACTCCCGCTCGAGGCCTCTCGCCCCGTCCCGGAACCTCAGGAGCAGGCTCGGGTCCTCGTCCTCGAGGAGAAAGCTCGAGACCGGACCGAAGAACTGGCGGACCTCCTCAGGCAGGCACGTCGGGAGGTAGACGCGGAGGACGCGCGGGTCGTAGAAGCGGAAATAGACGGTCCTGGCGGGCTCGATCTCGGCCATGAGGAAGTGACGAAAGTGCTTCCGCAGGTCCGGAAAGGTCGCCGCGGACGTCAGGTAGATCCCCCAGCTCTTCCCCCACGCTTTGGCGACGAGCCTTCCGATCAGGGGAGACGGCTTCGAGAATCGCACCAGGTACGGGGCGAACATCTCGAGGTCGCGAGCCGAGGCGCCGTCATAGAGGGACTGGCACTCCTCGCCGGATTCCCTCGTCCAGTTGAGCGCGGCCAGGTCGCGGGCCGCGTCGAGAACGGCGTAGAGCGGTTCCGGGGTGTTGGTGAGGAGGTCGAGGAGGTGACGCCGGCCCGCGGTCAGCAGTCCTTCCTCGTGCGCCGTGGCCGACGGCACCGCGACGGCGCGGTCCGGGGGATCCGTCGTCGAGGCGAGATCCCTCAAAGTGTCTCCCGATCAGGGACCCCAACGGGGTCCTGGGCTATCGTCACGTTTCGACGCAGGCGGCGCCACTGGCCGCGGCTGCCGAAAGCGCGGCCCCCTGCGTTCCTCCCATGCCGGTGTCTCCGATGATGACCGTCGTGCAGCCCATCATGATCGTATTGGGAGGGCCGATGGCCTCGATGATCGTGTCCCCCATCCGGCAGGCGGGGCAGTTTCCGATCATGACGGTCGGCGAGCCGTTGATGACGACGCCGGGCCCGTGCGGGGGAATCGGCCATGGTTGCGCGCAGGCATGCATGCTGGCCCCGGAGGCCGCGGCGGCAGCGATCGAGGCGCCGTTCGTGGCCGCCGAAGTCGCCTTCGCCGTTTCGGCCGCGAGCCGGGCGGCGGTGGCGGCGGCGGCCGCCGCCGGCGCGCCGGGCGTTCCGGCTGCGGCGGCCGCCGCAGCCTCGGCGACCTTCGCCGCGGTCTCCAGCGCCTGGAGCGTCGCTTCCGTGGCCGCGCTGGCCGCCATGATCCCCGGAGCAGCCGCGAGCGGGATCCCTTTCCACGCCATCAGGTAGCCGATGAGGACGTTGGGGGCTGGGGGGCCGCCCGTGAGGACGGGCGGGAGCGGGTGCATCACGGAATCCGTGATTCGGGCGGCGGGTCCGGTCGGCACGGTTTTCCTTCCTTCTCAGCTCGTCGTTGCCCTTGTCGTCGCTCCCGTGGTCGCGCGCCTCATGACGGACAGGACCTGAAACCCGGCGTGGAATCAAATCAAGGATAGGAGTTTTCGTTCGGGCCGGGGGAGATCGGAACGGTGGCGGGATCGTAACAGGGTCCCCGGGAGATGCGCACGCCGTCTGGCGGAAGAAGCCGGGTTCGAGCAGTATCGGGACGTGAGCACGACGATCCACACGCTCGACCTCGGCCACGGCAGGGAGCGGACGACGGCGGCCTACCTCATCGAGTCGGGCGGCGAGGCGGCGCTCGTCGAGACGGGGCCCGACGCGACCTTCCCGAACCTCGTCGCCGGACTCGCCCGGCACGGCCTGACGCCGCGGGACGTGAAGACGGTCTTCCTCACCCACATCCACCTCGACCACGCCGGCGGGGCGTGGCGGATGGCGCGGGAAGGGGCGACGGTCCACGTCCACCCGAAGGGGGCGCCGCACCTGGCCGATCCGTCGAAGCTCCTCGCCTCGGCGAAGCGGATCTACGCGGAGAAGATGGACGAGCTCTGGGGGACGCTCGAGCCGATTCCTCCCGAGCGGCTCCGGCCGACGGAGGACGGCGAGGTGATCCGCGTGGGAGCTGCGGAGGTCCTCGTCGTCGCGACGCCCGGGCACGCGATCCACCACAACGCCTACCTCGTCGACGGGCTCGCGTTCACGGGCGACGTCGGCGGCGTGAGGGTCGCCGGAGGGCCGGTGCTTCCGCCGACGCCCCCTCCCGACATCGACCTCCCGGTCTGGCGGGCCTCGCTCGCGCGCCTGCGCGAGCTGAAGCCCGTGGCGCTCTACCCGACGCACTTCGACCGGTTCGACGACGTGGAGGAGCACCTCGACGCCCTCGAGGTCGAGCTCTCGGCCTGGGCCGGCTGGGTGAAGGCCCGGATGGAAGAGGGGAAGGACGAGGCCGCGATCGTCCCCGAATTCGTGGCCTGGCTCACCGGGCGGCTCCGCGAGGCGGGCGTCTCGGAGGAGGGGCTCGTGGAGTACGGCTACGCGCTGCCGTTCGCGATGAACGTGACCGGGCTCATGCGCTACTGGAAGAACGCGGCGCGCGCCTAGGGCGCAACACGTGCCCGCGGGGTCTCCGCGGGATTCCGCTCGGTGTGCGCAGGGGGCGGCGGAAGCTCGAACCAGAAGCGGATCCACTGCCCGTATTCCCCTTCGACGCCGACGGTGCCGCCGTGAAGCTCGACGATCCGCTTGACCAGGTAGAGGCCGACCCCGGTGCCCTTGCGCGAGCGGAGCCGAGGGTCCTGGAGACGATGGAACTTCTCGAAGAGCTCCGGAAAGCGGTCGACGGGAATCCCGATTCCGTGATTGGTCACCTCGACCCGGAGCCCGGCTCCGATCGGGCGGAGGGTCACGAGGACGTCCGTTCCCTCCTCGCCGTACTTCACGGCATTGCCGATCAGGTTGTCCAGGACCACCCGCAGGAGGTCCGGGTCGCCCCAGGCGGAGGCCGGTCCGCCCTCGATGTTCACCCGCATCCGGCGCTGGGCCGCTTCGGAAGCGAAATCGTCGGCGGCCAGCGCGGCCACCTCCCTGGAGAGGTCCCCGAGCAGACGCGGCCTCGCAGCGAACCCTTCACCCTCGGCCCGGCTCAGCTGGGTGAAGCTCTGCGCGATCTCGCGACCGTACGCGAGCGAGCGGCGAAGCGCCGCCATGGGCCGGGCGAACCCCTCCGGGGCCTTTCCGTAGCTGCCGTCCTCGATGAGGGCGAGCTGGGTCAGTGCGCCCGCGATGGGGCTCTTCAGCTCGTGCGCGACGAATCCCAGGATCTCGATGTAGTCGGCGAGAGCCTTCTCGGCGCGCTTCCGGCTCTCCTCGAGGGCCGCCGTCTGGGCGTGGATCTCGCCGCTCATGTGGTTGAACGAGACCGCGAGCGCGCGGACCTCCTCGGGGTCGCCCTGCGCGACCTCGATGTGCTCGCGTTCCCCCCGCGCCAGGGCCGTGGCGGCTGCCGTCAGCCGGGTCAGGGGCCGCGCGAGACGCCGCCCCGCGATCCACCCTTCGACGGACACCGCGAGCATGAGCGCGAGAATGGAGAGCGCGAAGAGCAGCATGCTGCGCTCCCGCTCGGCGACGTACGGGGCCTCGTCCAGACCGGCGTAGAGCATCCCGATCACGACGCCGTCCGCGTCGTGGATGGGCCGGTAGGAGCTGATTCTCCAGCGGTCGACGACGTAGGCCCGGTCGTTCCAGTCTGCGCCTTCGCGGAGGACGCGGCGGGTCACGTCGGGGGCCGCGCGGGTGCCCACGGCTCGCCTCCCGTCCGGGAGCGTGACGTTGGTGGCGACCCGGACGTCGCCCTCGAAGAGAGTGATCGTGGCCGCGCCCTTGACGGTTGCGTCGGGCCCGAACACGACGTCGCGGATCAGGTCGGGCAGCCTGTTCGCGCCCCTGAGGGACATCGCCGCAGCCCGGAGGTCGCCAGCGGGGGCGCGGCGCACGACGACCATCGAAAGCCCGTCCGGGAGCAGTGCGAACCCCTCGGCCCGCCCCTCCGTCCGGGCCTTGCGGAAGAGCGTGGCGATCGAGCCGACGGGCTCGGCCTCCCGGGCCGTCAGCTTCCACCGCCGGACCTGCGGCGGGACCGGACCCTCGAGGTCGAAGCCGGCGAACTCGTTCGCCAGCACGCGCTGCCCGACGCGCACGGCATCCTGGACGCGGGCTACGGCTTCGCGCTGCACCGCGGAGACCATCTGCCTGTATCCGACGAAACCGACGAGACCGCCCACCGTCCAGGTGAGAAGGACGCCGTGCAACGCCAGCCGATTCCCGAGCTTGGAGAGAAACATCAGAGCTCGGCTCCGTTCGGGAGTTTGGGTCCCGCGCCTGAGGTCACGGGGGGGGAACTCCGCCGGTGGGGAAGGATACAGCGCCGTCGGGGGATTCCTGGCCGGCTCGAATTTCGATGGGCGTCGTCCGGAGCGTTTGGCGGTAGGATTCCAAGGCGCCGGTAAAGCGACATCGAATTCCGCGAGAGGTCTGGCACCCGGGATGCCGGCGGGACCGGGGGAGCGAGGCTCCATTGAGAGTTTTTCGACGCCCACCGCCGCGTTCGCCCAGGCTCGACCCTCCTGTCGGGGCTCTTCCCCCGACCATGCCAGTGAGCTCTCCGAGTGAAGGACCGCGCCGGAAGGCCCGGCCCCTGAACCGAGGCAGAAGATGAGCACCTCTCTCGAGAACGCCGTCGTCGAGGTCTGCGCGTCCGTGGGAAACGACCCTTCGCGGCTCGTGGACGTGGCTCGCGAGATCCAGGCACGTTTCGGTTGCGTCCCGGGCGAGGCCGTCGACGGGATCCACAGGCATCTGGGTGTCTCCCGGCCGACGGTCCGCAGCCTCGTCTCCTTCTACTCCTTCCTCTCCGAGGAGCCGAAGGGAAGAATCGTCATCCGGTTGTGCGACGACCCGGTCGACCGCCTCTTCGGCTACGAACGCGTCCAGAAGGCCTTCTCCGACGAGCTCGGCATCCCGATCGGCGGGACGACGGCGGACGGCGCGTTCTCTCTCGAACGGACGGCCTGCATCGGGATGAGCGACCACGCTCCGGCCGCCCTCGTGAACGAGACACCCGTCACCGAGCTCTCGACCGACAAGGCTCGGGAGATCGTCGCGGAACTGAGGGCGCACATGTCCCCGGAACGCCTCGTGAAGAAGCTCGGCGACGGGAACAACGGTCACCCGCTCGTCCGGTCGATGGTGAAGAACCACATCCGGAAGGCCGGCCCCATCGTCCTCACGGAGCACCGTCACAGGGAGGCCACGCAGAAGGCCGCGGCCATGAGCCCAGCCGAGGTGATTCGCGCCGTCAAGGCGGCTCGCCTGAGGGGCCGGGGCGGCGCCGGCTTCCCTACCGGCATCAAGTGGGAGATGGCGCGGGCTGCGCCGGGCGCGAGGAAGTTCCTGGTCTGTAATGCGGACGAGGGCGAGCCGGGTACCTTCAAGGATCGGGTACTCCTGACGGAGTTTCCGGACCGCGTCCTCGCCGGGATGACGATCGCCGGCTACGCGATCGGGGCGAAGGAGGGGATCCTCTACCTCCGTGCCGAATACGCGTACCTCCGGCGGTTTCTCGAGGACGTCCTCGCCCGGCGGCGGGCCGAGGGCTTTCTGGGCAAGAGCATCGCGGCCAGGCACTCCTTCGACTTCGACATCCGGATCCAGATGGGAGCGGGCGCCTACGTCTGCGGCGAGGAGTCGGCGCTCCTGAATTCCTGCGAGGGCCTCCGGGGAGATCCCCGCAACCGGCCTCCCTTCCCGGCGCAGAAGGGCTATCTCGGCTTCCCCACGATCGTGAACAACGTCGAGACGCTCGCCTGCGTGGCCCGCATCCTGGACGCCGGTCCGGCCACCTTCTCCGAGTACGGGACGAAGCAGAGCGCCGGGAGCAAGCTCCTGAGCATCTCCGGCGACGTCGGGATGGCCGGTGTCTACGAGGTTCCCTTCGGGGTGACCCTGCGTGAGGTCCTGGCGCTGGCCGACAGCCGCGAGACCCAGGCCGTCCAGATCGGAGGACCCAGCGGCCGGATGATCGGCCCCGCGGACTTCGACCGGACGATCTGCTACGACGACCTCTCGACGGGCGGCGCGATGGCGGTCTTCGGCCCGGACCGCAACCCGATCGAGATCGCACGGCTGTACATGGAGTTCTTCGAGGACGAGAGCTGCGGCTACTGCACGCCCTGCCGCGTCGGGAACGGCCTTCTTCGCCGGGGTCTCGACAAGGTCCTCGCGGGCCGCGGCGAGCCGTCCGACCTCGTCCAGTTCGAGGAGGTTGCCCGGACGATGAAGGCCACGAGCCGCTGTGGCCTGGGGCAAACCTCCTTCAACCCGGTCCTGACGACGCTCACGAGCTTCCGCCCCCTCTTCGACTCCCTCGTGAAAGAGGATCCGAAGAAGTTCCGCCGATCATTCGATCTCGAGGCCTCCACCCGGGAGGCGGCCCGAATCCGCACCGGAGGCGCCCGATGAGCGAAGGTCCGCGATTCACCCTCGACGGCCGGGAGATCCCGCTCGTGCCCGGCCAGACCGTCATCGAAGCGGCGGACGCCGCCGGGATCTACATCCCCAGGCTGTGTCACAAGCCGGGGCTCGAGCCGTTCGGCAGCTGCCGCGTCTGCACCGTCAAGGCGAATGGCCGCTCCGTCGCGGCCTGCACCTACCCGGCCAGCCCCGGGATGATCGTGGAGAGCGACACCGAAGAGGTGAACGCCCACAGGAAGCTCCTCCTCGAGATGCTCTTCGTCGAGGGCAACCACTTCTGCATGTCGTGCGAGAAGAGCGGGAACTGCGAGCTGCAGGCCCTGGGCTACCGGTTCGCGATCGCGGCTCCCCAGCTCGAGTTCCAGTTCCCGGTCCGGGACGTCGACGCCTCGCACCCGGACATCCTCATCGACCACAACCGCTGCATCCTCTGCGCTCGCTGCGTCCGCACCTCCCGGGACCTCGACGGGAAAGAGGTCTTCGGGTTCGTCGGGAGGGGTCCGCACAAGAAGATCGCGGTCAGCTCCGGGACGAGGCTTCGCGACACGGACGCCGACGTGACGGACCAGGCGCTCGACGCCTGCCCCGTGGGCGCTCTCCTCCGGAAGCGTGTCGGCTTCGCGGTGCCCGTGGGACGGCGGCTCTACGACAAGGTGCCGATCGGCGGCCTCCCGGCGGCCCCCGAAGCGCCCGTGTCCGAGGAGAAACGCGCATGAGCAAGCCCCGGATCGCCACGACGTCGCTGTGCGGCTGCTTCGGCTGCCACATGTCGCTGCTGGACATCGACGAGCGGATCCTCGCCCTCGCCCAGATCGTCGAGTTCGACAAGTCTCCCATCAACGACCACAAGGACTTCACCGCGCGATGCGCGGTCGGCCTCATCGAGGGGGGGTGCGCGAACGCCGAGAACGTGCACGTCCTCAGGCGCTTCCGCGAGCAGTGCGACGTCCTCGTCTCCGTCGGGGACTGCGCCACGATGGGGGGAATCCCCGCGATGCGAAACCTGGTCCCCCTGGAAGAGTGCCTGAGGGAGGCCTACGTGGACGGCCCTTCCGTCCACAACCCGGGCGGCCGTATCCCCGACGACCCGGACATTCCGCTGCTCCTCGACAAGGTCTACCCGGCCCAGGAGGTCGTCCGGATCGACTACCACATCCCGGGCTGTCCCCCGAGCGCCGACACGCTCTGGAAGACGCTCACGGCCCTGCTCGGAGGTACTCCCGTCGAGCTGCCGTACGAGCTGATCAAGTACGACTGAGGCCCACGATGCAAGCAAGCGGCGGAACGAAGATCGTCATCGAGCCCGTCACCCGGGTCGAAGGCCACGGCAAGGTCACGATCCTGATGGACGAGGCCGGCCACGTGGCCCGCGCCCGTTTCCACGTCGTGGAGTTCAGGGGGTTCGAGCGTTTCATCCAGGGCCGGCCCTACTGGGAGATGCCGGTGGCCGTGCAGCGCCTGTGCGGGATCTGCCCGGTCAGCCACCACCTCTGCGCGGCCAAGGCGGTCGACAGGATCGTCGGTGGAGAGAACCTGACCCCCACGGCCGAGAAGATGCGCCGGCTGATGCACTACGGGCAGACGTACCAGTCCCACGCTCTTCATTTCTTCCACCTCGCGTCCCCCGACCTCCTCTTCGGCTTCGGGTCGGACGTCGCGTCCCGCCACGTGCTCGGCGTGGCCGCGATGCACCCCGAGCTGGCCCGGCAGGGAATCCTGATGCGCAAGTACGGGCAGGAGGTCATCAAGGCCACCGCCGGGAAGAAGATCCACGGGACCGGTGCCATCCCCGGCGGGATCAACAAGAACCTCAGCCTCGCCGAGCGGGACGAGCTCCTCGCCGACCTCGACCAGAATCGCGCCTGGAGCCTCGCCGCGGTGAAGATCGCCCGCGACTACACGCTGGCCCACATCGACACCCTGGCCGGGTTCGGCTCCTTCCCGTCGAACCACGTCTGCCTCGTCCGGCAGGACGGCGCGATGGACCTGTACGACGGGGGCCTGCGCGCGGTCGACGCCGAGGGCCAGGTGATCTTCGATCACGTGGCGCCGGAGACGTACCTCGACCACATCGCGGAAGAGGTCCGGCCCTGGTCCTACATGAAGTTCCCGTTCCTGAAGGCCCTCGGCCCGGAGAACGGCTGGTACCGCGTCGGCCCGCTCTCCCGCGTGAGCGCGTGCGACTTCATCGACACGCCGCTCGCCGAGTCGGAGCGGAAGGTGTTCAAGGAGGTCTCCGGCGGGAAGCCGAGCCCGGTGACGATGGCGTACCACTGGGCGCGGATGATCGAGCTCCTCCACGCGATCGAGAAGATCGACGAGCTGCTCCACGACCCGGACCTCCAGGGCGAAGACCTCGTGGTCGAGGGGACGCGCCGGAGCGAAGGGATCGCGATCATCGAAGCTCCACGCGGGACCCTCTTTCACCACTACCGGGTGAACGAGGACGACCAGGTCGTCATGGCGAACCTGATCGTCTCCACGACGAGCAACAACGAGCCGATGAACCGGGCGGTTGAGAGCGTGGCCCGCCAGTACCTCGACGGCCAGACGATCACCGAGGGACTCCTGAACCACATCGAGGTGGCGATCCGCGCCTACGACCCGTGCCTCTCCTGCGCCACGCACGCGCTCGGGCAGATGCCGCTGGCCGTGGAGCTCGTCGACGCCTCCGGAGCCGTTATCGACCGCAGGACCCGGGGATGACGGCGACGGTTCTGCTCTACGGGTACGGCAACCCGGGCCGCCTGGACGACGGCCTCGGTCCCGCGCTGGCCCGCGAGGTCGCTTCACGCGGCCCTGGAGCAGGAATCACGATCGAGACCGGCTACCAGCTCCAGATCGAGGACGCGGCGCTCGTGGCCGAGCACGACGTCGTCGTTTTCGCGGACGCGGACACGGCCTGCGAGGCGCCCTTCGAGCTCCGCCGGCTGGAGCCGCGCCGGGAGATGGCGTTCACGACCCACTCCGTATCCCCGGAGGCTCTTCTGGGGCTCGCCCACGAGCACTTCGGCTGCCGGACGGAGGGCTGGGTGCTCGGGATCCGGGGCTACTCCTTCAACGAGTTCGGCGAGACTCTCTCCCCTGGGGCGCGGCGCAACCTGGCCGCCGCGTCGGACTTCGTGCACCGCGCGTTGAGCGACGGGAGCGTGGCCAGGAATGCCGTCCGCACCGGACGGAAAGGTGAAGATCATGCCTGAAGGCAAGCCGGTCATCCTGTACGTGGACGACGACCCCGACTACTGCGAGGCGATGCGCGTCATCCTGGAGGCCGGCGGCTACGAAATGGCCGAAGCGGCTTCGGCCGAGGAGGGGCTCGAGGTCTACAAGAGCCGCCGGCCCGACCTCGTGATCGTCGACCTGATGATGGAGGAGGTGGACTCCGGAACGGCCTTCGTGAAGGAGCTGCGCCTCCTGGGGAACACGGCGCCGATCTTCATGCTGAGCTCCGTCGGCGAGGGGATGAGCATCTCGGCCGACTACGCCTCGATGGGCCTCGACGGCATCTTCCAGAAGCCGATCGACCGCGCAACCCTGCTCAAGGTGCTGAAGACGAAGCTGGGGCGATAGGAGCCGGCCGGACCGGCCTCATTCGACGAGGGCGGGGAGCTCCATGAAGAAGGTGCTCCCTTTCCCCGGCTCGCTCTCGACGCCCGTGCGGCCCCCGTGGGCGAGGACGACGCGCCTGACGATGGAGAGCCCGAGGCCGCTCCCCTTGATCCTGTTCGGCTTGTCCCCGCCTCCCGGAACCCGGAAGAACTCCTGGAAGAGCCGGCCCTGTTCCTCGGGCGCGATCCCGGGGCCGTTGTCGCTCACCTCGACGCGCACCATCGGCGGCCTCGAGAGGACGCGCACGGCGATCCGCCCGCCGCTGGGCGTGTACTTGATCGCGTTCGTCACGTAGTTGACGAGCGCCTCCTGGAGGAGCCGATCGTGGCCGACCACGGGCGGGACTCTCTCGGGGACCTCCAGGAGGAGCGTGTGTCCGCGCTCCGCGGCGACGTCCTCGTACTCGTCGACGAGACGGCCCGCCACCGCGCCGAGGTCGACGCGGGAAAACTGCGTCTGGATGATGTCGGTCTCGAGCGACGCGAGCGTCTGGATGCCCCTCATGAAGTCGGAGAGGTCCCCGAGGCGTTTCAGGCTCCGGTCCAGCCAGTCCCGCTGCTTCTCGGTCGTCGCTCCCGCGAGGCCGCCTCGCATGTTGTCGAGGAGCATCGTGACCGCGCCGAGCGGAGCCCTCAGGTTGTGGGCCGCGATGTTGAGGAAGTCCTTCCTCTGCTGGGACAGGCGGACGAGCTCGCCGTTGGCGAGGCGCATCCGCTGCTCGAGGTTCTGCAGCGAGCGCGTGATCGCAAGGAGCAGGAACGCGCTCATGGCGAAGAGCGACCCGTTGACGACGAGGATCGTGAATGCGTATCGCGCGTCCAGGGGCCCGTCTCCCGCGACCGCGCCGACCGGGATGGTCGGGGTGGCCAGCCCCGTCCACTCGACGGCGACGAGGCCGACGAGAAGCGCGTAGGCGAGGGCCGTCAGCGCGAGGGCGGCCCTCCGGGGGAGAAGCGTGCAGCTCACCATGACGTGGAGAACGTAGAAGGAGGTGAATGGCGAACGGGCGCCCCCGACGAACCAGATGGCAATCGTGAGGGCGATGAAGTCCAGGACCACCGCGGCGTAGGTGAGGAAGAGGAGGACCGTCAGGCTCTCCGCGGGCGCGTCCGGGTCCCGGTACCTCCGGAAGAAGAACCAGGCCACGACGTTGTAGAGAGTGATGAACGCCGCCAGGATCGTGAGCTGCCTCACGTCGATCGCGTTCATGCCGAGGACGTGGCGGCCGAACACGGCCGCTGCGACGATGGCCAGGACGACGGCCGTCCGGACCCGCGTGTAGATGTAGAAGCTGCGGCCGATCAGCTGCCCGTGATCCGGAGGGACTGCCGCCCCGTCGTCGCCCCCGGGGCTCTCCGGGAGTCGAGCAGGCAGGAGCCGCATGGCGTTGGGAAGAGTATCAACGTGGGGGAGCGATTGGAATGCTCGCAGGAGGGCCGTACGGCGATGTTCCGCCGGCGGTGGCGGCGCGCGAGGGAACGCGGCGCGGGCGGCGGCGAGGCGGGTCCGCGCGCTGGCTCGAGAGGGGGGGCCGGGGGCCGAGAAGCCGGGGGGGAGGAGGAGAAAGACGCGCGGGGCCCGCCACGGGGGGGAGGGACGGGGGCCGCGGCGGGCAACGGAGCACGGGGGTGCCTGAACGGGAATCAGCGCGTGCTTGTCGGGTGTGGCGTCGGGGCGCGCGGGCACGGGCAGGACGAGGACGCGCTCGTTGGGGGAGCCGAGGGTACGACAGAGAGTGAGAGGAGGGTGGACCCCCGGGACCGCTCGGCACGGGGCGGGGCGCGGGGCGTTGAGGTGCGGGGATCCTAACCAGGACGGGGGAGGGTCGATCGCCCCGCGGGCGGCCCTACTTCGGCTGCAGCAGCTTCTCTCCGGTCTCCTCGACCACCCGTCGCTTCCAGGCTTCCGGGTAGCCGGGATGGTCGGGCGGTTTCGGGAACCCCCACTCGTTGCGCTCGAAGCGCCCGTCGCGCTCCTTCTTGACGTTGCCGTCGATGTACTTGACGAGGAGATAGCGGAACAGCTCCTCCCACCGCCGGACCGTCCCGGCGGCGACGGCGGACGAATAGTCGGTGAGGAGCTCGCGGGCACGCGCGGGCTCCCGCTCGAAGAGGGAACCTGCCGCCGCGTCGATGGCCGGGACCTGGGCGAGGTGCTTCGTCTCCAGCTCCTGCTGCACCCGGCGCACGTCCTGGCTCATCAGGTCGTAGCGCAGGTACGAGAAGTTCGCGACCTTGCTGAACGTCCAGAAGGCCGCGGTGTCGGAGTACGCGAGGAGGTCGCCGTTCCCCTCGGCGAGGCTCTCGGGGACGCGGGTGATCCCGCAGTACATCGGCATGTAGACGGTGCTCGCCGCGTCGTCGACGCCGAACCACATGATGCCGCCGATGGGTGCGGGGAGCCACTTGCGCATCTGGGCGATGTACGAAAAGCCGGTCTGCTGCGTGGCGGTGGCGCGCTCGTTGACGTACGTCTTCCCCTCGAGCTCCCAGGTGAGGGGCCGCCAGCGATAGGGGAGACCGAACGGGCCGGCGCCGGTGTCGAGGCGCATGTCGAGAGGAGTCCCCTCGAGGTGATCGCGCTTGGCGGCCATCAGGTCGGCCACCGACACCTTGCGGTCAGGCTTCACCCAGAGAGGGAGCCTGTTGGCGAGGTCCTTCCCCTTCACGTGGTCGAGATAGGAGTCCATTCCGGTGCAGAGGCCCTTGAAGAAGCTCCAGACCCGCACCTCGCAGAAGCGGGCGGCGCCGAAGTCCATCGGGGCGTAGGCGTCGGCGAAGCGGAACTCCTCGTCCCGGCCGGTGAAGTACCCCTTTCGGCGGGCGAAGTCGACGACGTCGTGGGAGTAGACGACCTCCACGCGCGGGTCGGAGAGCCTCTCGAGGTGACGGGAGCTGATCGACGTCGACCCGTTCTCGAGAGGGAAGGCGGTGATCCGGGCGTGGTTCGCGTGAGCGGAGACGTGGCCGTCGGGGATGCGGATCGCCACCCAGACCGCGCCCTTGTCGCGGTTCAGCTGTTTCCCGCTCTTCCTGTCGAGGACGAGGTCCGTTCCCTTGCCGATGATCTCCATGATCCAGACCTCGTCGGGGTCTCCGATCGAGAACGACTCGCCGGTGCTCGCGTAGCCGTGCTCGGCAACCAGCTCCGCGATGATCCGGATGGCGTCCCTGGCGGTGCGCGCGCGGTCCATCGAGAGGAACATGAGGCTGCCGTAGTCCACGACCCCGGTCTTGTCCTCCAGCTCCTTTCGGCCGCCGAACGTGCTCTCGCCGATCGCCACCTGGTTTTCGTTCATGAATCCGATCACGTTGTAGGTCTTTGCCGCCTGGGGGATCTCGCCGAGCGGCCGGGCGTCCCCGCGGTCGAACAGCTTGACGGTAGTCCCCGCGGGCCAGGTGCCCCCCCGGCGCAAGTACAGCTCGCCGTAGCGCACGTGCGAGTCGGCGGAGTAGGTGACCATCGTGGAGCCGTCCACCGAGGCGCCGCGCGTCACCAGGAAGTTCGTGCACGCCTCGGCCGGGCGCGGGGTCGCCAGGGACGCGAAGGCGCAGACGACGGACAGCGCGATCCGGCCGCGGCGGAAGGACGGACGGGAAGGACGGGTCTTCATCGCGAGAGGCTAGCATCCGGCGCCCGCGGCGAGGCGGGCCCGCCGGCGATGGAGGCCTCTCGCCGCTTCCTTCTGGGGGGGTGGGGGGGGCGGCGGGGGGGGGGGGGGGGGGGGCCGCGGCCCCCCCGGCCCCGGGGCCGGGCCCGGCGCCGGGGGGGGGGGGGCCGGGGCGGCGGGGGGCGGGGCGGCGGCGCCGCCGCTGCGGCGGGGGGGGGGGGCGGGGGGGGGGGGGGGCGGGGGGGGGGGGCCCCGCCCCCCCCCCGCCCCCGGCGGGCGGGCGGGCGGCCGGGGGGGGCGGGGCGGGGCGGGGGGGGGGGGGGGGGCCCCGCCCCGGGGGGGCGCGGGCGGGGGGGGGGGGGGGCCGGGGGGGGGGGGGGGGCCCGGGGGGGGGGGGGGGGGGGGCGGGGGCGCCCGGGGCGGGGGCCAGGCCCACCCCGCCGCTGCGGGGGGGGGGGAGGCCCAAAAGAAGGGGGGCGGGAGGGGGGGCGGGGGGCCCGGGGCGGGGGGGGGGGGTCCTCAGCCTCCGCGATTGCCGAACGCGCACCGGCTTCCGCCTCGCGCGAGGCGCGCCCGGGATGCCGCGAAGTCCTTCCAGACGGGATCGGCTGCAACCTCGTGACACGGGAGACAAGCTCCGACGGCGAGCGCCCGCCGGAGCTCTTTCGCGTCGAGAGAGCGCAGGCCGACACGCGTGCCGGCGCCGGGGTGCTCGGCGTCGAGATGCGTCCAGGCGTCCGATGCCATTCGAGGCTCGTTTGGGGCTGACGCCGCGGGCCGGAACGCGGGCCGGGAGCCCGTGAGCGACAGCGTCCCCGTACCGAGGCCGAGGGCCCAGGGTGAGAGATGGCAGCTCTCGCAGGTGCGCGCCTTCTTTCCGGTGGCGTGCGGGTCGAACGAGGAGTAAAGGCGCCGGGAGGCGCGCGGCCCTCCCGCGGCCGTCGCGTCGAGGTCCATGACCATTCCGGGCATCGCCGGAGCGACACGGCCGTCGGCGCGGACGGCGAGGGCGGGCGGCCGGGCGTCGTAGCCGTCCGAGGTTTCGACCCAGCGGCCGGCCGTCGCCGCCGAGCGCGCGAAGTCCCACTGCGTCCCGTCGGATTCGAAACGCGTGTGGCAGGTGGAGCAGGTGGGAGCCCAGGCCGCGTGGCAGGAGCTGCACGTCAGCCGCTCGTGACCGGGGAGTACATGGTTCGGGTCGATCGGCGTTTGCTTCGTCACGAGGGCGACGCCCTGGCCCTTTCGGAGCGTGACCCAGCCGGAGCCCGAGGGGCGGAGGTTCCAGACCGGGGTGCCGCGGCGGCCGAGGCGGACGCGCTCTTCCGGCGGGCGCGTCTCGCCGCGCTGCCGGAGGAGGTCTCGCGAGATCGGGTCCGTCACCTCGCCCCACGTCGTCTCTGCACCTTCACGGACTCCGAGAACAGGACCGTGGCACGCCTCGCAGGTGATCTCGACCTGGTCCTCGGAGTGCTCCCACGCGCGGCCGTCGCCCATCAGGTCGGTGTGGAGGTGGCAGTCGATACACGAGAGGCCCGCGAGGCGGTGGACGTCGGCCTCGGCGCGGCAGGCGGGGCGGCCGTCGTGCAGCGAGGTGGCGGCGGCGCCGCAGGCGCCGGCCTGGTCCTTCTCCACCTCGTAGAGGCCCTCGTAGGTGAGGGCGATCCGGCCGCTCCGGCTGTGGCAGCCGAGGCAGCGGTCGTCGGTGACGCGGGCGTCGACGGCGGGGTGCGGGCGCGGGACGGCGCCGGGGAGCCTGCGTGCGACGTGGCAGGAGGCGCAGCCGCTGCCGTTGCCGAGGATGGCATCGTCGCGGTTCTCGCGCAGGGTGTGGAGGTGGCAGCCGGCGCAGAGCTTGCCGAGGTGCCGTTCGGCGGGGGTGGGGTCGGCCTTCGCGAGCGTCTCGACCATCGACGTCGCGCCGCGCGGCTCGGGAATCTCGCCGAAGGCCCACCGGTTGACGGAGACGATGCCGCTCGCGCGCGCCATCAGCGATGTCGACACGCGCCGGGCCTCGCGGACGTGGCAGCCGACGCGGCCGCACGTGCGCGAGACCGTGCGGAGCGCGCCCGGCTCGGGCTCCATGCCGGCATGCGCACGCTTTTTCTCGAAGGCCAGCTCGTTGCCGAGGTGGCAGGACGAGCAGCCGACGGCGGCGCGCGCGTGGGCGCCGCCCGGGTCTTCCTCGGGCCGCACGTGACACGTGACGCAGCGCTCGACCGTCCCGCCGGCGCGGCCGGGCCCGCGGCCGAGCCCTGCCTCCCGCTGCCCTTCGCGGCCGAGGGCGGCGAGGAGCCCGGCGAGGGCGAGGAGGAGGAGAGCGACGAGCGACCGCGTCCGGAACATCAGCGCGCGGCGAGGAGGAGCCGGACCGTGAAGGCGAGGTAACCCGCACTCCAGGCGGCGGCGACGGCGAGGAGCGTCGTGCGCAACCGCCCGTCGACGTGCCTTACGAGGCCGACGGCGGCGAGGAGGAGGAGCGGGAGGAGCCAGCCCGCGGCGACGGGGAGGTGGAGGAGGGCGCCCTGGAGGCCGAGGAGGTACCACGGACCCAGCAGGAGCGCGCCCGCCGGGGCGATGGCGGGGCCGAGGGAGACGGGGAAGAGCCCCGCCGCCGCGAAGCTCCCGAGCGCCGCGAGGACCGTCGAGCGCAGGTCGGGAGCGAGAGTCTTGCCGTGCTCGGCGGTCAGGAGCCACGCGAGGAGGGTGAAGGTGCCGGCGTGGTGGAGGGCGACCGGGGCCAGGTCCGAGCCGGGGACACCGACGAGGAGCGCCGCGAGCGCGCGGCCGACGACGGGAATCGACGCCGAGACCTCGCGCCAGACGGCGAGGGCCGCCTGCGCCTCGGCGTCGCCGCGCATCAGGAAGCCGCCGAGGAGCGCGAGGATCGAGACGGGGAGGAGGGCGACGGAGCGCCACCAGACGCCGGGGGAGAGGCGGCCGTCGGTCTTCTTCCAGAGGACCTCGACGAGGTGGGCGAGCGTGCCGAGGAGGAATCCCCAGCTCGAGAGGGCGTGGACGCCGCGCAGCCAGAAGCCCCAGGGGGTGGCGCCGTTCAGGGTCTCGAGGCTCTCGAGGGGGCGCGCGGCCGACCAGAACGGGGCGAGGGCCAGGCCGGACAGGACCGCGACGACGAGGAGCCCGTAGGTGAGGCGGCCGAGGATCACGAGAGCCGCGCCGTGAAGCCCGCGCCCGCCCGCGTCAGGTGCGGCCGTGCGAGCGCCTTCGGCGCGGGTCCGCTCACGGGGCGGCCCTCGGCGTCGTAGCGGCTCCCGTGGCACGGGCACGAGAAGCCGCCTCCCTCGATCGGCGCGACCCGGCAGCGCAGGTGGGTGCAGGTGAGGTCGAGGACGACCGGGGCCGTCGCCGGCCCGCGGACGAGGAGCCCGTCGTGAACGAGGCCGCCGTCCTTCTCGGCCTTCTTCAGCAGCGCCTCCGGAAGCTCCACGGTGCGCGCCTCCTCGGGCGAGCTCGAGAGCGCCTTTCCCAGAACGGCGGCACCGGCCACGGCCGCGCCGACGCCCGCCGCGGCCCAGGCGGTCCCGAGGAAGTCCCGCCTCGAGCTCACTCGATTCCGAGCTCCTTCATCCGCCGCCAGAGCGTGCTTCGGCTCATGCCGAGCGCCTCGGCCGCGCGGCCGCGGTTCCAGCGGGCCGACTCGAGGATCTGGACGATCCGGAGCCGTTCCGCCGGATCCTCGGCGAGGGCTTCGGGGAAGGCCTCGTCGACGGGCGGGGCGGCCGCGCTCTCTTCGAGCCCGGCCGCCTCGGCGCCCTCGCGCAGCTCCGACGGGAGGTTCTCGATCTGGATCGTCTGGCCCGTGCACGTCGCGACGGCGTACTCGAGGGCGTTCCCCAGCTCGCGGACGTTCCCGGGCCAGCGGTAGCGGGTCATCGCGGCGAGGGTGTCGGGCGAGAGCCGGAGCGCGCGCCCTTCGCGCCCCCCGATGTGGGCGAGGAGGTGCTGGGCGATGAGGGGGATGTCGTCGACCCGGTCCCTGAGGGGCGGGACGTGGATCGGAACGACGCGAAGGCGGTAGTAGAGGTCGTCGCGGAAGCGGCCGATGCGAATGGCGTCGACGAGGTCGACGTTCGTGGCGGCGATGACGCGGGCGTCCATGGGGCGGGGCGTGCTCTCGCCGACCCGCTCGAAGTGCCGTTCCTGCAGGACGCGGAGGAGCTTGACCTGGAGGTGGAGCGGCATGTCGCCGACCTCGTCGAGGAAGATCGTCCCCCCCTTCGCCATGTCGAAGCGTCCGATCCGGTCGCGCACGGCCCCGGTGAAGGCGCCCCGCACGTGCCCGAAGAGCTCGCTCTCGAGGAGCTCTCCCGGCAGCGCGCCGCAGTTCACGGCGACGAACGGTCCCGTGCAGCGGGGGGAGTTCGCGTGCAGGGCGCGGGCGATCAGCTCCTTGCCGGTGCCGCTCTCGCCCGTCACGAGGACGGTCGCCTCGCTCCGGTGGAGCGACTCGACGAGGTGGACGATCCGGAGCATGACGGGGGAGCGCGCCACCAGGCCGTGCGAGGAGAGCATCGACTGGACGAGTCCGTTGTCGGTCTCGGCCGGACGCAGGACGATGATGTAGCGCGCCCGGGGGTCGCAGTGGCTCGTGACGTCGGACGGCAGGACGGCGGCCGTGAGCGAGACGAGGCGGGCGGTCCCTTCGCCGCAGCGCAGGATCGCCCGGCGCCCTTCTTCCCGCAGGCCCTGCTCGAGGGACTCGCGGAGGGTGTCGGACGGACCGAAGAGCCTCGCGCCGACGAGCTCCTCGATGGGACGGCCGATGGCCGCGGTGGCGGCGCCGGGGTAGGCAAGGTCGTTCAGGGTGCTGCTCGCGCGGATGACCCGGAAGTCGCGGTCGAGAACGACGAGGACCCGGCCGAGCGCCTCGAACACCGTCTCCAGCGTCCCGAATCCGGGGCCGGCGGGGGCGAGGGCTTCTTGTGCGGGCAGGGTCTGTGGCACTGGCGTAATCTCCTGAGTTCGGGGCAGCCCCGATTATTCCATCCCGAGGGTGAGCATGACGTCCATCTACTTCGGAGAGGAGCACGAGAGCTTCCGCCGGACGGTCCGTCAGTTCCTCGAAAGTGAGATCGCGCCCTATGCCCGGGAGTGGGAAGAGGCGCGCAGGATTCCGCGCGAGGCGTTCCGCCGGATGGGCGATCTCGGCTTCCTGGGGATCCTCTTCCCCGAGGAGCTGGGCGGTACGGGAGCGTCCATTTTCCACGCGCTCGCCTTCCTCGAGGAGCTTCCGCGTTCCCTGATGGGGGGCTTCGTCGCGGCGGTCTCGGTGCAGCAGTTCATCGCCACGGGGGCGATCCACCTTCACGGCACGCGGGAGCAGAAGCGGCGCTGGCTCGCACCGTCGATCGCCGGGACGAAGGTCGGTGCGATCGCCATCTCCGAGCCCGACACCGGCTCCGACGTCGCCGCGATCCGGACGACGGCCAGGAGGGACGGCGACTCCTGGGTCATCGACGGGGCGAAGACCTGGATCACGAACGGCGTCGAGGGCGACTTCGTCGTCGTGGCCTGCCGCACCGACAGGGACGCGGGCGCAGGGGGCCTGAGCCTGATCGTCGTCGAGGCCGACGCGCCCGGTTTCTCCCGCAGCAAGCTCCGGAAGATGGGATGGCACTCGTCCGACACGGGCGAGCTGACGTTCGAGAGCGTCCGCGTCCCGCTCGGCAACCTCGTCGGCGGCGAGAACGAGGGCTTCTACCTCATCATGGAGACGTTCGTCCTCGAGCGGCTCGTCACGGCGGCGACCTCGGTCGGGAGCACGCGGCTCGCCCTCGAGGAGACCCGGAAGTACGTCCTGGCGCGCCACGCGTTCGGGAGGCCGATCGGGAAGTTCCAGGCGATCCGCCACCGGCTCGCCGACCTGTACGCCGAGCTGGAGGCGGCTGCCCAGCTCGTCTACCACGCGGCCTGGCTCCACGAGAAGGGAGAGAACCCGGTCGCCGAGGCGTGCATGGCCAAGCTCCTCGCCACGGAGCTGTCGAAGAAGACGGCCGACGAGTGCCTCCAGTTCTTCGGAGGCTACGGGACGGTCGAGGAGTACCCGATCGAGCGCTTCTTCCGCGACTCCCGCTTCGGGACGATCGTCGCCGGGACGAGCGAGATCATGCGCGAGGTCATCGCGAAGGCGGCCATCGACGGCTTCGTTTTCCCGAAGCGCGAGGCCACCGAGGCCGACGCGGCGGCCGCGGAACACCCGGCCAACGGGCCTGCTCATGGTCCGATCGAGGAGCCGCCGCCCCCGGATGCCGCCGGACCGGTCCTGGACGGCGCGGGCAACCCGTTCGCGGCCGACGCCGTCTCCCCGGACGTCTTCGAGGCGGACGTGACCGACACGCTCGAGGCCGTCTTCGCCGAGACCCGGCCCCTGGTGAGAGCGGAGGCGGCTCCGGAGCTCGTTCCGGAGCTCGTCGCCGAGCCCGTTCCCGACCGCGTTCCCGAGGCCGGCGTCGAGGCACCCTTGGAGGTCGCCCCGGCGATTCGGCCGCCGGCCCTTCCGCGCCCG
The DNA here is from genome assembly GCA_016719485.1 of Holophagales bacterium. Classification (NCBI taxonomy): domain Bacteria; kingdom Pseudomonadati; phylum Acidobacteriota; class Holophagae; order Holophagales; species Holophagales bacterium. Next base: position 519,336 of record JADJZB010000021.1, read on the forward strand.
TCTGGCTGGGAGCCGGTGACCCTCCCCGGCGTCATGCCGTCCGTCGCGATCAAGCTCCAGATCCCGACGAACGTCGCGGAGCTCTTCGAGACCCTCCCGCTGCGGTTCCGGGCGGATCGCGCGGCCGGCTGGAGCGCCCGCTTCCACTTCCGCTTCAAGGACGTCGCGCGATCCGACTGGACCGTCGTCATCGAGGACGGCAGCTGCCGCGCCCTCGAGGGGCACGAGGGGACCGCGGACTGCGTCGTGACGACGACGGAGAAGACCTACCTCGGCATCGAGAGCGGGCAGCAGTCGCCCGAGACGGCGTTCCTCCTCGGCAAGGTGAAGGTCTCGAACGTGGGCGCGATGACCCGCTTCGGCAGGCTCTTCCGGAAGATCGCGGCGTGAACGCGGCGCTCCCCTCGCCGGGACGGTCGTCCTCGACGTCTCCCGGATGCTTCCCGGGGCCGTCCTCGTGAGGAACCTGGTCGACCTCGGGGCGCGCGTCATCAAGATCGAGGATCCGCACGCAGGAGACCCGATGCGGGTCACGCCGCCCCTCGTGAGCGGCACCGGCGTGGGCTTTCTCGCCTTCTTCCGCGGCGTCGAGTCGGTGGCGCTCGACCTGAAGACGCCTGCCGGCGCCGCGACGCTCCGGAAGATGGCGCGGCACGCCGACGTTCTCGTGGAGAGCTTCCGCCCGGGGACGCTCGACCGGTGGGACCTCGGGTACGAGCGGCTCGCCGCCCAGAATCCCGGCCTCGTCGTCGTCTCCCTTTCGAGCTTCGGCTCGGAGGGCGCGGACGCGGGCCGCATCGGGCACGACCTGAACTTCACGGCCGTCACGGGCTTCCTCTCGGAGCTCCCCCCGGGAGACCTTCCGCGCGTCCAGGTGGCCGACGTCAGCGCGGGGCTCCTGGCCGTGTCGTCCACCCTGGCGGCGCTCCTCCTGAAGCACCGCAGCGGACGGGGCCTCCACGTCGAGCAGCCGCTCGTGGCCGGGCCGCTGCCGTTTCTCACCTGGTCTTTCGCAGAGGTCGGAGCGGGCGGTGGCGGAGTCCTCGACGGGATCCTCGCGGGGAAGTGCCCGGCCTACCGGACCTACGGCTGCGCCGACGGCGCCCGGGTGGCGCTCGGAGCCATCGAGCCGAAGTTCTGGGAGGCGCTCTGCGAGATGGCGGGGATTCCCGAGCACGCCGGGGACGGCCTCGACACCGGCGAGGCGGGGGCCGATGCCGCAGCGCGCCTGGGAAGTGTCTTCGCGTCCCGTTCCCGGGCCGACTGGATGGAGCTCGCCCGGGCGCTCGGCATCCCGCTGACGCCGGTGAACGACCTCGCCGCGGCGCGTGACGAGCTGGCGGCGCGCATGGAGCGGACGTCGCTGCCCGGGGGCGGCGTCATGGCGACTCCCGCCGCCTATCTCGGATTGCCCGGGCTGAGGCGCCCGCACGCTCCCGCGCCGGCGCTCGGCGCCGACACCGGGCGCGTCCTCCACGAGCTCGGGTTCACCGCGGAGGAGATCGCCGCCGTCACCGGGTGAGCTCCCACCGTTCTATTCGGTAGAATAGGTCGGTTTGACGTGCGCCGCGACGAGGCCTTCGGGCCGACGGGCTTCAGGAGAGAAGGCGCCGCAGGCGCCTCCAGCGCGAGGCCACGGCGCGCCGGGCCTCGGCCTCCATCTCCCGGTAGAGGCCCAGGACCTCCTCGCCCCGCGCGGTGAGCCGGGCGCCCCCGCGCACCGCGCCGCCGCGGGAGAGCTCGACGAGAGGGTCGCGGAAACCCCGGTTCATCGTCCCCACGAGGCCCCACGCGTGCATGTAGGACATCTTCAGCTCGTCGGCGGCGACCCGCAGGCTCCCCGTCCGGCCGATCGTCTCGAGGAGCTGCGCCATCCCCGGGCCGACGAGGACCTCGCCGTCCCGCACGACCCGCAGCCTCGGCTTCAGGCTCGCAGGGCCGGGGGCGGGGCGTCCGGGTTCCGGGTCTCTCTTCAGCTTCGTCACTTCACTTCTCCGGCGACGCCCCAGTTTCGCAGGTTCCCCGCGGGAACCGAAGGCCGGGCACCGACGCCGAACTCGATCGGAGGATTCGTGAGAAAAGCCGCCCTTCACCTGACCCTGTGCGCGTCGTGCCTGAGCCTCGCCACCCTGCCCGCCCGCGCGGACGAAGAGCCCCCGGCCTACGAGACCTACGCTCTCGCCCGCGTCACCGTCACGGCCGAGGCCGACGCGGTGGACGAAACGGCCCTCACCGTCGCCGTGACGGCCGAGGAGATCAAGGCCCGCAACGCGAAGAACGTCGCCGAAGCGCTTGCTGGCGTCCCAGGGTTGCGCGTCTCGACCGGCCGCAAGAACGAGCCGACGGTCTACGTCCACGGCTTCGACCAGAGCCGCGTCCAGGTCCTCATCGACGGCGTCCCGTACTACGAGGCGAACTACGGCAAGCTCGACCTCGCGCAGATCCCGACCGACAACGTCGCCCGGATCGAGATCACGAAGGGCGCCGCGTCGGTCCTCGCCGGAGCGAACGCCCTCGGCGGGACGATCAACATCATCAGCAAGACCGCCGGGACGACCCCTCATACGGAGGCCCTCGTCGAGGGGGGCGACTACTCCACCGGCCGGTTCACGGCGACTCACGGCCAGCGGCGTGGAGCGATGAGCTACTGGCTGAACGTCTCCGGCCAGACGAGCGACGGGACGCCGGTCTCCGGCTCCTTCGAGCCGAAGGTCGGGACGATCGCGCAGAAGAACCCGACGAAGAACACGCCGGCGATCCTGGAGGACGGAGGGAGCCGGGAGAGCTCGGACACGAAATCGCTGAACGCCTGGGCGAAGGTGGGCTGGGAGCCGTCGGCCGCCACCGCACTCTTCGTGAACCTCCACTACTTCGACCGCGACAAGGGGGTGCCTCCCTCGACCGACAGCGTGCAGGTCTTCCTGAAGCGGCCCGCGTTCTCCCAGTTCAACCAGATCCCGACCTACCGCGACCTCGGCGTCGACCTCGACGGCAGGCACCAGCTCGCCCCGGGCCTCACGCTGAAGGCGAAGGGCTTCTACCACGAGCACGTCGACGACCTCGTCTCGTACAAGGACGCGGAGCACCGCGAGCAGATCGCGGTGAGCCGCTACGACGACACGCTCGCGGGGGGCAACCTCCTCGGCGAGTGGCAGGTGGCGCCCTCGAACACCCTGCGCTTCTCGGCGCACCTGAAGGACGACACGCACCGCGAGCGCGACGACGCCTACCTCCCGTTCGCCGAGTCGAGCGCGATCACCGGGTCGGTCGGGCTCGAGGACTCGATGGACTTCTCCAAGAGCCTCTCGGCCGTCGCGGGAGTCTCGGCCGACTGGTTCGACGTCTCGAACGCGACGCGCAACGTGACGGACGGCTCGACGGGCGACTTCGTGAGGCAGGACCCGCTCGCGACGCCCAGCGACTCGCAGGTCAACCCGATGGCGGGCCTCGTCTGGCGCGGGACGTCCGGGACCGTCGTGAACGCCGCGATCGCGCGCAAGAGCCGGTTCCCGACCCTCTCGCAGCTCTACTCGACGAAGAACGGGAACACGGCGCTCGAGTCCGAGAAGAGCCTCAACACGACCCTCAGCGTCTCTCATCCGCTCGGGCCGACCGCGAGGCTGGAGCTCGGCGGCTTCTACTACGACGTCCGGAACCTGATCACGCGGAACGGATCGGGCAGCCTGAACATCTACCAGAACATCGGGCAGGTGAGGATGGCCGGCTTCGAGACGGTCGTCGAGGTCACCCCGCTCCCCGATCTCTCCCTCCGCGCGGACTACACCTACGTCCATTCCGCGGACGAGAGCGACGGGCGGGTCACCGACGACGTGACGAACGTCCCGGCCCACAAGGCGGGCTTCCTCGCGTCGTACACGGTGCCGGGTCCGAAGACACTCCTCGACCTCGACGCCGTCTACGTCGGCTCGATGTACACGAGCCTCCCGTCGCCCATCTACCCGAACGACCCCGTCAAGGAGATCGACGGCTACTTCCTCCTCGGCGCGAAGGTGACGCAGGAGGTCGTGAAGGGGGTCCGCCTCCACGTCGCCGTCCGGAACCTCCTCGACGCCGACTACGAGAGCGAGGCGGGCTTCCCCGGCCAGGGTCGAACCTTCGCGTTCGGGGCCGCGACGACGTTCTGAGGCCCCCCCGGGGACCTGCCGGCCCCGAGACTTGTTGAACGCGCTACGGCGGCCTCCCTCGCCGCCGAGTGCCAACGTGCATGCCGAGGATCGTTGGGGGATACTGCTCTGTTCGGCGGTTTGGGTGACGCCTGCCGACACGATATCCCCCGCGATCGGGTCGGATCCCAGGCGCGGTCTTCAATTTCGTTCGAGTAGGAGATGACTTCGTGAAGAAGAGCCTGCCGTTTCGTGTTCTTCCGGCCTACCTGGTTCCCCTCTTTCTCACTGTCACGGTCATGGCTGCCACAGTGGCCGAGACGACGCAGGCAACACGACCCCCGGCGAGACCGGAATTGCGGGTTGGGTTGAAGTACGTTCCGACGGACGCGGAGGAGGTCCTCGAGGAGCGGGGCGTCATGGCGATTGCCGGACCGCCGTTCGAGATTCTCGCCGTCGTGGACGACCGGCCAGAATCCCGCGAACTCATCGGACAGAGCATCGACCGGAAGAAGGTGCCGATCCCGGTCCGGGCGAAGCAGCCGGTCGCGCCGTGGCTGCACCAGGTGCTCGAATCGTCGTTCGCGGAATGGGGCACCGCGGGGAAGCCTGGGGCCGACCTTCTCCTCGAGCCCGTCGTGATCAAGTTCTTCGTCTTCGAAGAGAACTCGTACAAGGCCGAGGTGACGATGAAGTTCCTCCTCAAGCGCCGGGGCGGGACCGAACTCTGGGCGGGCGTCGTCGGCGGGACCGCATCACGGTTCGGACGGTGGCTGAACGAGAGCAACTATCAGGAGGTCATCAGCGACGCCGTCCTCGCCTGCTACTCGAAGCTCTGGGCCGACCCCGGGTTCCGCGAGGCATGGGCCGGGAAGTCCGCGTCGCCAGACGTCTCGGCTGCCCGTACCGCTGCGAGGCCGGCGGCAACGGAGACGCTCGAACCCGAAACGGCGATGAAGAAACTCCTCGATCTGAAGGCCGCCGGCTTCGGGGACGACTCGCTGGTCGCGTGGGTCAGAAAGATCGCGTTCACGCGTCCCCTGACAGCGGACGACATGATTACGTGGAAAAGCGCCGGTGTACCGGAGGCGGCGATCCGGGTGGCGATCGAGTCGGAGTAGTAGGCCGACGGGAGGATCGTGCGGGCAGAGCGCCCCCGCGCCGGGAATCGACTCCCGTAAACTCCTTCTATCGGGATCGCACGGACGCCATCTGACCGGGTCCCGGTGCTAATTCAAGGGGCGGAGGCGAACTGCGTGCGGAGAAGCTCCCGTGACCGCTGACGACCTGCCCGAGGCATTCGGTTTCCGGACCGGCGACCGAGGCACGCATTCCAGCCGGACGATGATGCTCGCGGAGCTGGCAGCCGCTCTTTCGGCAGTCCCCGTCGATGCTACGAACGTCGACTACCGCCGCGCGATCGCTGAAGAGAACGTCCTCGGCAAGAAGAGCGCCGCGACACGCCGCCTCACGGCCCAGCGCCTGAGCGAGCTGTACGCCCTCTCGTCCGACGTTCCCCTCTTCCGGAACCTCCGCCGCCTCTGGCCGACGGCCGGATCCTCGCGCCCCGTCCTCGCCCTCCTCTGCGCCTCCGCCCGCGACCCGCTCGTGCGCCTCGTCGCGCCGGCGGTCCTGCGTGTTCGCGAGGGGGCGCCCCTCTCGAAAGACGATCTCGACGCTGCCCTCGCCTCGGCGATTCCCGGCCGATTCAACGACTCCATTCGGAACAAGATCGCGCGGAACGCCGCCTCCTCCTTCACGCAGGCCGGCCACATCTCGGGCCGGGCGAAGAAAGCCCGTTCCCGCCCCCGCGTCACCCGCGAGGCCGCGGCCTACGCCCTCTTCCTCGGCTACCTCTGCGGCCTCCGCGGCCCGGCGCTCTTCACAACCTTCTGGGCCTCGCTCCTCGACCGCCGCCCCGAGGAGATCCTGACCCTCGCCGAGGAGGCCTCCGCAGCGGGCCTCCTCTCGCTCAAGCAGGCCGGCCCCGTCGTCGACGTCCAGTTCCCCGGGTGGCTGACCCCTGAAGAGGAGACGCTCCTCCATGAATCGCATTGAAGCCCTCGTGAAAGCGTGGGCCTCCCACATCGCCACCCCCTGGGCCGGCGGCCTCTCGGGCGGCGAGAAGGTCTGGTTCTGCGTCTACGACAAGGCGGACGAGCGCCGCCTCCGGCTCCACCTCCCCGAGTTCGAGGGGGCGGCGAAGAAGGCCGGCCACGGCTGGGATTCCCTCGACCTGACCGACTCCTTCGCCACCTGGATGGCGGCCGAGGAGTACCGCGACAGCTACTTCGAGGACCCCGACTCGCTCGATCGCGACAAGCTCGTCGACTTCCGCGCCTGGCTCGTTGCACTCATCTCGCCCGTCTCGAGAGGGCGGGCGAGGCCGACGTCGTCGCCCTCACGGGCATCTCCTCCCTCTTCGGCTTCGTCCGGGTCTCCGAGCTCGTCGGCGCCCTCGAGCCCTCCATCCGGGGCCGTCTCGTCGTCTTCTTCCCGGGCGAGTACGAGAACGGCAACTACCGCTTCCTCGACGCCCGCGACGGCTGGAGCTACCGGGCCGTTCCCATCCTCGCCAGCGAAGGAGCTTTCGCGTCATGACGATGAAGAACCGTGAGGTCTTCCAGACGGATCCCCTCGAGCTCCGCCTCGTCAACAACGGCGTCGCAAAGGTCGGGGACGACGCCACCGCCGAGGAGCTGAAGACGCTCCGGTACGAGCTCGAGACCTTCGTCTGCGAGAAGCAGTACGCCCGGGGCCTGCAGCGGATCCTCGACGGTTTCCTCGCCGCCCTCGGCAAGGAAGAGCAGAAGGCCGTCTGGGTGAGCGGCTTCTTCGGCAGCGGCAAGTCGCACCTCGTCAAGATGCTCCGGGCGCTCTGGGTCGACCAGGAGCTTCCGGGCGGTGCGCGCGCCCGCGGCCTCGCGCACCTGACGAACGACCTGAAAGCCTCTCTCAAAGACCTCTCGACCCAGGGCAAGCGGCTCGGCGGCCTCCACGCCGCGGGCGGCACGCTCGGGTCCGGCGCCGGCGGCAGCATCCGCCTCGCCCTCCTCGGCGTCGTCTTTCGCTCGGCCGGCCTCCCGGAGAGCTTTGCCCACGGCCGCTTCGTCCTCTACCTGAGGAAGCACGGCTGGTACGACAAGGTGAAGCGGGAGGTCGAGAAGGCGGGGAAGGAGTTCGAGAAGGAGCTCCGGAACCTCTACGTCTCGCCCGTCCTCGCCAAGGCGCTCCTGGCGGTCGACCCGAACTTCGCCGAGAGCGAGGCGAAAGCCCGCCTCCTCCTGAAGGAGGAGTTCCCGAGCAGGGACGAGATCAGCGAAGACGACATGATCCACGCCATCCATGAGGCGCTCGACGTGGACGGCAAGCTCCCGCTGACCCTCGTCGTCCTCGACGAGGTCCAGCAGTGGATCGGCGACGACCCGGCGCGCAGCTCCCAGGTCAACAACCTCGCGGAATGCCTCGCGAAGAGGTTCGGCGCGCGCGTCCTCCTCGTCGCGACCGGCCAGACGGCGCTCTCGGGGACGCCCGTCCTCCAGAAGATCCAGGACCGCTTCCCGGTGAAGATCGAGCTCTCCGACGCCGACGTCGAGACGGTTATCCGCAAGATCGTCCTTGCCAAGAAGCCCGACAAGGCCGACGCCGTCGAGAAGCTCCTCGACCGCTGCAGCGGCGAGGTCTCGCGGCACCTCACCGAAACGAAGATCGGCCCCCGCCCCGAGGACGAGGAGACCCGCGTCGTCGACTACCCGCTCCTCCCCGTGAGGCGCCGCTTCTGGGAGAAGGTTCTCCGCGCTGTCGACCGGGCCGGCACGTCGGGGCAGCTCCGCACGCAGCTCCGGGTCGTCCACGAGGCGGTCCAGCAGACGGCGGAGGCCCCCCTCGGCACGGTCGTCCCGGCCGACTTCGTCTACGCCAGCCGGGCGACGGAGCTGATCCAGACGGGCGTCCTCCTCCGCGAGATCCACGAGAGGATCGAGAAGCTGGCAGACGGCACCGCCGACGGCTCCCTCGCCTCGCGCCTCGCGTCGCTCGTCTTCCTCATCGGCCGCCTCCCGCGCGAGAAGGGAATCGACGACGGCGTCCGCGCCGACTCCGACACCCTCGCGAACCTCCTCGTCGAAGACCTGACGGCCGGCGGCAACGACCTTCGCCGCCGCGTGCCCAAAGTCCTCGAAGCCCTCGTGAAGGCCGGCCACCTGATGAAGGTGGACGACGAGTACCGCCTCCAGACGAAGGAGGGGAGCGCCTGGGATGCCGCCTACCGCGAGGCCCTCGGCCGCGTCCAGGCCGACGAGCCGAAGATGGCCGGGCTCCGCCGCGACGCCCTCGAGGGGGCGCTGAAGGACCTCCTCGGCGGGATCGCCGTCAGCCAGGGGAAGTCGAAGGTCCGCCGCGTCGCCGAGCTCTCGTTCGGGCCGGACAAGCCCTCGGGGACGAAGGGCGGCATCCCGGTCTGGGTCCGCGACGGCTGGAACGAGGACGAGAAGGGCGTCGTCGCCGACGTCCACTCCCTCGGCACCGGCGCCCCGCTCGTCGTCGTCTTCGTCCCGAAGAAGCGGAGCGAGGAGCTGAAGAAGGCCCTCGCCGCTTGCAAGGCGGCGGAGGAGACGCTCCACGCCCGGGGGATGCCGACGACCGACGAGGGGCGCGAGGCCCGCCGGGGGATGGAGGGGACCTTCGACGCGCGCCGGCAGGAAGTCGACGGCCTCGTCGCCGAGATCGTCGACGAAGCCCGCGTCTACCTCGCCGGCGCCCCGGCCCCGCTCGAGGGCGAAGACCTCGCCGACACCGTGACGGAGGCCGTCGGGTCGGCCCTCGCCCGCCTCTACCCGCGCTTCGGCGAGGGCGACGACCCGAAGTGGGAGCAGGTCTTCACGAAGGCGAAGGGCGGGAGCCCCGACGCACTCGAAGCCGTCGGGCACAAGGGGGCGGTCGAGGCCCATCCCGTCACGGCTGCGCTCCTCGGGGCGATCGGCTCCGGTCGGAAGGGGAGCGACCTGCGCAAGCAGTTCGGCGACGCCCCGTACGGCTGGCCGCAGGACACGATCGACGGCGGCCTCTTCGCCCTCCTCGCCGGCGAGCGGCTGCGCGCCACGCTCCAGGGGCAGGCGATGGGCGTGAACCTCGACGGGACGAAGCTCGGCCCCGCCGAGTTCCGGCTCGAGCAGGCCGTCGTCACGCCCCAGCAGAAGGTCGCGCTCCGCGGCCTCTTCCAGGGCGTCGGCCTCTCGGCGAAGCCGGGAGAGGAGGTCGCCGCGGCGGCCGCGTTCCTCTCCGAGCTGCGCAGGCGCGCCGAGGCCGCGGGCGGCGAGCCGCCCCTCCCCGAGCGCCCGTCGCTCACGAAGGTCTCCGAGCTCGCGGCGCTTTCCGGTAACGAGCAGCTGATCGCCCTCTTCGAGGCGAAGACCGATCTCGCCGCCCTCGCGAAGACGTGGAAGGAGCGCGCCGACGAGATCGCCCGCCGCCACCCGGCGTGGGAAGCCCTCGGGTGCCTCCTCGCGCACGCCGCGCCCCTTCCGGTCGCGGTCGAGGTCGAGCCCCAGGTCGAGGCGATCCGGAGCGGCCGCCGCCTCCTCGACACGCCCGATCCCGTCCCGCCTCTCTCGGCTCGGCTCGTCGACGCCCTCCGCGTCGAGCTGAAGGCCCGGTACACCGCCTGGCGAGAGCGGTTCGAGAGCGAGACGAAGACGCTCGAGGCCGACGCCTCCTGGCAGAAGCTCTCCCCGGCCGACCGCACCGCGATCCTCGCCTCCTGCGGTGTCATCGAGCTGCCCGCGCCGAAGGCGGGCACCCCCGAGGAGCTGCTCGCTTCCCTCGACGCAGCATCCCTCGCCGACTGGACCGAGCGCCTCCACGCCCTCCCGTCCCGCTTCGCCGAGGCCCGCGCCGAGGCGGCGCGGCGGATAGCGCCGAAGGCCGTCCACGTCAAGCTCCCTCCGGCGACCCTTCACGACGACGCCGAGGTCGAGAAGTGGCTCGAGGAGGCCCGGCGGCTCCTGAAGGAGAAGCTCGCGACCGGCCCCGTCATCGTCTGACGAGAACGAGGAGGAGCAGAAGGTGCCGTCTCTCCACCCCGACCTTCGCAACCGTCTCCGCTCCGTCGTCCTCGATGCCCGGCGCGTCGCCGAGAAGGGGGCCGAGCAGGCCCTCCGCGCCCTCGCCGTCGACGCCGCCGAGCCGGCCGGGGCCCTTTCCGTCGAGATGCGGAAGCTCCGCGTCGCTCTCCGCGCCCGGGGCCGCCAGCTCGGCGACGCGCTGGGCCGCGACAACCGGCAGAAGCTCGACCACCTCCTCGCCGAGTGCGGCTGCGAGCACTGGCACCGGATGCTCTTCGCCCGGTTCCTCGCCGAGAACGACCTCCTCCTCCACCCCGACGGCGTCGCCGTCACCCTCGACGAGGTGCGCGCGTTCGCGAACGAGGGGCCGGGTGGAGCGAGGATCGAGCCGTGGGAGCTGGCCGCCCGGTGGGCCGCGCGGATGCTCCCCGCCCTCTTCCGCCCCGACGACCCCGTCCTCGCCCTCGACCTCGCGGCCGAGCACCGGACGAAGCTCGAGGCCCTCCTCGCCGGCCTCCCGGCAGAGGTCTTCACGGCAGACGACGGCCTCGGCTGGGTCTACCAGTTCTGGCAGGAGGAGCGGAAGGACGCCGTCAACAAGTCCGAGGTGAAGATCGGGGCGGACGAGCTTCCCGCCGTGACGCAGCTCTTCACCGAGCCGTACATGGTGAAGTTCCTCCTCCACAACACGCTCGGGGCCTGGTGGGTGGGCCGCCACGGAGGGACGCCCCCGATCGAGATGGAGTTCCTGAGGCGGAACGACGACGGCACGCCCGCCGCCGGGACGTTCGACGAGTGGCCGAAGCGGGCAGCGGAGCTGAAGTGCCTCGACCCGTGCTGCGGCTCGGGGCACTTCCTCGTCGAGATGCTGAAGATCCTCGTCGCTTTCCGGATAGAAGAGGAGGGGCTCGGCGCGGGCGAGGCGGTCGACGCCGTCCTCCGCGACAACCTCTTCGGCCTCGAGATCGACCCCCGCTGCACGCAGATCGCGGCGTTCGCGGTGGCGCTCCAGGCGTGGAAGCTGGCCGGCGGGTACCGGGAGCTTCCTGCGGACGGCGTGCATGTCGCGTGCTGCGGCATCGCGCCGCGGGCGAAGAAGGAGGAGTGGCTCCGGCTCGCGGGTGGCGACGAGAAGCTGCGGAACGGCCTCGAGCGGCTCTACGAGCTGTTCAAGGACGCGCCGACGCTCGGGAGCCTCATCGACCCGACGCGGGAAGAGGGAGGGCTTTTCGTCGCAGGGTGGGGCGAGCTGAAACCGCTGCTCGCGAAGGCGCTGTCGGGGGAGAAGAAGGACGAGGAGGCTCGGGAGCTGGGGGTTGCGGCGCGGGGGATTGCGACGGCGGCGGAGATCCTTGCTGGTCGGTACACGCTTGTGGCGACGAATGTGCCGTACTTGAAGCGAGGGCGGCAGTCCGATTCGCTCAGGGCGTTTGGAGAGAACGCCTTCCCTGAGTCCAAGGCGAATCTCGGCACGATGCTGTTGGAGCGAAGTCTCGGTTTGACAGGCCCGGGTGGCGCCACAGGCGATCGTGTCATTTCAGGAGTGGCTTTCCTTGGTTGGGTTTCGCCAGCTGCGCCGCCGACGACTTCGGGAATCAGGCTGGTCTCTCGTCGCGTTCTTGGGTCCAGGGGCGTTCTCTTCCATCAGTGGAGTGGTCGTCAGGTTGCCTGACCGTTACGGGTGGAGCGCCCTCCGGAGTCCGGCGCATCTCCCTTATACTCGATGCATCGACATAGCGAAGATGGGTCCTCGAGAAGGCAGAGGCACTGGGTCGCCGCGATTTCCAGCGGCAGCGCTTATCGCAGAACCAGATCCATGGCTCAGTTTCATCAGGGCGCGGCATGGATGACGATTGAGCACTTGGGCGCGGAGGCTTCGCAGGAGTCGCGACCGGCGACGACCCACGAGCTCGATAGGGTCTTCTGGGAGTCCATTGCGGTCGTCGAGCCTGGGTCTGCAGCAGTCCTCCCTGCCCCGGACGTGGACTGCGATGGGATGGACAAGATCATGCTCTGGGAGGATGAAGGCCCCAGGCAGTTTGTCGCAGCCGCCTGGCGAAGGGAGTGGCGCGTGGCCGAGGGCGGAGGCTTGGGGAAGTCAGGGTGGGCGTGAGTTCATGGCGCAGCTTCCGGTGACAAGATACGTTGGTGTTCCTTGACGATCAACTCATCACGTGATTGTCCCGAGAGAGGGAGCGGACCTTGCGCCGCTATGGTGGGCGTTCCTGGCTCTGGGGAACTGTCGAGAAGTGCGTGCATCGATCGCACTCTCAAAGTGACGAATGGCAATCTACTGAAGGTTCCGTTCGACAGAGCCCGCTGGGAAGCCGTCGCCCGCAAGCAGTACCCCCACGGCCTCCCCGACCCCTATTCCGAAGACCCGACGCAGTGGATCTTCAAGGGCACGATCACTCCTTCCACTCCCTCCTCCAGGTCGCCGTCGCCCGCCTCCTCGGCTACCACTGGCCCGACCAGGAGAAGGACGGTCTCGACGCCCTTTGCGACCGCGACGGCATCGTCTGCATCCCGCCCGTCGGCGGCGAGCAGCCGGCGGCGGACCGGCTTCGGGCGCTCCTCGCGGCAGCGTACGGAAAGAAGTGGAAGGGGACGACCGAGGGCGAGCTCCTCGCCGCGGCCGGGTTCGCGGGGAAGAGCCTCGACGAGTGGCTGCGCGACGGGTTCTTCGAGCAGCACTGCAAGCTCTTCCACCACCGGCCCTTCATCTGGCACGTCTGGGACGGCCGGAAGAAGGACGGCTTCCACGCCCTCGTCAACTACCACAAGCTCGACCACAAGCTCCTCGAGAAGCTGACGTTCACGACTCTCGGCGGCTGGATCCAGCAGATGCGGCAGGCCGTGAAGCGGGACGAGGCGACGGCGGAGGCCGGCTCGCGGCGGCGGTCGACCTCCAGGAGCGGCTCGAGGCGATCCTCGAAGGCGAGGACCCGTACGACATCTTCGTCCGCTGGAAGCCGCTGGAGGAGCAGCCGATCGGCTGGGAGCCCGACCTGAACGACGGCGTCAGGCTCAACATCCGCCCCTTCGTCGAGGCCGACGTCCTCCGCAAGCGCCCGAACATCAAGTGGGAGAAGGACCGCGGCAAGAACCCGCCCGGCGCGCCGTGGGGCGAGGAGCGGCTCAACGACCTCCACCTCACGCTCGACGAAAAGCGGAAGGCGCGGCAGAAGAAGGGGCGGAAGTGACCGGAGCGAAGAAGGCCCGGACGGTCCTCGACGCCCTCGTGGAGGCGGTCGGGCGCGGCGCGGCGGAGGTCTCGGAAGGGGCCGTCGGTCCTGCGGCCGTCCTCTGGACCGACAAGGAGCGGCAGTGGGAGCCGCTCCTCCCGGTGCTGAAGAAGCGCCTCCCGTCTCTCCTCGTCCTCGGGAGCTGGGCGCCCACGGAGCGGACGGGGCCGGCCACCTGGCTCCGGTGCGTCCTCGGCGGGACGCTTCCCGAGGCGGCACTCCCGGATTGGGCCGTCCCGGTCCTCTACCTGCCGGAGGTGAGCCGGGCCGACCTGCGCGCCGTGGAGGAGTGCCCGCGCCCGTTGCAGCCGCTCGCGGAGCTCCAGTACCGCGGCGTCTTCTTCTCGCAGAAGAACGGGAAGGACTGGACCGTCCGCGCGTTCCTCGAGTCGGACGGCGGGCTCGGCCTCGACGTGGCCCACGACGAGGCGACGGGACGGGCGATGCTCGCGGCGGTTCTCCCGCTGGCCGAGCGCACCGTGCAGAGCCTGGCGGGGAAGAGGCTCGAGGCGATCGACTTCAACGAGATGGTGGCGCCCGACGTGGTCAAGAGCCTCCTCTCGTGGATGAGCGACCCGAAGGGGACGAAGGGGTCCTGGGCCGCGGAGCGGTGGAAGGCGTTCGTCCACGAGTGCAAGGAGACGCTCCGGTTCGACCCGGGGCGCGACGGCGAGCTGGACGCGGCAGAGAGGATGGGCAGCCGGGACGGCGGCTGGGAGACGGTGTGGGAGCGATTCGAGGAAGCGCCCCAGAACTACCCGGGAGTCGTCCCGCTGCTCGAGAAGGCCGAGCCGAAGCGGAGCGCGGGCGATCTCTTCCACAAGCCGGAGTCGTGGCCGGGCGCGACGGACCGCGAGGAGGACGCCCTGCGGGCCGACCTTCTCGCGCTGACCGATGCGGCGCCGCTGGCGGCCGCGAAGAAGCTGGCCGAGCTGGAGACCCGGCACGGCGCGCGGCGCGGATGGCTCTGGGCGAGGCTCGGGCGGGCGCCCCTGGCCGTCGCGCTCGAGCACCTCGCCGCGGTCGCGGTGGCGGCGCCGGTCGCGGGGGCGACCGCTGCCGATCTTGCCGAGGCGTGGGCCGGTGGCGGCTGGAAGGTGGACGCGGCGGCTCTCCGCGCCCTCGCGGCGGTGGAGAAGGCGCCCGACGTGAAGGCCGTTCACGCGGCGCTTCGCGCCGTCTACCTCTCGTGGCTCGACGCGGGCGCGCGGCGTCTTCAGGAGCTTTCGGGGAAGGGCCTTCCCGTGGCCGAGGCGCTCGCCGCGCCCGATACCGGGACGTGCGTCCTCTTCGCTGACGGTCTTCGCTTCGACGTGGCGCGGGCGCTGGAAGCGCGCCTCTCGGACGGCGGCGCGAGCGTCAACGTCGGGTGGCGCTGGGCGGCGCTTCCGACCGTGACGGCGACGGCGAAGCCGGCGGTCTCACCCGTCGCGACGGGCCTCCTCGGGGGGCCGGCGGCGGAATTCCAGGCGGCGACGGCCGACGGCAAGCCGCTGACGCCCGACCGCTTCCGGAAGCTCCTCGACGGCGCGGGCATTCAGGTGCTGTCGGGCGAGGCGACGGGAGATCCGGCGGGCCGCGCCTGGACCGAGGCGGGGACGCTCGACAAGGTTGGGCACGACCAGGGGGCGAAGCTGGCGCGGCGCGTGGCGGAAGAGGTGCGCGAGCTCGCCGGCCGGGTGCAGGCCCTCCTCGACGCCGGCTGGCGCGAGGTGCGGGTCGTCACCGACCACGGCTGGCTCCTCCTTCCCGGCGACCTCCCGAAAGTCGATCTCCCTAAGTTCCTCGCCGAGAGCCGCTGGGGGCGCTGCGCGGCGCTCAAGGAGAGCGTCACCCCGAACCTCCCGCTCGTCCCCTGGCGCTGGGACCCAGCCGTCTGGGTCGCCGTCGCTCCCGGCGTCGCGACTTTCTACAAGGGGATGGAGTACGCCCATGGCGGCGTCAGCCTCCAGGAGTGCGTCATCCCGGTCGTCACCGTCCGCGCGACGGCGGGAGCGGGTTCGGCCGGGAAGATCGGCGCCGTGAAGTGGACAAGCCTGCGGTGCAAGGTGAGCGTCGAGGGCGCCGCTCCGGGCTCGCGGGTGGACATTCGGCAGAAGGTCGGCGATGCCTCCACCTCCGTCCTCGCGAAGGAAGCGGCCACGCTCAAGGGTGGAGACGCCGAGGTCGCCCTCTACGCGAGTGACGAGCACGAGGGTGCGGCGGCCTTCGTCGTCCTCCTCGGGCCGGATGGAAGCCCGATGGCGAAGGTGCAGACCGTGGTGGGTGGGGGCGAGGGATGAGACGCTTGACTTTCTTAACCCATAGGTTAACGTGAGGCTCCGGGTCGTACGGAAGGCCCGGTGGAGTGTTCTGACTCCAGTCGGGGAGGACCGGCGGTGCGGGTTGCTCGATTTTCTGGAGAGCCTCTCCGGCGAGGTCGCCGGGGACGCCGAGCGAATCGGCCGCAGGCTACAGCTCCTCGCGGAGGCAGGTTCGATCCGCAACGAGCACCACTGCCGGCCGGTGGGCCGGGAGGGCATCTTCGAACTCAAAGGGACCTGGGTCCGCATCTTCTACTTCAACTTCGAGGGGCAGCTCATCGTCTGCTCCCACGGCGTGTTGAAGCCGAAGAAGAAACAGGTGCTGGCGGAGGCCAAGCGGGCCGTTCGTCTGCGTGACGAGGTCGCTCGCGCCGTACGCGAGGGGTCGCTCCTGATCGAGGAGGAAAGCTAATGACGGAGTCGACGTTCAAGGAGTTCTTCCGGAAGGCCGAGGAGAGCCTGGCCTACCACGTCGAGGGTTCCATCCTCGACTTCACGGAAGACCTCTGTCGGGTCATGGCCGAAAAGGACGTTTCGAGGGCCGAGCTGGCCCGCCGCATCGGGACGTCTCCGGCCTACGTCACGAAGATCCTTCGGGGCACCTCGAACTTCACTCTCTCCTCGATGGTCCGCGTCGCGATGGCCCTCGGCTGCGACCTCCGCATTCACCTCTCACCGCGAGGATCCATGACGCACTGGAAGGACGATCTCCCGCCCCTGGCCGTGTCCGAGGCTACCGCCAATGCGGGCGCCGTCGTCCGGGCCGCCGCGGGCGTCTGCCTCATCGAGGCGGCGTGACATGCAGACCGCAGCTTTGCAGGCGGAGCGGACATTCGTCACGGGAATCGAGATCCGGCTCTCTGAGGGCCCGGCGCCGGGGCCTTCGCCCCAGGTGACGATCCAGGCGCAGACCGGCCTCGCCGACCTCGAAGAGCCGAACCGGTGGCGAGCTGATCTCGCGATCGTAGTTCGACCGGCCGATGAGCAGCCCCCGCTCCTACCAGATCGCCATGTCGGTCTCAGGCATCTTCCGCGTCGTCGCCGAGATGGAGCCCGGCCGCGGCACGGCGGCTCGCATTCGTCAACGGGATGTCGATCCTGTATTCCTCCATCCGCGAGACCGTGCTCCTCCTGACCGGCCGCTTTCCGGCGGGGCCTTTCGTCCTTCCGACGCTCTCCTTCGTCGACGAATACGACCGCCTCGCGCCCCTTAAGGTTGCCGAGAGCCCCGCGCCCTACGGAGAGAGGAAGAAATGACGCTCGACAGGATCGACGAGGTCGCGGCGAAGGCGTTCGAGGGATACGTCGTCCGGAAGGACCTCGTCCGCAAGCTCGGCCGGCTCTACCCGGTGCCCACGTACGTCGTGGAATTCCTCCTCGGCCGCTACTGCGCGAGCACAGACCCGGAGGAGATCGAGGAAGGGCTGAAGCTCGTCCAGGAGCAGCTCGGGAACCGGACCGTCCGGGCCGGCGAGGAGGAGCTCTTCAAGGCGAAGGCGCGCGAGAAGGGCTCGGTCAAGATCATCGATGTCGTTCGAGCCCGCCTCGACGCGAAGGACGACTGCTTCCTGGCCGAGCTGCCGAGCCTGCGGCTCAAGGACGTGAGGATCGAGGACGCTCTCGTCTCGAAGAACGACCGGATGCTCACCGGCGGCTTCTACGCGGAGGTGACCCTCGGCTACGACGCGGTGATCGCGCAGGAGCAGGGGGGGCGGCCGTTCGGCGTGAACGCGCTTCGCGAGATCCAGCTCTCGACGGTCGACGTCCTCCCGACCCTCCGGCGCGGCCGGGCGCTCTTCAACACGGAGGAGTGGAAGGCGTTCCTCCTTCGGAGCGTCGGCTTCGAGCCCGAGAAGCTGACAGACCGGGCGAAGGACATGCTCCTCCTCCGGATGGTCCCGTTCGTCGAGCGGAACTACAACCAGGTGGAGCTGGGGCCGCGCGGCACGGGCAAGAGCCACCTCTTCCAGCAGGTCTCGCCCTACGCCCGCCTCGTTTCCGGCGGGAAGACCACCGTCGCGCAGATGTTCGTGAACCTCGCGAACGGGCAGCGCGGCCTCGTCTGCCAGTACGACGTCGTCTGCTACGACGAGATCTCGGGCGTCTCGTTCGACCAGAAGGACGGCGTCCAGATCATGAAGGGGTACATGGAGTCGGGGGAGTTCGCGCGCGGCAAGGAGAGCATCCGAGCCGACGGCGGCATCGTCATGGTGGGAAACTTCGACGTCGACGTGACCCACCAGCAGAAGGTCGGGCACCTCCTCGGGCCGATGCCGCCCGAGATGCGAGACGACACGGCCTTCATGGACCGCATCCACTCCTACGTCGCCGGATGGGACATCCCGAAGCTCAACCACCTCGAGCACTTCACCGACCACTTCGGCCTCGTCAGCGACTTCCTCACGGAATGCTGGCACCGCCTCCGTCAGGAGAGCCGCGCGCTCCCTCCAGGACCGGGTCCGCTGGGGCGGCGCCCTGAGTGGCCGAGACCTGACGAGCGTGCAGAAGACGATCAGCGGCCTCATGAAGCTGATTTCGCCCGACCCGGAGGCGCCCGTCTCCGACGCCGACCTCGAGTGGGCCGTCCACCTCGCCCTCGAGTGCCGGCGGCGCGTCAAGGAGCAGCAGAAGCGGATCGGCTCGGCGGAATTCCGTGCGACGCAGTTCAGCTACGTCCTCGGCGAGAGCGGCGTCGAGAAGTTCGTCTCGACGCCCGAGCTCCAGAGCGAGGACACGGTCGGCTCCGACCCGCTCCCGCCCGGCCAGATCTGGACGATCGGCCCCGGCGGCCCCGACGACGGCACCGGCCTCTACCGGATCGAGGTGACGGAAGGCCCCGGCTCGGGTGTGCGAATCCTCAACCAGCCCTCTCCGCCCCCCTTCAAGGAGAGCCTCCGCTACGCCGAACAGAACCTCTACGCGAACGCCAAGCGCCTCGTCGGCGACCGCGACCCGCGCACCCACGAGTTCTCCGTCCAGCTACGCGCCTTCGACGCGGTGAAGTCCGGAGCGAACCTCGGCGTCGCCGCCCTCCTTGCCCTCTGCAGCTCGCTTCTCCAGAGGAGCCTCAAGGGCGGCCTCGTCGCCGTCGGCAGCCTCAACCTCGGCGGCTCCGTCGACCCGGTCTTCAACCCCGTCGACATCGCCGAACTGGCGATCGAGAAGGGCGCGCGGATCCTGCTCATGCCGGTATCGGCGCGACGGCAGCTCATTGACCTGCCCGACGACAAGGCAACGAAGGTGGACATCCAGTTCTACGGGGATGCGCGGGAGGCTTTGATGAAGGGGTTGGGGGAGTGACGGCAGCTCCGCCGGGACCCGCTCCGGGCAGGTCGCTGCGTGCCGTCGTCTGCGTTCCGGGCATCGACATGGGCGACGCGGTCGAGAGCAAGACGCTGGTTGCTCTCGGCTCTCGGGACGCGAGGTACCAGGCATTGCGTGCGAATGAACCGGGGCTGGGAGCCTTCCTGGACCGCTTCGGAACGATGTTCGGAGAGCGGGTTACGCCAACTCTCATCGCTCGTTTCGAAGCGGGGAGTCGCCCGACGGCGGAGGAGGTCATCAGCTTTCGGAATGCCATCGCCCTCCCGGTGCTGCTGAAGGCCTGGGCTGACCTGTCGAGAAGCAGACAGAATGCCGGGGCGCTCTTCGCCGAGTACTTCGAGATTCACCCGGCAATGACCTCAAGCGACGGTCAGAGCGTCGTCGTCAACGCGGAGGCCTATCGCGACCTCAGGTTCGGACTGGGAGGATTCCACGGGCAGGCTCCGGCGGCGATTGATCCCCGGCACGTGAAGGCAACCTTCGATCCCCTCCTTCGGACAGCCCTGGTTGCCCTTCTGGATGCCGAGTCGCTGAGCGAAGAGCCCGAGAGGTTCAGGCAGCGCGTCCTCACATCGATGAAGTTTGCGATGCGTGCGATGCGAGCGCCGTCCGACAGCCTCTCCGACACGTCGGACTGGGCAGCCATGGTCTCGATGTGGGTGTCTGCGTTTGAGGCGCTGAGTCATCCCGGAGGTGACGCGAAGGTCGACTTCCCGGAAGTGAGCAGCCGTATCAAGAAGACGCCGTGGATCTCGCAGGAGCTGACGGATCTCAAACACCAAGCGATCAACCGGAAGCCCGGCGAACTCACGACGCTCCCCGTTCAGACCTACGGTCGGATCTACAAGCTACGGAACGACTGTCTTCACGGCGTTCGCCACTTCCAGAGTGGCGGCCTCGAGGAGGACCAAGATGCAGCCTGGGGACAGCTCCAGATTCAGGCGCCCGTGCTCTATCGGTCAGTTCTGTTGTCTAGCCTCGCGGATGCCGGCCACTGCGAGGGTTGGGAAGATAGCGGCGACCCCCTGACGGGATGGCGCCAGCGGGAGTTCGAGGCGCCGCTCTTCAAACCGTGGGCCGACCGCGACGAATAGCGCCGCGTCCTCGTCGATCGCCCGTCGGTGGTCTCTGTCCTCTGTTTCGTCGGACTTTAGGCTGGATCAGCCGTCACACGCCGAACCCGCACTACTGAAACGTCCCGCCCAGAAAAAGTGACTACAGGTTCACTAACACGCCGGCGGTCCCTTCTGAACCGCTATGGGTTCTCCGAGGATCCTCGGGCGGGAAAGCGAACGCGCACTCCCGTTCTCGCCCGGGGTCGCGACGTCAAGGACCCTGCAGCCCCGTCCAGAGGAACCACGCCCCCATGGCGAGCAGGAACACCTGCGAGAGGCGGTTCACGAAGGCGCGGTGTCTCGCGAGGGAGCTCGTCGGCGAGGGAGACGCCGAGGAGGGCGGGGGGCGGTGCCGAGGCCGAAGAGGGCGAGGGCGGCGGCGCCCTCGAGCGGCCCGCCGCGAGCGACGGCCCCGATGACGGCCGAGTAGAGGAGGCCGCAGGGGAGAAGGCCCAGGAAGAGGCCGATGGCGAAGGGGTGGCCGGGGACGCGTCCCTTCAGCCGGGCCGCCACCTTCGCGAAGAGGCTCCCGCCGGTTGCGAGGCCGGGCACGAGGTCGGAGAGGGCGACGACGGCCCAGAGGACGAGGACGCCGCCCGCGACGACGGAAGCGGCGCGCTGGATGCCCAGGAGCGCACCGGCGAGCTGGACGACCCCGCCGAGGGCGCCCGCGAGGGCACCGAGGATCGCGTACGTCAGGACCCTGCCGAGCGTGTACCAGAGCTGGGCGGCGAATGCGGCGCGCCGGCCCCCCTCGGGAGGTGCATACCGCCTCGAGACGAAGAGGACGAACGGCGAGCACATCCCCACGCAGTGCCCGAAGCCGCCGAGGAGGCCGAGCGTCAGGAAGCCGAGGAGGCTGACCGACTCGATCAAGTCGGGGGGGCGTCCCCGGGCGGCGTCAGGTCGAGCCGGAAAAGGACTCTCCGGGGCTTGCCGGAGGCCGTCCCTTCGACGGTCGCGAACCAGCGCCGCTTCCCGCTCTTGCAGAGGGGGAGGACGGCCTCCGCCTCAAGCCATCCGTCAGCGCCGGGAACGAGTGTGTAGCGGTGGTCGCCCATCGGCATCGACATCTCGAACGAGATGCGGGTCGCCTCCAGCGCCACGGGACCGGCATCGGACTCGGCGCGGACGCGGTACCGGTTCTTCGCGAATCCGAGGATCGGTCGGGGAGAAACCGAGAGGACGAGCCGGACGTCCCCCAGGTCGACGGAAGCGTCGGCGAGGGTGACGTCCGGCAATGCGGCTTCAGTGGCGGGGTCGACGGCCCGGCGGGCGGGGGCCGCGTCGCCGGGGCCGGGCTCGACAGGGCGGCTTCGTCCGCAGGCCCCCAGACCCCGCCCGCGATGAGGGCGAGGACGACCAGGCCGAGCAGGGTCTCGCGGAGCTTCACGACGGGATCAGCAGTGATAGTCGAGGCACTCGGCGAGGGCGGGGTCCTTGAGCGGGACGGCGTCGTGCCGTGCGAGGGACCAGCCGAAGGCGAGCGTGAAGAGGCCGAGGAAGCCGAGGGTTGCGGCGAGCTCGACGAATGGCAGGTGGCCGTGGGCGACGTGGTCGCCGTGCCCCATCGCGGGGGCGACCATGACGTAGAGCTCCCAGAACTGCGCGAAGAGGATGAGGACGGCGACCGGGACGAGCTTCCTCGGGTTCCGCTTGGCGGCGCGGGGAAGCATCAAAAGGAACGGCACGACGAACTTGAGGACCGGCAGGATCAGGATGTAGGGGAGCCAGCCGTTCGAGGTCCGCCGGAGGAAATAGACCGTCTCCTCGGGGAGATTCGCGTACCAGATGAGCATGTGCTGGCAGAAGTAGATGTAGGCCCAGAAGCCGGTCGTCGCGAAGACCATCTTTCCGAGGGAGTGGAGGTGGTTCTCGTTCAGGAAGCCCTCGAGCCTGCCGGTCATCACGAGGAGGCCCGCGACGATCGCCACGAACGCGGTGCCCGTCTGGACGACGTCGGTGAAGACGAGGACCGCGAACATCGTCGAGAACCAGTGCGCGTCGAGGAGAGGAGAAGGTAGAAGCTGACGATCGAGATCGTCAGCGCGAAGACGACCAGGAAGAGCGCCGAGAGGGTCCGGCTCGTCCGCGTCGCGCCGATTCCGCCTTCGCTGTCCTGGCGGCGCGAGGTCCTGGCGAGGAGCGCCCCGAAGACGACCCAGAGGAGGAGGCTGGCGCCGACGAGGGCGGTGAACATGGTCATGTTCAGGAAGGGCGCCTTGTGCGTCAGGAGCGCGTCCTTCGCGACGACGTCGGCGTGGGACCAGTGGTAGAGCGAGTGCGCGCCCAGGCCGACCGCCATGGCCAGGACGCCGCCGGGGAGGAGCCAGGCGGTCATCGCCTCGGGGATGCGACGCATCGTGACCGACCAGTTCCCGCGGGCGAGGTAGAGGATGGCGAGCCAGGCGGCGCCGAAGACGCCGAGGCCGAGCGCGAAGAAGACGCCGATGAGGTACGAGCTCCAGGCGAGCTGTGCCTCACCGCGGGAAAAGGCCCAGCCGAGCGCCGCGCCGCCGAGGAGGATGAAGGCGATCGCGACACCCTGGACGATCCCGGGGAGGGCGAGGCGGGCCGGGGCCGCCGGGAGGGGATGCGCGTGGGCGTGACTCATGACTTCCCTCCGGCGGCAGGCGCGGCCAGTGGAGCGGGGGCCTGTGGAGCGGCGGCGGGCACGGCGGCCGTCTGGGTCGCCGGCGCTGCCGGAGGCGGCGCGACGGGTTCGGTCTTCTGCATCTCCCGGATGTAGAGAACGACGGACCAGGAGTCCTTCTGGTCGACCTGGCGGGAGTGGCTCGGCATCGAGTTCTGCCCGCGCATGGGCCGGTGGAAGAGCTGGCCGTCGGGCCAGTCCCTCACCTTCTGCGTCATCAGGCTCGGGGGCTTGGGGAAGAGCGCGGTGACGGCGCCGTCGCCGGCCCCCTTCGGACCGTGGCAGGTGGTGCAGACGTTCTCGTAGACGAACTTGCCGTGGGCGAGGACCGCGGGTGTCGGCTCGAGCGGGTTCTTCAGCTCGGCACCGGCCCGGTCGGCCTCGTTCTGGGCGTAAGGGTAGGGCGTGTCGCCGGCGGCGACGGTCCCCGGCTGGGGCTCCATCAGGCCCGTGGCACGCGCGCCGAAGAGATCCCTCCTCTGCGGCTTGAGCTTGAGCTGGTCGCCCATGTCGAGGCGGTTCCCCTCGCGATGCGGCGTCCGGCCCGCGGGGAGGCCGACGTCGCACGCGCCTGCGAAGAGCGTGGAGAACGTCAGGCCCACGAGGGCGAGCGTGCGGGCGGCGTTACGCATCGGCCCCTCCCTCGACGTCCACGAGGCGAACGCCGTGCGCGCCGAGCGACTTCACGAAGGTCTCGGCCTCGGCGGCGTTCCATTTCGGGTCGGTCGCGGAGATCCAGAGGACGAAGCGGTCGACCGTCGCGCCCGTCTTCACGAGCATCGGCGGCGGCTGCGGGACGGTGTCCTTCTTGCCGGCGACGATCGCCACGAGAGCGCTCCCGAGCGCGGCCCAGAAGACCATCGCCTCGAACGTGATCGGGATGTACGACGGCCACGCCGCGTGGGGCTTGCCGCCGAAGTTCATCGGCCAGTCGAGGATCATCACGTAGTTCTGGAGGCCCTGCGCGAAGAGGATCCCGCAGAGTGCGAGGACCAGCGTCACCCAGGGGATCCAGGAGCGCTTCTGGCCCATGGCCTCTTCCATGCCGTGGATCGGGAACGGGGTCAGGAAGTCGAAGTGCTTCCACCCGGCATCGCGGACCTTCGCGGCGGCGGCAAGGGCGTCGGCCGGCTCGCAGAAGTGACCGAGGACGCCTTTGGTCGAGGTCGGCGTCATGGCTCAGGCCTCCTGGTGCGCCGCATTGGCGGCGAGGGCGTCTGTGGGAGCGCTGCGTGCAACCTTCGGGTCCATCACGCCCTTGACCTCCGAGATCGCGACCACGGGGAGGAAGCGGACGAAGAGGAGGAAGAGGGTGAAGAAGAGGCCGAAGGAGCCGAACAGGATCGCGAAGTCCCACCGCGTGAGGGAGTACATGCCCCAGGACGAGGGGAGGTAGTCGCGGTGGAGCGAGGTGACGACGATGACGTACCGCTCGAACCACATCCCGACGTTGACGAGGATCGAGACGGCGAAGAGGACCCAGGTGTGCCGCCGCATCTTCTTCCACCAGAAGACCTGCGGCACGATGGCGTTGCAGGTGAACATGATGAAGTAGGCCCAGCCGTACGGGCCGAACGCGCGGTTCTTGAAGACGAACCCTTCCCACTCGCTCCCCGAGTACCAGGCCATGAAGAACTCGGTGGAGTAGGCGAACCCGACGAGCATGCCCGTCAGCATCAGGATCTTCGCCATCGACTCCATGTGGTTCAGCGTCACGTAGTTCTTCATGCCGAAGTAGCCGCGCATGAAGGTCATCAGCGTGATGACCATCGCGAAGCCAGAGAAGATGGCGCCGATGACGAAGTAGGGCGGGAAGATCGTCGTGTGCCAGCCCGGCATGACCGACGTGGCGAAGTCGAACGAGACGATGGTGTGGACCGAGAAGACGAGCGGCGTCGCGAGGCCGGCGAGGATCATGTAGGCCGACTCGTAGTGCCGCCAGGCGCGGTGCGAGCCGGTCCAGCCAAAGCTCAGCGCGTTGTAGATCGCCTTGCGCCACGGGTGGGTCGCCCGGTCCCGGACCGTCGCGAGGTCGGGAAGGAGTCCGACGTACCAGAACGCGGCCGACACGAGGCCGTAGGTCGAGATGGCGAAGATGTCCCACGCGAGCGGCGAGTTGAAGTTGATCCAGAGCGGGCCGCGGGCGTTGGGGTAGGGGACGAGCCAGTAGGCGAACCAGGCGCGCCCGAGGTGGATGACCGGGAAGATGCCGGCGCAGGCGACGGCGAAGAGCGTCATCGCCTCGGCGGCGCGGTTGATGCCGGTGCGCCACTGCTGGCGGAAGAGGAAGAGGACCGCCGAGATGAGCGTGCCGGCGTGGCCGATGCCGATCCAGAAGACGAAGTTGACGATGAACGAGCCCCAGCCCACCGGCGAGTTGATGCCGAGGATGCCCATGCCCGAGTAGAAGAGGAGGATCAGCGAGAAGACGAGGACGCCGAGCCCCGTGAGCGCGACGGAGAACGCGATCCACCACTTCTTCGTGGGGAACTCCTCGGCGTGCATGCAGATGTCGCGGTCGACGTCGGACCACTTCTTCCCGCCGGTGACGAGCGGCTCGGGGATCTCCAGGTCGCCCCCGTAGGGGCCGGCCCCCGCGAGGACGATCGGCCGGCCCGTGAGCTGGCTGTCGTCCATCACCGTGGCGTAGGGACTCGCCTCATGCCTTGTCATTGCGCACCTTCGTCAGGTAGGAGACGGACGGTTTCACGTTGAGGGCCTCGAGGAGCTTCATGGCCCGCGGGTGCGCGGCGAGCGCCGCGACCTTCGAGCCGGGGGCGTTCACGTCGCCGAAGGTGATGGCGCCGGTGGGGCAGGCCTCCATGCAGGCGGGGACGACGGCGCCGTCGGGGAAGTGGACCTTGTCCTTCCCCTCGCGCGTGGCCGCGGCCTTCGCCTCCTGGATCCGCTGGATGCAGAAGGAGCACTTCTCCATCACGCCACGGTTCCTCACCGTGACCTCCGGGTTGTTCTTCATCTGCATCGGGGCGCGGGTGTTCAGCTCGGCGTTGCGCTTGATGCGGGGCTCGAGCGCCCGGAAGAGCGCGCTCTCCTGGGCCTTGCCGTACTCCCAGAAGTTGTAACGCCGCACCTTGAACGGGCAGTTGTTGGCGCAGTAGCGGGTCCCGACGCAGCGGTTGTAGACCTGCTGGTTCAGGCCGTCGGTGCTGTGCATCGTCGCCACGAACGGGCAGACGGTCTCGCAGGGGGCGTTCTCGCAGTGCTGGCAGAGCATCGGCTCGAAGAGCGTCTGCGGCTCTTCGACGACCTCGAGGGGGCCGTCCCAGACGTCGGCGTCCCAGCGGCCGTCCTTCTTCGGTGCGTCGTAGTAGCGGTCGATCCGCATCCACGACATCTCGCGCCCGTCGATGATCCCGCGCCTTCCGACGACCGGGACGTTGTTCTCGGCCTGGCAGCCGATGACGCACTTTCCGCAGCCGTTGCACTTGCTGAGGTCGATCGCCATCGCCCAGCGGGCGTTCGGGTAGGGGTGCTCGGGCCAGGCCGAGGGGCCGCCGGCCTGCTGCTCGGTTCCCGACTTCTGGTTCTTCTCGTACTCGGAGAGGGTCGTCACCGGGACGAGCGGCCGGGCCTCGCGGTCGATGACGTCGGATCCCTGGGCGAAGGCGAGCGCCTCGTTGCCCGCGACCTTCCGGATCGTTACCGGCAGGCCCGCGGAAAGGGCGCGTCC
Organism: Holophagales bacterium; assembly: GCA_016719485.1. NCBI lineage: Bacteria > Pseudomonadati > Acidobacteriota > Holophagae > Holophagales > Holophagales bacterium. Next base: position 545,853 of record JADJZB010000021.1, read on the forward strand.
GCCCGCGAGGAGGCGGAGCGCGAAGGCGTTCGCCCCGACGCCGCCGCCGATGTCGCCGCAGGCCGTGCGGCCGAGGCCGAGGGGAAGGGCGACCTGTTCGTGGTGCATTCCCGCGTGGCGGTAGGCCGGCGCGACGAGCTTGCCGTGGCCCGCGTCGACCTCGACGAGGTCGCCGCTGGCCAGCTTCATCTCGTCGAACCGACGCGGCGCGATGGAGAGGGCGCCGCCCCACGAGATGCGGGTGATCGGGTCGGGAAACTCCTGCAGCCAGGCGTTGTTGCCGTGCCGGCCGTCGTGGAGCGCGAGGTGCGGGTAGAGCTGCAGCTCGAGGCCCGCGGGAGCGGGCGGGATCGCGGCGAGGAGAGCGAGGGCGGCCGGGGCGAGGGTGCGAGCCGGCGGAGCCGCCGGGGCCGGCCCCTGGAAGGCGCCGGAGCGGAGGACCTCGTTCCAGGCGGTCTCGAAGGCCGGCGTGCCGGGCTCGAGGGCGAGCCGGGCGGCCCACGAGGCGCGGAGGAAGTGCCAGGCGAGGCTCGGGTTCGGGACGGGGGCCGCGGCCGCCGCTCCGGGCACGGGGGCCGCGGCGGCGACGAGGGCGGCCGCGCCCGGGACCCCGGCGGCGGCGCTCCAGTCGACGAGGACGTCGAGGAGGCCGCGCGTGTCGTGGAGAGGCTGGATGACGGGCTGCTGGACGGCGAAGAGCCCGCGCGGGAGGGCGGCGTCGCCCCAGCACTCGAAGGGGTGGCTCGCCGGGGCGAGGAAGTCGGCGAGGGCGCCCGTCTCGTCGATCCGGTCGTTCAGGGAGACGACGAACGGGACCTTCGCGAGGGCCTCGGCGAATGCGAGAGAGGCGGGGGCGTCGTAGACCGGGTTCGCGCCGGCGACGAGGAGGACGGAGACCTTGCCGGCCTTCATCTCTGCGGCGAGCGCCTCGAGGGCCTTTGCGCCGCCGGACGGGGGCTCCTCGGCGGAGGCCTCGTCGAAGAGCCCGGACGAGTAGGCGTCGAGGGAGAGGTTCAGGAGGAGGGCCGCCAGCTCGAGCGCCTCTCCGGCGGCCGAGCCGCTGGCCGAGCCGCCCGCGAGGACGAGGGCCTTGCCGCGGGCGGCGGCGAGCTCGCCGGCGAGACCCTTCAGCGCCTCGACCGGGATACCCGCCGCCTTCGCGACGGTCTCGAGGGCGAACGGCGCGAGCGCTGCCTCGACGGCGGCGTTGCCGGCGAGCGGGCCGGTCTTCTTCACGACGACGAGCTCGTGCGCGAGGCCGGCAGCGAGAGGGGCGAGGTGCGAGTCGCGGACGCGGATCCGCTTGTCGGCGTTGGCGCCCGTGAGGGTGAGGCGCCCTTCGAGCTGGACGAAGCGGCCCATCTTCGCCCCATCGGCCTGCTCGGGAGCGCGCCGGAGAGCAAAGTCGCGCTCGAGGCCGTCGGCGGGCCGGTCGAGGAACTCGGCGCCGAGGCCGAGGAGGAGGTCGGCCTTGTCGAGGCGCGGGCGCGGGGCGCGCCCGTCGCCGAAGGTCTGTCGGTGGGCGCTCGCCGCCGAGTCGGCTTCTACGGGCGACCAGGCGACGTGCTTCAGGCCCGTGTGGGCGGAGAGGGCGGCGATGGCCGCGCCGAGCGCCGGGCTCGCGACGGGTCCGGTGAGGAGGACGGCCCCGCTTCCGGCCTTCGCGAGGCGCGAGACGACGTCGGCCCCGACGACGCTCCAGCTCGACGCCACGACGGCGCCCTTTCCGCGGCGGACCGAGACGGGCCCACGCGCGCGGTCGGGGTCGTAGAGGTCCATCAGGGCGGCCTGGTGGCGCACGGTGAGGCCCCGGCCGCTCGCGTCGGTCGGGCTCGGCGCGACGAGGATCGGTCGCCCTTCGCGGGTCCTCACGAGGACGGGGGAGCCGTCGACGACGGTGTGGAAGAACCGGGCGCGGCCCATTCCGTCCACGAGGCTCTCGGGCATGTCGTGGAACGGGATCGTCGTTTCCTGGGGAGGCTGGCAGCCGGCGCTCGCGAGGGCTCCGGCCGCCGCGAGGGTGCCGCTCAGCCGGAGGAACTCCCGCCGGTCGAGGCCCGCGGCGTCCGGCAGGGAGGTGGTCTCGTTCGGTCTCATCGTCATCTCCCTCACCGGTGGCACGTGACGCAGTCGGTGGAGGCCTTCATCTCGGGCTTGCGATGACAGTCGAGGCACCACTGCATGTTGAAAGGGTTCTGCACGGAGACGATGTCCATCGTCTCGACCTTCCCGTGGCACTCCTGGCACGGCGGAATCGCCTTGCCCCCGGCGTCCGCCCGCGGGATCTTCCACTCGCCCTTCTCGTTCCTGGCGTTGAGGTGCGCCGAGTGGTCGTAGTAGACGAAATCGGGGAGGTCGTGGACCTTCACCCACGGGATCGGCTCGCCCCGGTCCCAGTAGTCCTTCATCTTCAGGACCCACTCCCTGCCGAGGCCGACGCTGGTGTGGCAGTTCATGCAGACGGCCGTCGACGGCACCGTGGAGTGGCGGCCCTTGTAGGGCATGTTGTGGCAGTAGAGGCAGGGGATGTCGTAGCCCCCGACGTTCACCATCTCGCCCTTGTCGTTCTTCTGCATCACGGGCGGCCCCGCCATCCGCGTGTGCCGGAAGAGGATGGGCTGGCGGGGTTCGTACCCCTGGCGCACGTTGCTGAACGCGTACGCAAAGGAGCCCGTCACGGCCACCGCCACGACCAGCATCAGGATGCGTACGGGCGTTCTCCTTCGGCTCATTCGGAGGCCCTCCTTGTCGATTCGGCTTTCGTCGATTCCGTTGGTGTCGAGGGGGGGACGGCCGCGCCCGGAGCGATCCGGCGAGGCTCCTCGTCGTCGAAGAGGATCCGGACCGCGGGGGTCTCGAGGTCGTCGAACTGCCCGGTCTTCGCGGCCCAGATGAAGAGCCCGACGGCGATGGCCGCGATGAGGAGCGCGAGGGGGAGGAGGACGAAGATCGTCTCCACCTACACCTCCACCGCCCGGCCCGCGCCGGCCGCGGGGGGACGGGTGAACGTGCGCGAAGCGGCCGAGGAGAGGACGACGGTCAGCGAGGAGACCGGCATCAGGACGGCGGCCAGGAGCGGGCCCACGAAGCCGAGGACGACCGCCGCGGACGCCGCCACGTTGTAGACGAGGGAGAAACCGAGGTTGCGCCGGACCACGCCGTAGAGGCGCCGCGACCCGTCGAGGATGTCGAGGAGCGGGCCGACCCCCTCGCGCGTCAGGACGACGTCGGCGGCGACGAGAGAGGCGCCGGTTCCGCCGAGGACGGCGACGCCGACGTCGGCCAGCGCGAGGGCGGCCGCGTCGTTCACGCCGTCTCCCACCATGACGACGGCGCCGGAGCGGCCCCTCTGGCCCGTCAGCGCGGCGACGAAATCGCGCTTCGCCTCGGGAGCGAGGCCGCCGAGAGCGTCTTCGGCGGGAATCCCGAGCTCGGCGGCGACCCGCGCCACGACGGCGGGGTGGTCGCCGGAGAGGATCCTCACGCGGATTCCGAGCGCGCGGAGCGCGTCGAGGGTCTTCTTCGCGTCGGTGCGGATCGGGTCACCGACGCCGGCGAGCCCGGAGACGCGCCCGTCGACGGCGACGAAGACGGGGCTGAGCCCCTCGGCGACGAAGGCGTCGGCTCTCTCAGCAAGAACGGCAGGAACGGAGGCTCCCGCCGCCTCGACGTGGGCGCGGTTCCCGACGCGTACGTCGCGGCCGTCGAGCCGGCCCGAGATGCCCTGGCCCGGAACCTCGCGGACGTCCTCCGCGTTGCGGACGACCTGAACGGAGCGCCCGTACGACGCGCGGAAGGCGCGGGCGACGGCGTGGGAGGACTCGGCCTCGAGGGCGCGGGCAAGGTGAAGCGCCGCGTCCTCGCCTTCCCAGCGGCTCACCGTGGCCCTCCCCACGGTCAGCGTGCCGGTCTTGTCGAGGAGGACCGTGCCGACGTGCCGAAGCCGCTCGAGGGCGTCGGGGTCCTTGACGAATATTCCCGACCGCGCGGCCCGCATGAGGGCGACCGACATCGCCAGGGGAACCGACAGGCCGAGCGCGCAGGGGCAGGCGACGACGAGGAGGGCGACGACCCTTTCCAGCGCCACTTCCGGGCCGCGGGGAAGCCAGGCCGCCCCGGTGACGATCGCGAGGGCGAGGAGGGCCTGGACGAAGCGCCGGGCCAGGATGTCGGTCGTCCGAACGAGTGCGGGGCGTCTGCCGAGGGCTTCCTGGACGAGGGAGAGGAGCGCCCCCACGCGGGTCTCGTCGCCGGCGGCCTCGACTTTCACGACGAGGCGGGCCCCGAGGTTCGTGGCGCCCGCGTTCACGGCGTCCCCCTCGCGCACCTGGACCGGCTCGGACTCGCCCGTCAGGACGGCGTTGTCGATCGTCGAGCGCCCCGCGAGGACGACGCCGTCCACCGGCACGAGCTCGCCCGAGCGGACCTCGACGTGGTCGCCGTGCCCGAGAGCCGAAACCGGGACTTCGACGGTCGGGGCGCCGGGGCCGGCGCCCTCGAGGCGCCGCGCGAACTCGATGAATGCGACGCCCCTGAGGCTGTCGGCGCGCTCGAGGGCCGCCCTCTGGGCGCTGCGCTGGACCTGCCGCGCGGCGAGGAGGGCCGCGACGAGCATCGCGAGAGAGTCGAACCAGAGCGGTCCGCTTCCGCGGACGGTGTTCCAGGCGCTGGCGGCGAAGGCGACCGACAGCGCGATGGCAACGGGGAGGTCGATGTGGACGATGCGAGCTCTCAGCCCTGCCGCAGCCGTCTGGAAGAACGGGCGCGCGGAGAAGAGGAGGACCGGGACCGCGACGACGAGGGAAAGCCAGCGGAAGAGCGTGGCGTACGGGGAGGCCATCCCCGAGTACTCGCCCGCGTAGATCGCCCCGTGGAGGAACATGAGGTTCATCGCGCAGGCCGCCGCGACGCCGAGGCGGGCGAGCGTGGCGCGATCCTCGGACCGGCGGGCTTCCTGCACCTTCGAGGCGCGGTGGACGTGGGGCGTGTAGCCGAGGCGGTCGAGGGCCCGGCCGACGGCGGAGAGGCGCGTCTTGCCGGGCTCCCAGGTGACCTCGGCCACGGAGCTGCCCAGGTTCAGCCGGATCTCGTCGACGCCGGGGAGGGCGGCGGGGAGCCGCTCCACGAGCCAGACGCAGGCGGAGCAGTGGACCCCTTCGAGGTAGAGCCGGGTCCGGCAGCGGCCGGCGCCCGCGGCTTCGGTCGCCTCCTGCTGAAGGCGCTCGTCGTCGAAGTCCTCGAAGCTGCGCCCGGTGACGCGCGCCGGCTCGAGGACGCCGTTCTGCTGGTCGACGAGGCGGTAGTACTGGTCGAAGCCCCACTCGTTCACGAGGGCGTGGACCTGCCGGCAGCCGGAGCAGCAGAACTGCTTCTCCTCGCCCTCGCGAACGAAGCCGGCCGGCACCGCGAGGCCGCAGTGCGCGCACGCCACCGGGGCGGCGTGGAGGTGCCGGCTCTCGCGGGGACGGGTCACTTCTCGGGTCCCTCCGCCGGGGCGGGGTCCGCATCCACGTCGAGGCGGGCGGCGTGGACGAATCGGAGGGCGTCGCGTTTCGCGTCGATGCGCAGCTCCCAGGCGCCCGGCTCGTCGAGGCGGACGAGCGACCGGTAGCTCCCGGCCTCCTGCGGCAGCCCGACGAGCGGGCCCGTCTGGTTGAGGCGGGGGTCGGAGGGGCGAATGGCGAAGAGGTGGCCGGCGAGGCCGGCGATTCCGTTCCCTTCCCGGTCCGTCACGCGGACGTCGACCGGGCGCGGCGTGCCGGGCGTGTGCGGGACGCCGGCCGGGAACTCGTAGCGGACCGTCCAGCCGAGCTGGCGGCTCGCCGCCTCGACGGCTTCGCCGGCGTCCCACGCCTGTGCGGCCTCGTAGTAGCCGCGGATCGGGCGGGGGCTGTCGGGCCGGGTTGCGACCCACACGAGGACGCCACTCGCGACGATGGACATCGTGAGGAGGCCGCCGATGTAGATCGGCCAGCGGTACTCGGAGACGAGGCGGAGGAGCTTCACGGCTTCGCTCCCGGCGGGCCGTACGGGCCGAGGAGGAGGAAGTCGACCTCCTTGCGGAAACCCTTGTCCGACTTCACGAGGTAGCGGACGCTCGCCTGCCCGTCCGAGAAGACGCCCTGGGGCACCGTCGTTACGGCGTTCAGCGTGACGAGCTTCCCGGCCGCGACGACGACGGGCGACTCGCTGAGGACGAGGCTCGCCTCGGCGGGAACGAGGACCTCGATCGTGAACTCCTGGGCCTCGTGGAGCTGGTTCGTGATCTTGACCCGCTGCTGGTTCGCGACCGCGCCGTTGGGCAGGAGCCGGTAGGGCTCGCGCCCGCCCCTCACGAGCTCGACGACCGCGTCGCCCCGCGTCAGGACGAGGACGGCGAGCGTTCCCCAGGCCACCGTCATGAGGGCGAGGTAGACGAGGTTGCGGGCCCGCCAGAGGCGCCTCACGCCCCCCTTCTGCTCGGTCTCGGAGGTGTACTTGATGAGGCCGATCGGCTTGCCCTGGCCGAGCATGACGACGTCGCAGGCGTCGATGCACTGGGCCGTCCCGATGCACTCGGGCTGGAGCCCGCGGCGGATGTCGGTCCCGGTGGGACAGGCGTTCACGCAGCTGCGGCAGGCGATGCAGTCGCCCGCGGGGACGCCTCCGACGCGGTCCTTCACCTTCACCTTCGGGTCGCCCCGCTTCTCGTCGTAGGCGACGAGGATGGTGTCCGCGTCGGCCATGACGTTCTGCAGGCGGCCGTAGGGGCAGGCGATCGTGCACATCTGGTCGCGGAACCAGCCGAAGTCGAAGAGGATGAGGGCCGTGAGGGCCGCCATCGTCGCGAGGGCGCCCTTCCACGCGAGGGGGGCCGCCGCGAGGCCCGGAACGAGAGCTTCCCAGCTCGTGAAGTACGCGACGAAAGTGGCGGACATCGCGAGGGCGACGACCGTCCAGGTCGCCCACTTGGCGACCTTGATCGCGAGCTTGCGGCCGCTCCAGGGGGCGGCGTTCAGCTTCCGCTGCTTCAGCGGCCCGCCCTCGAGAAAAGCCTCGATGGGCCGGAAGAGGAACTCGAGGTAGACGGTCTGGGGGCAGGCGTACCCGCACCACATGCGCCCGAACGTCGAGCCGACGAAAAAGACCGTGACGATCGTGCCGAGCCCGAAGGCCGCGAGGAGGATGTTGTCGGTAGGGTTGAACGTGCCGCCGAAAATGTGGAACCGGCGGGTCGCGATGTCGAGGAAGACGGCCGGCCGGCCGCCGACCGGGATCAGCGGGAGCGCGAAATAGAGAGCGAAGAGGCCGTACGCGATCGCCCGGCGGATCTTCCAGTACCGCCCCTCGTGGACGATGGGATGCATGAACTTGCGCTTCCCGTCGGCCGAGATGCTGTAGAGGAGGTCCTCCTCCGGCGCGACGTCGAAGATGCGCTCTCTCTCCGCAGGCGCCTGCAGGGCGGGCAGCTCCGGCGGTTCCGCGACGGGGGTCGTCACGTCAGGTTCCCGGGATCGGCTCGGGTGCCACCGGGTCGCCCTCGGCGGGCTTGGGGTTCGGCGGGTTCGATCCCTGCAGGCTCCTCACGTACGAGACGAGGCCCGACAGCTCCTCCGGCTTCACGGCGCGCCCCCAGGGCGGCATCCCCTTGGCCGGCCAGCCCTTGGCGATCGACTGGAAGATCTGCTCGACCGACCCGCCGTGGATCCAGCGGTCGTCGGTGAGGTTCGGACCGATGAGCCCCTGGGCCTGGGCGCCGTGACAGGGGGCGCACGACTTCGCGAAGCGCGTGGCGCCCACCTCGACGACGGCCGCGTTGCCGGCGCCGGCGAGGAGCTCGGCCGCCGTCGGCGGCACGAGGGGGTTCGCGTCGTAGTGGGCCTGGACCGCGGTGAGGGCCTGCTCGGTGTCGGCGCGGTACTCCGCCTCCATCGAGCCTTCGCCGAAGCTCAGGGCGTAGAAGATGAGGTAGGCGGCGGAGAAGATCAGGGAGCCCCACCAGATGGCCATCAGCCACCCCGGCATCGGGTTGTCGTATTCCTTGATCCCGTCCAGCTCGTGCAGAACCTTGTCTTCGAACTGTGCCATGGTCCCCTCTCGTCAGGCTCTCGGGCTCGCGCCCAGAGGGAGTTCAGCCGAGGCCTCACCGTCCCCCTCGAGGGGGAGGCGGGCGAGCGCGTCCATCTCCTCGGGGCGGGACCGGAAGACCCGGACCGCGACGAAGATCCAGACGCTCAGGAAGAAGAGCATCGAGGCGATGGCCCAGGTGGTCGCTGAGGTCCGGGCGGCGAGCTCCTGCAGCACGGCTACTTCTCCGCGATCGCGGCGGGGGCTGGCGCCGAGGCGAGGGGCGCCTGCGGCGCGACCTTCCTCCACTTGATGTCGGTCCCGAGCCGCTGGAGGTAGGCGGTGAGCGCCGTGATCTCCTTGTCCGCGAGCCCGGTCGGGCCGCGCTGGGACTCGACCTCCGCGGCAATCGCCTGCGCCTGGGCCGCGATCGCGGCCGGGGCGCTCTCGATCTCGCCGTCCGTGTAGGGCGTGCCGACGGCCCGCAGGGCCCGCATCTTCGAGCCGATGCTGGCCACGTCGAAGGCGTCCTTCTGCAGGTGCGTGTAGCGCGGCATGACCGACCCGGGGGTCGTCGAGTCGGGGCGTTCCATGTGGCGGACGTGCCAGAGCGAGGGGTACTTCCCGCCGACGCGGTGAAGGTCGGGTCCGGTTCGCTTCGAGCCCCACTGGAAGGGGTGGTCGTAGACGTACTCGCCCGCCTTCGAGTACTCGCCGTAGCGCTCCGTCTCGTAGCGGAACGGGCGGACGAGCTGCGAGTGGCAGTTGTAGCAGCCCTCGCGAAGGTAGATGTCGCGCCCGAGGACCTCGAGCGGCGTGTAGGGCTTGACGCTCGCGATCTCCTTGACGTTCGCCTTGTCGAAGAACATCGGGATCGCCTCGACGAGGGATCCGACGGAGAGGGCGAGGGCCGTGAGGACCGTGAGGAGGACGACGCGTCCCTCGAGGATCCGGTGGAAGCCGTGCCTGAGGGAGTGCTGGAAGCGGTAGAGGGCGTGGTCGTAGGTGTTCGGAGGCGTCACCGCGCCCGGCGCCGAGAGGTCGGCGACGAGCGGCGGGGCGTTCACCTCGGGCTCCTCGGCGAAGTTCGCCGGGGCGCCCTTGATCGTCTTCACGAGGTTGTAGACGAGGAAGAAGAGGCCGGAGAAGAAGAGGATCGCCGCGACGAGGCGGACCCAGTACATCGGGACGATCCGGATGACGGTCTCGATGAAGTCGGGGTAGGCGAGCCGTCCGTCGGGCTCGAAGGCGCGCCACATCGCCCACTGGGTGATGCCGGCGACCCACATCGACACCTGGTAGAGGATGAGGCCGATCGTCGAGATCCAGAAGTGCGTCGTCGCGAGCTTCTTCGAGTAGAGCTCCGTCTTCCAGAGCCTCGGGACCGCCCAGTAGAGGATGCCGAACGAGAGGAAAGCGTTCCAGCCGAGGGCCCCCGCGTGGACGTGCCCGATCGTCCAGTCGGTGAAGTGCGAGACCGCGTTCACCGACTTGATCGACATCATCGGTCCTTCGAAGGTCGACATGCCGTAGTACGTGACGGCGACGACCATGAACTTCAGGATGGGGTCCTCGCGCAGCTTGTGCCACGCGCCCCGGAGCGTGAAGAAGCCGTTCACCATGCCGCCCCAGGACGGCATCCAGAGGATGAGGGAGAAGAGCATCCCGAGCGTCGAGGCCCACTCCGGGATCGCCGAGTAGTGGAGGTGGTGCGGGCCCGCCCAGATGTAGACGAAGACGAGCGACCAGAAGTGCATGATCGACAGCCGGTAGCTGAAGACCGGGCGGTCGGCCGCCTTCGGCAGGTAGTAGTACATGAGCCCGAGGAACGGCGTGGTGAGGAAGAACGCCACCGCGTTGTGGCCGTACCACCACTGCATCAGGGCGTCCTTGACCCCCGCGTACGCCGAGTAGCTCCCGAACCAGGAGTAGGGCATCGCCATGCTGTTGCCGATGTGGAGGATGGCGACCGCGACGATCGTCGCGATGTAGAACCAGATCGCGACGTAGAGGTGCTTCTCGCGGCGGACCGCGATCGTGCCGAAGAAGTTGATCCCGAAGATCACCCAGAGGACCGCGATGACGACGTCGAGGACCCACGGGAGCTCGGCGTACTCCTTCCCCTGCGTGTGGCCCGTGACGAGCGCCACGGCCGCCGCCGCGATGAGGAGCTGCCAGCCCCAGAAGTGGATCTTCGAGAGGACGTCGCTGAAGAGGCGCGCCTTCAGCAGCCTCTGCATCGAGTGGTAGGTCCCCGCGAAGATGATGTTGCCGATGAACGCGAAGATCACCGCGTTCGTGTGGAGCGGGCGGAGCCTCCCGAACGTCAGGTACGGCGCGAGGTTCAGCCCCGGCAGGAAGAGCATGGCCGCGATCAGCATGCCCACGAGCATCCCGACCACGGCCCACACCACGGCGGCCAGGAAGAAGAGCCGCGGGGTTCGATCGTCATAGCGAACGGTGTTGCTCATCGATCTCCCATCCTGTTTCGGTGTGTTCCCGGGGCGCGCGAGTCATCGTGATCCCGGCCCATCCGGCTGGCGAGGCAGGTCGCCCGCGTCCGGCGGGCCGCATGCAGGGGAGCTCTGGATCCGATCGGGCGGGCCGATCCGGGCACCTGAAGAAAGGAGCACCCGGACGTCCACGAGAGTCCCGAGGCAACGAGGAAATAGCCCGGCAAGCGGCCCCCTCAAACCGAGATCCCCGATCTCGCTCCAGCGGGGCATGTTCCGTCCCACTGCGGTGCAGCACCATCCTTCAAAGACTTCAAATCAGGACCAGATGAGGCCGGATGGACAGGTGGTGCGGCTCCCGGGCCGACGCGGAACACATTTCGAAACTTACGGATATGACGTGATTTGCGTGAATCATGAGCACGCGTCGCATCTAAGGAGGCGCAATGCACGTGATGCGAATACATCACGCGGGCCCGCGGAATCGTCGCTTCACGAACAGGGAGTCGGACTTGATCGTCCCTGCCTGGCGTGCCGGTTCCCTAGATCGATGACCCGAGCGCCCGGACGACCTCGACGCGCCGCTTCGGCCCGTCGAGGATCGACCGGACGAGGTTCGCGGTCGTCACGTCGCCGAACGTGATCGTGTAGAAGGACGAGGATGGCTCGATCCCCAGCTCGCGGACGATGCGCCGGACCGACCGTCCCCGCGCGCGCGACGCCTTCACCCGGCCCTCGAGCTCTCTCAGCCAGGCGAGCTTGACCCGGATCGCCTCCTTTCCGCCCGTGAAGCGGGGGCGATGCGCGCAGAGGAGCGCGTCGAAGTCGAGCGTCAGGAAACGCTCCAGAGTCGCACACGACGCGTAGAAGTCCTCGTCGCCGCGGAAGACCTTCACCCTCTCGGCGGCGAAGGCGTCGCCCGAGAGGAGCCAGCCCCGCTCGGGGACGAGGAGGGCGAGCTGGTCGACGGCGTGCCCCGACGCGGGGACGACGCGCGCGGTGAGGCGGCCGAGAGGGACCTCGGGCGGAACCTCGCGGGCCTCCACGGGATCGGCCTCTCCCCAGAGGACGTGCTGGTAGAAGCGGCGCGGGAGGTCGTGGGCCACGAGCCTCACTCCGGGGGCCGTCGCGAGGACCTCGGCCCCGAGGGAAGCGAGGCGCGCGGCGTTGCCCGAATGGTCCTCGTGGTGGTGGGTCAGGACGACACGCGCGACCTTCGCGTGGCGGGCGGCGGCGATGACCTCGTCCCCGACCGAGGAGATCCCGCTGTCGACGAGCGTGTCGCCCACCGCGTAGCAGTAGACCGGGAGGAGCTCCCGGCCGCGGTAGGTCCTCGCCATCCGGAGGACCGTGGCGTCCTGGAACGCCGTCGCCTCGAACGTGTGGCCGGCGGGGAAGGGAAACCGCCGCCAGAGCGGGTCGAGGAAGTGGTACAGCGGCCTCATGCGCGCCGCCGGATCGTCAGGTGGCCGACGGCGGAACGGCGAGGGCGCGCCCGGAACGGGCCGGGAGGACGACGTCGCGCAGCTCGCCTTCGGTCACCGCCAGCTCCTCGCCGGTGGCCGCGTCCAGGAGGAACGGGCCGACGCTGCCCACGGCGAGGTCGATACGCCTCTCCTCTTTGGAGACGTTGAACACGGCGACGACGGCGTCCTGGTCGAAGGAGCGCCCGAACGCGACGACCTCGCGTTCGGCCATGAGCGTCCGGAACGAGCCCCGCCGGAGCGCCGGGTGGGCGTGCCGCAGGGCCGCGAGCCGCTTGACGTGATCGCGCAGGACGTGGTCCCACGACGACTCGTCCCAGGGGAAGGTCCGCCGGCAGTCGGGATCGGGGCCTCCCTCGAGGCCGATCTCGTCACCGTAGTAGACGCACGGGGCCCCGGGAACCGTGAAGAGGAAGAGGAACGCCATCTCGAGGGCGGCGAGGTCGTTTCCGGACGCGGTGAGGAAGCGGGGCGTGTCGTGACTGCCGAGAAGGTTCAGCTGGACGTCGCGGACGGCGGGGTCGTAGAGGCCGAGGACCCTCTCGACCTCGGCGGCGAAGTCCGGGGCATCGAGGGGCCGCACGTCGCGGTAGCCACCGACGGAGCGGACCTCGTCGAGATCGAGGTCCTTCACGAAGAAGCCGAGCGCCGCCTTGGCGAGGGGGTAGTTCATCGTCGCGTCGAACTGGTCGCCCGCGAGCCAGCGCCGCGCGTCGTACCAGATCTCCCCGACGAGGTAGGCCTCGGGGTTCGCGCGCTTGACGCGCCTGCGCAGCTCGCGCCAGAACTCGTCGTCGTCGATCTCGGACGGGACGTCGAGCCTCCAGCCGTCGATGCCGAACCGGATCCAGTACTCGGCGACCTCCCAGAGGTGCTCGCGGACGGCGGGGGTCCGCGTGTCGAGCTTGGGCAGGGCGGGGACGTCCCACCAGGCCGCGTAGCCGAGCTCCTCGAAGGCGGGCTTGTGCTTCTTTCCGCGGCGCAGGAGCTTCGGCTCCGCGTAGGCGCCGAGGGGCTTGCCGGAGCGGAGCCTCTCGAGGTCCAGGAGGAACCAGTCGATGTAGGGCGAGTCGGCCCCGTTCTCCAGGACGTGGTGGAAAGCGAAGAAGCCCCGGCCGACGTGATTGAAGACGCCGTCGAGAATGACGCGCATCCCGCGGGCGTGGGCGGCGTCGAGCAGCTCGCGCAGGGCGGCGTCGCCGCCGAGGAGCGGGTCGACCCGGTGGTAGTCCCAGGTGTGGTACCGGTGGTTCGCGGCGGACGCGAAGACCGGATTGAGGTAGAGGGCGGTGACGCCGAGGTCCTTCAGGTCGTCGAGCTTCTCGGCCACGCCGAGGAGATCGCCCCCCTTGAAGCCGTGGGCGGTCGGCGGGGAGTCCCACGGCTCGAGGTTCGCGGGCCGGGCGAGGCGCTCGCTCCGCGCGAAGCGGTCGGGGAAGACCTGGTAGAAGACGGCGTCGCGGACCCAGCCGGGCGTCTCGGGGCTCACCCCTCCACTATAGTCGGGCGACAGGAAGGACGCTCATGGAGGAACCGATGCGCCCAGCCGCCGCCGCCCTCGTCGCAGGACTCGCCTTCCCGGCGCTCGCCGCCCCGCCCTCGGCCGGGCCCCGCCTCGCAACTGCCCTCGGGCCGCTGCCCGGGGCCGCGCCCGCCCTCGAGGAGCTCTACCTCGATCTCCACCGGACGCCGGAGCTCTCCCTCCAGGAGACGGCGACCGCCGGCAAGCTGGCGGCGCGCCTGCGTTCTCTCGGCTTCGAGGTGACGGAGAGGGTCGGTGGAACGGGCGTCGTCGGGGTCCTGGCGAACGGCGACGGGCCTGTCGTGATGCTCCGCACCGACCTCGACGCCCTCCCGGTCGAGGAGAAGACGGGCCTGCCGCACGCGAGCCGCGCGCTCGGGAAGGACGATCACGGGCAGCCGATTCCCGTGATGCACGCCTGCGGGCACGACCTCCACATGACCGTCTGGACCGGCGCAGCGACTCTCCTGGCACGGGCGAAGGAAAGCTGGCGCGGCACGCTCGTCCTCGTGGGACAGCCGGCGGAGGAGAAGGGGGCCGGCGCCGAGACGATGCTGAAGGACGGCCTGTTCACCCGCTTCCCGCGCCCCTCCTTCGCCGTCGCGCTCCACGTGACGCCCGACCTTCCTGCCGGGCAGGTGGGTGTCACCCCCGGGCCGGCCTTCGCCTCCGTCGATTCCGTCGACGTGACCATCTACGGCAAGGGTGGCCACGGTGCGATGCCGCACCGGACGGTCGATCCGATCCTCATCGGGGCCAGGACCGTCGTCACGCTGCAGGCCCTCGTCTCCCGCGAGAAGAGCCCGTTCGAGCCGGCGGTCGTCAGCGTCGGGTCGTTCCAGGCGGGCGCCAAGCACAACGTCATCCCGCCCGAGGCTCACCTGAAGCTCACCGTCCGCGCCTATCGCGAAGAGGTGAGGCAGGCCCTCCTGGACGGGATCCGGCGCGTCGCCGCCGCCGAGGCGATGGCGGCGTCCGCCCCGGCTGCGCCGAAGGTGACCGTCGTCGAGTCGACGCCCGGCGTCGTGAACGACGTGCCGTTGACCGGGCGCCTCAAGGGCGCCTTCTCTGCGGCGCTTGGGAGTCCGAACGTCATCGACTTCCCGCCGGCGAGCGTCAGCGAGGACTTCGCCTACTTCGGCCGCGAGGGTGTGCCCGCGTCGATGTTCTGGCTCGGAGTGGCCCCGCCCGCCGCCCTTGCCGAGGCGAAAGCGGCCGGAAAGTCGCTCGCGCCGCTCCACTCCGCCGAGTTCTCTCCCGACTACGCCCCGTCGATCCGCGCCGGCGTGACGGCGCTCGTCGCGGCGGCGCTCGAGCTGCTGCCGGCGCGCTGAAGGTCCGCCTCGCGCGAGGCGAGCCGGCGCTGGAACGCTCGCCGGTGCTTCGCGACGAGGCGGTTCCAGTCGCACTGGATCGCCGGGACGAGACACGGGTCCTGTTCCGGCGCAAAGGCGATCGACGCGGGGCAGACGAAGCATTCGGGGAGCGCCTCGCAGGAGGCGCAGGTGTCCCGTGGAGAGTTGCGGTCGCTCGCGGGGTGAAGGAGCGGAAGGCGGGTGGCGGTCTCCCATCGGCGGGCGAGTGAATCTTCGAGACCCGATGCTGCGACGCGCGGACCGCGGAGCGGGCCGCGCAGCTCCTCCGCGAGCGTGGGGATCGACGGATTGACGGAGTCGGCGAAGGCCCCGCACGGAGCGACGCGCCCGTCGACGTCGACGAAGAGAACGTCCGGGGAGCCGAGGCTGCACGCTGCCCGGGAGTGCTGCGGACGCCTCACCGGGACCCCTCGTAGCGGACCGAATGCGAATCGCCCGTCGGCCGGACCGAGGTCGAGAGCCTCGTCCACGACACGTTCCAGCTCGGCATCGAGCGTCTCCGCGCAGGCGTCGTCCCAGCCGGGGTCAGGGGTGTACACGGGGGCCGGCTGGATCTCGCGCACTCCCAGCTGGATGAGGGAGTCGAAGGAGCGGGAGAGGAACGTGACGTTTCCGGAGTCGAGCGTGAGCCTCGCCACCAGGCGGGTGTCGAGGAAACCGGGCTGGCGCGACGCCAGGCGAAGAAGGAGAGCGTAGAGGCGGGCCGGGGTGTCGGGCCCGCGCCGCTCCTGGGCCTCCGGAAGGCCGTCGCAGGAGAGCTCCACGGTGACGCCGAGCTCCTCGAGACGGTCCGTCGTCTCGTCGTCGAGCAGGAGACCGTTCGTCACGATCCGCACGTCCGGGGCGAGGCCGGGCCGCGCGTGCCGGGCGAGGCGATCGAGCGCCCGGAAGACGAGACCCTTCTCGAGGAGGGGCTCGCCGCCGAAGAGGACCAGCTTCGGCCGCGCATGCCCGGTCCTGGCGACCAGGCGAACTGCGGCCTCCAGCGTCCGCGCGCTCATGGCGTGCGGCGGCCCGCGCCGCTGAGGGCAGTAAGCGCAGGCGAGGTTGCACCGCGTCGTGAGCATCAGCGTCACGGCGCGGGGGCCCGCGACGAGCGGCTGCCACGCGGACCGGTCCGTCCGGGTCACTACTCCGCGAGAGCGCGCACGAACGGCGTCACCGCGTCCACGAGCTCGACGTCGTTCGTAATCGGGTCGATGCTCGAGACGCAGCTGTTCTCGAGCGTGCCGGGATCCTGGTTCCTCGGTCGGAGGAGCACCGCGTGGCTGGAGAGGCTTCCCGCCCCATCGCCGGGCGCCGTTGTCGCCGGCGGTGTCGAGCCGGCGGGAGGCTGCGCGGGGGGGAGCGACGGTGACAGCTCTCCGAGTCCGAGTCCCTGACCCGGGGACTGGGGCAGGTGGAGCGAAACGGTCTCCGACTCCGGCGGGAGGCTCACCAGATAGCTCAGCTGGGCTTCGAGGAGCCCCTTGTACCGGAAGATCAGCCGGATCAGCCCTTTCCTGTTCACCTCGGTCGTGGGGGAGCCCTTCGGTGCGTCCATGAGTGGTCTTCCTTTCCGCATCCCGGTTTCGAGGCCTGGGGGTGCACGCTTCAACGGTGGCTTTCGTCCCTTCTCGCCACCCAGACGTCGCCTCTCACCTCGCTGACGTGGACGGCGAGGAGGAGGCGATCCCGGCTGGCGGAGATGTAAGCGCTGCGCGTGTCTGCGTTCAGCGAGACGGGCGGATGCAGCTCCTCCTGCGTTCCGCGAGCGAGGCTGAGCCTTCGCACGGAGGCTCGGCCGTCCCACGCGCCCGCCGCGACGACGGAGGCTCCGTCCGGCTCCCAGACGGCGTTCGACAGGAGGTTTCGGATCGGTGTGCGCGCGGGTGCGGCGCCTGCCCGTGCGTCGACGGTCCAGAGCTCGTCTCCACGCAGGAAGGCGATGCGAGTTCCCTGGGGAGACCAGGCGGGGAACGTCTCCGCCGCCGGGCCCTCGGTCAGGCGCCACGGCTCACCCGCTCGAGCACCGTCCTTCAGCTCGACGATCCAGACGTTCTGAGTGCCGGAGCGCCCGGAGACGAACGCAAGGCGCGTCCCGTCGGGAGAGAACGACGGGTGGAGGTCCGTGCCCGGACCGGCGACGACCGGCTGCGGAGCCCCCCCGGCCGAGGGGAGGAGCCAGATGTCTCTCTCGCCTCGGACCGCACGGAAGAAGGCGATGAACCGGCCGTCGGGCGAGTAGTCGGGCGTCGCCGGTCCTCCGTCCGCGAGATCGGTGAGCCGGCGAAGAGCACCTTCGGGGCGGCCGTCGTGCAGCGGCTGGAGCCAGAGGTCGGAGGCGCCGTGCCGGTCGGACGTGAAGACGACGGCGGAGCCGTCGGGCGCCATCGCCGGTGTCTCTTCGTGAAGCTCGCCACCGATCCGGTGGACGGCGCCGCGGAGCCGGTCGACGACCAGGACGTCGCTGTTCCTTCGGTAGGTGGAGTAGGCGATCGTCTCTCCGTCCGCCGAGAACGAGGGTGAGCACTCGGGCCCGGTCCCGCTCGTCACCCGGCGTGGCGTGCCGCCGGCGACGGCGAGGCGCCAGATCGCCCCGACCCGCTCCCGGCGGGATGCGAAGTAGATGGCCAGGCCCTCCGGCGAGAAGACCGGCTCCGAGTCGAACGCCCCGTCGTCCGTGAGCCTTCGGGACCGGCCTCCCGCGAGGTCGACCGCCCAGAGGTCTCGGAAATCGGAATAGCAGATCGTCTTCCCGTCCGGCGAGAAAGCCGGGCCGGAATGGTCCCAGAGCCCGTCTACCTCAGTCGTCAGCGGGCGCGCCGCAGCCGGACTTCCGGTGGGGGCGACCCAGATGCGCCTGTGGCCGCTCGGCCCTTCCCGCGTGAAGGCCAGGAGCGCGCCATCGCGGGAGACGGCCGGTTCGTCCGCCGCCTCGACGACCGGCGACGGGCTTCCCCCGAGGGCCGGAATCCTCCAGACGCTGCGGACGCCGGAGCGGCTCGATGACGAGAAGAGGAGAGAGCGGCCGTCCGGGTCCCAGGCCGGGCTCCTGTCCGAGGTGGGCGTCTCTCCTCTGCCCGGCCGGTCGGTGAGCTGCAGCGGTTCGCCGCCTCGGGCGTCGGCAACCCAGATGTCTTCCGTCCCTGCCGCGTCGGACGTGAACGCGACGTACCGGCCGTCCGGCGAGACGGCCGGTTCGGTTTCCAGCCCCGGCGAGCTCGTGAGCTGGTACGACGTCCACGTGTCGGGGGGCGCGTCGGAGGATCTGAACGCACGCCAGGCAACGCCGAGCAGGGCGATCGCCCCGAGCCCGGCCGCGATGGCGATCACCGCTGTCCGCGCCGGACGCCGACGGGCCCGAGACTTCGCCGGTGGGCGGGCGGCCTCACCGCTGCCTCCCGAGAGGCTCCGCAGCGCGAGCGCGAGGTCGTGTGCGGAGTGGAACCGTTCTTCCGGGCTCTTCTCCAGACAGCGCGAGACGATCGCGACGAGAGCAGGCGGAGGATGGACCGTGGAGGACTCCCCGACAGGGGCCGGCTCCTCGTGGAGGATCGCCGAGATCGTGTCCGCGATGGTCGGCCTGTCGAAGGGGCGTCGCCCCGCGAGCATCTCGTAGAGGACGCACCCCAGCGAGAAGATGTCGGATTTCGAGTCGACGGCAAGGCCGCGTGCCTGCTCCGGCGACATGTACGACACGGTACCGACGAGGCGCCCTTCGGCCGTGCTCGTCGGGGACGTGAGAGTCGAAGCTTCGGGGAGTATCGGCTCGATGACCTTCGCGAGACCGAAGTCGAGGACCTTGACGCGTCCGTCGGAAGTGAGGAAGACGTTCTCGGGCTTCAGGTCGCGGTGGACGATGTGGTGGGCGTGGGCCGCCGCGAGCGCGTCGGCCATGCCGGCCGTGATCTCGGCGGCCCTGCGCCACGACGGCCGGTCGCGCAGCAGCCGTTCCCGGAGCGTCTCCCCCTCGAGCAGCTCCGTGACGGCGTAGGCGATCTCTCCCTCGCGGCCAAAGTCGTGGATCGCGAGGACGTTCGGGTGGGAGAGTGCCGCCAGTGCGCGGGCTTCGCGCTCGAAGCGGGAAATCCGGTCGGGGTCTCGCGCCAGGGCTTCGGGGAGGATCTTGACCGCCACCTCCCGCCCGAGCCTCGAGTCGCGTGCCCGGTAGACCTCTCCCATCCCCCCGGCTCCGATTCGACCGAGGACCTCGTACGGACCGAGCCTCGCGCTCCTTTCGAGCATTCTGGCGTCCGTTCGTTCCCTGGGCTTCCGAGGGTAATTTCCCCCCTCGAGTACGACACCGTCAACCGAATTCGGCGATCGGACTGGCGCGGAACCGGCCTCGCGCGGAGCCGGCCCGCCGTCCGGGTCCCGGTGCAAGAATCGGCACCTTGAGCGATCGAGCCGACCTCGCAGACCTCGCCGCCGCCCTCTCCCGGCTGCCGGCGCGGACGGAGGAGGGTGTTCCCGCCACCCGGAAGGCCGCGGTCGCGGTGATCCTCCGGGATTGCGAGAGCGGCGTCGAGATGCTCTTCATCCGCCGTGCCGAGCATCCGCGCGACCCGTGGTCGGGCCAGATGGGGCTCCCGGGCGGCCGCGTCGACCCTGGCGACGCATCGCCGCTCGCCGCGGCCTTGCGCGAGACGCGCGAGGAGATCGCCCTCGACCTGAGCGCGCTCGGCCGTCCGCTCGGGCGGCTCTCGGAGGTGCGGACGCACCTGCCGCTCGGTTCGGTGCCCCACAGCGTCGTCCCATTCGTCTTCGCGGTCGACGAGGACCCGGAGCTGAACCTGAACGAGGAAGTTCAGGAAGCGCTCTGGGTGCCTCTCTCGTTCCTTCGGGACCGGCGCAACCGGAGCGCCTTCACGTGGGTCAGAAAGGGGCTGCCGCTCCCGATGCCCTGCTACACCTTCGAGGGGCGCGTCATCTGGGGCCTGACACTGAAGATCGTCGACGAGCTGATCACGCTCCAGGCGCCCTGAGCCTTCGCCCCGCCACGATCTGGAAGCCGCTCACGGAGAGGTCGCTTCCCTTCAGGGCCCGCTCCTCTCCGGCGGGGGCGAGCGAGAGCCGCCAGTGGTAGAGGCCCGAGAGGTAGGGACCGAGGAGCGCGGCGAAGGCGTCGAACTGGCCCCCGGACTCGTACCTCACCGCGCTCGCCTCGTCCTTCCAGAACGTGACCGAGAGGGCCTGGGACTTCCCGCGCAGCCCCTCGACGAGGTATGTGGCGAGGCAGCCCGGCGTCTCGAGGAGAACGGGAGCGACGACGTCCTGGTAGGTCTTCTTCAGCTCCTCGAACCGGGCCGGCTCCACGCGGTGGTCGACGATCCGGAGGTAGAGGGCCGGGGAGGTCTCCGGGCCGGGAGTGTCCCGCGCCACCTCGACCGGATAGGTATCGACCTCGGGGTCGGGCAGCGGCGGCCGCTGGCCGGAGGCGAGCCGGTCGAGGTCGGCCTTCCACTCGGTCGCGGCGGCGGCCAGGTGCGGGTCGGCTCCGTCGAGGAGCTCGTCGTAGAGGCCGCTGTTCACGTAGGCGTCGGCGTGCGCGGCACTCTCCCAGAGCGTGAGGGAGTCGAGGCCTCCGGCCGCGGCCTCGGCCATGGGACGCAGGAGCGCCGCGTAGAGGCACCCCTCCGTCTGCTCGAGCGCGGGGAGGATGCGCTCCTCGTAGTACTCGCGGAAGCGCCACAGGGCGCCCTCCTTGACCTTGGTCCGGACGACGCGGAGGAACATGGCGGCGCTCCTCAGAGACTCCGCCGGACGATCACGAGCGTCCGGTCGTCGTGGAAGGGGACCCCTCTGGCGAAGGCGTCGAGGTCGCGTTCCAGGCCTCCCGCCAGCTCGCGCAGCCCGAGGCTCTGGTGGCGGATGGCGGCAGCCAGCAGCCCGGATTCGCCGAACTCCTCCTCCTCCGGGTTCAGGGCCTCCGTGATCCCGTCGGTGTAGACGAAGAGGGTGTCGCCCGGGCCCATCGTCAGGTCCCCTTCCTTGTAGCGAGCCCCGAGGATGAGGCCGAGCGGGACGCCGTTCGACTTCAGCCACTCGGCCTCTCCGGAGGCCCGCAGGAGGAGCGCGGGGTTGTGTCCGGCGTTCGTCCAGCGGAGCCGGCCGCTGGACGGCTCGAGGATCCCGAGGAAGGCCGTCGCGTACTTCTCGGGCGGCGTGCGCTTGAAGAGGAGCGCGCCCACCTGCTCGCAGATCCGGTCGGGAGGGTCGTTCCCTTCGAGCGGCAGGGCCGAGAGCGCCTCGAGAGAAGCGGTCAGGAGCGATGCGGCGATCCCCTTGCCCGAGACGTCGGCGACGAAGAACGCGAGGTCGGAGCCATCCCCGCGAACGAGGGCCTTGTAGAAGTCGCCCGAGACCCCTCGTGACGGGAGCGTGCCGCCGTGAAGCTCCCAGCCGGAGACCGGCGGGAGGGCCGAGGGAAGGAGCGCCACCTGGATCTGGCGCGCCAGGCGCACCTCCTGCTCGAGCTTCTGCCGCTCCATCGCCTCGGCGACGAGCCTCACGTTGCGGATGCGCAGTGCCGCCACCGACGCGAGGGAAACGAGGAGCTCGAGGTCCTCGTCGCGGAAGCTCCTGACGCCGAGCGCCGCCCCGACGACGATCATCCCGAGCGCTCCCTGCGCGTCGAGAAGGGGCGCGGCGATGAAGCTGCGCAAACCCGACATCATCAGGCTCTTGCTCTCCGAGAAACGCTCGTCCACGGCGGAGTCGACGACGTGGGCCACCATCCCCTTGTCGATGACCTCGTGGAGGAGGCTCTTGGAGTGCATCGGCCTCGACTCGCGCCCCGGCGTCGACCGGCGGGCGGCGCAGATGTCGTTTCCCGCGGTGTCGCGCAGGTAGATCGCCCCCTCCTGCGGTTTCAGGTGGACGAAGGCGCGATCGAGGACCAGCTCCAGCAGCTCCTCGAGCGAGATCGAGCTCGCGAGCGCCTGGTTGACCTGGTTGAGCATGTGGAGGCGGCTCTCGGCCTTCCTGCCCGGCGCACCGACGCCGGAGACGTCCGTCGAGCCCGAGACGGACTGGAGAAGATCCTTGGCCGAGCGGTAGATGACCGAGTCGCCCGAGGGCGAGCCCTCCTCGCCGTGGATCTCCAGCGTGAGGACGCTCCCGCCGAGCGAGACGGTGTCCCCGTCGCGCAGGCGCCGGACGCCCTCGACGGGAGCTTCGTTCAGCCGGGTCCCGTTGTGCGATCCGAGGTCCTCCACCGTCCAGCCCTGGTCGTCCTTGCGGATCCGGGCGTGCTCGCGCGACATCGCGCGGTCGGCGAGCGCGAGCCCGGCGCGGGACGAGCGGCCGACGACGATCTCGTCCCCATCCACATCGTGCTCGAAGCGGCGCCCGTCAGCGGACACCACGCGCAACCGGAGCGTCATCCGTTCCTCCCGTTCGTTCTCAGGCTTGCGGGAGTCTAGCGGACCCCGCCGCTCTTCATGGCGGCCAGAAGAGCCTCCATCGCCGCCGCTGCGCCGCAGCGAAGCCGGACGTCGACAACATCCGAGACCTCCGTCTCTCCCGGGTTCACCTCGACGGTGCCTGCGCCCCGGGAGCGTGCCGCGAGGACGGGAGCGGCGATGTAGGGGAAGACGCTCGTCGTTCCGATGGAGACGACGGCGTCGAAGCCGGCCCGGAGCTCCTCCTCGAGGCGCGCCACAGCCGCGCGCGGCAGCATCTCCCCGAACAGGACGACCGCCGGACGTACGAGGGCCGAGCACCGGGGACATCGCGGCGGGATCTCGAGCCCCTCGTAGTCCTTCACGCGCTCTTCCCACGCGCAGCGGGTACAGGCGAGCTCGTGGACGTCGCCGTGGATCTCGATGACGTCCTTCGAGCCTGCGGCGCGGTGGAGCCCGTCGACGTTCTGCGTCAGGACGACGACGCGGGGCCGCTCCCGCTCGAGCGCCGCGATCACCTCGTGCGCGCGATTGGGCCTCGCGCCGCGGCAGGCCCGCTCGATGGCGCCGAGGTACTTCCAGGTGCGTTCGGGATGCCGGGCGAGCATCTCGCCGGACAGAAGGGCCTCGATCGGGAGGCCCTCTTCGGGGACGTCCGCCTCGTACAGACCGCCGACGCCCCGGTAGGTCGGGAGCCCCGAGTCGGCGGAGATCCCGGCGCCGGTCACGAAGAGGATCGACCGCGCCCGGGCCAGTAGCCGCGCGGCCGCCGCGACGGCGGCGGGATCGGGGGCCTGCGGCGTTGCGCGGGAGACGGCGGCCACGCCTCGAGTGTACGGGGACCATGCCGACCCCGGACCGGGAGGATAATGAAGGCACGCACCGACCCCTCTCTCGCGAAGTCGTCCCGGAGGTGAGCATGGCAAACACAGGGCAGCGCCGGCACAGGCGCTACGAGGTCCACGATGTCCACGGCGCGCTGCTCTTCCGGACGCAGGTGAAGGTGCGCAACCTGAGCGTCTCCGGCCTCGCGCTCGAGACGCCCGAGCGGCTGCAGCTCGGGAGGACCTACGCCATCCGCCTCGCGGGAGACCACGACGCGGTCGACGTCTCCGGAACGATTCGCTGGTGCCGCCTCGCGAGCGCCCGGGCGACGGGCGGCGGCGAGCCGCGGGCGGTCTACGAGGCCGGACTCGCCTTCGAGGGGGTCTTCTCGGACATGGCGAAGGGCCTGCTCGGGTTCCTCGAGCACCACGTCGTCCTCTCGCCGCACCAGCGGCTCACGGGGCGCTTTCGCGCGCAGGCTCTCCGCCCGGCCGAGCTCGAGGCGCGCTACGCCTTCGAGGTGCTCAAGCTGAGCCTCTCGGGGATGCTCGTTCGGACGACCCTGGAGGCATCGCTCGGCGACACGTTCGCGGTGGAGCTTTCCCTCCGCGACGGCGTCGTCCCCTTGAACGGACGCGTCGCGTTCGTCCAGAGAGACGACGCCGTGAAGGGCGAGGTGGCGACCCAGCTCGGTCTGGAGTTCGTCGACGTGCCCGAGAGCGCCCGGAGCGTCCTCGCCACGTTCATCGCCCGCGAGCTGGAGACGGGGCCCGGGGACGCGGGCCGCGCGGGCGGCGACCCGCCTTCCGCCTAGAATCGACTCCCACGGTCGGGGCGCGAAGGGAATCGACGCGCTCCGGCGGTGAGGGGAGGCCCGATGCGGATCGCGACCTGGAACGTGAACTCGGTCAAGGCCAGGAAAGAGCGGCTGCTGGGGTTCCTGGCGCGGCACCGGCCCGACGTCGTCTGCCTCCAGGAGCTGAAGACCGAGGAGAAGGGGTACCCGTTCGAGGAGCTGCGCGCCGTCGGGTACGAGAGCGCCGTCCTCGGTCAGAAGACCTACAACGGCGTCGCGATCCTCTCGCGCGAGGCTCCGAAGGACGTCGAGACCGGGTTCGGGGACGGCGGCGACGAGAACCAGGCGCGCCTCGTGGCGGCGACCGTGGGCGGGCTGCGCGTCGCCTCGGCCTACATTCCGAACGGCAAGGAGGTCGGCTCGGAGAAGTGGCCCTACAAGCTGGAGTGGCTCGCGCGCCTCGCGGCATGGGCGGGCCGACAGGCGGGGGGGCCGCCGCTCGTCCTCTGCGGGGACTTCAACATCGCCCCCGAGGAGCGCGACGTCGCCAACCCCGCCGCGTGGGCCGATTCCGTCCTCTGCCACCCGGACGTGCGCTCGGCGTGGGGAGCGCTCCTCGCGGCCGGCCTCGTCGACTCCTTCCGTCTCCACCACCAGGAGGGCGGTCTCTACTCCTGGTGGGACTACCGGATGCTCGGCTTCCCGAAGAACGACGGACTGCGGATCGACCACGTCCTGCTCGCCGGGACGCTCGCGCCCCGGTGCACGGGCGCCTTCATCGACCGGGACGAGCGGAAAGGGAAGCTCCCGTCCGATCACGCACCCGTCTTCGCCGAGCTGGCGTAACGCATCCCGGGAGGACCTCGGCGAGGCCGGAGGGAGTCAGCGAGCCGGCTTCTTCGCGGGCGCGGCGGGCTTCGGCGGGTTCTTCAGGAGCTTGCGGATCTCCGGCTTGACCGGTTGTCCCGGCCGCCCCTTCAGGAGCGTGGCGCGGTCGGCCCTCACGTCGGCGCCGCCAAGGAGGAGGAGCCGGACGACCTCGACGTGCCCGTTCCAGACCGGAAGCCAGATCGGGGCCGCGCCCCCTGTCCCTCGGACGTTTGGGTCGGCCCCCCTGGCGAGGAGGAGGGCGACGGTGGGCGCGTGGCCGCTCTCGGCCGCGAGGAAGAGGGGCGGCGCGAGCGGCGGCGCAGAGAGGGATGCCCTTGCGCCGCCTTCGAGGAGAACACGCGCGGACTCCCACGCCTCTGCCGCGCAGGCTCGCTGCAACGGCGTGCCGCCCGGCCCCCTCGCGGGGTCGGCGGCCTGGTCCGGGTCGGCCCCCGCGGCGAGAAGGGCCTTCAGCGCGCCCAGACTCTCCGCCTCGGCCGCGACGGTGATGGGCGGCTCGCCTCCCGGCGCGTCGCCCGGCTTTGCTCCCCGCGCGAGAAGCCTCCCGACGACCTCGGCTCGGTCGCTCCGCGACGCTTCCAGCAGCGCGCTGCTGCCCCATTGGTCGCGCGCCGTCGCGGGCATTCCTGCTTCGAGGAAGAGGTCGACGAGGGCGAGATCCCCCTCCGCGGCAGCGGCGAAGAAGGCGTGCGGTTCGAACGGGACGTCCCTTTCGGCGAGCGCGTGCCGGGCCTTTTCCACGGGCGCCTGGGCTCGCGGGGTGGGAGGCGCCGAGGTCGCGACGGCAGGTCCCCGGACCGCGCCGGCCAGGACGGCGAGCGCGGCCGCGAGCAAACGGACGGACGGGTGGCCGCAAGAAGAAACCATGGCGGTCCTGTGCCCGGCCATTCTCGCTCGAAGGAGGTCGGCCGGGCTCCGGATCCTTCCGGCGGAAATCACCCCTTCGGGATCCTCCCGGCGTTCGCCGCGAGCCAGGCGTCGAAACTCTGGATCGCGGGGTTGAGCGACCGGCTCAGCTCCAGGTCGCGAAGCGTGCAGAAATCGTCGCTGAAGTCCCTGTTGAACTGGAACATGTTCGCGATGTCGTCCGCTCCGGGGAAGCCGAAGGTCCGGTAGACCTCGGGCGGCACGTAGGCGTAGGCGACTTCCTCTCCGAGGGCGCGAGAGAGGGCGGCCGCCATCTCGACGCCGGTGAGGTGCTCTCCGGCGACTCCGATCGTCGCTCCCGCCAGCTCCCCGCCGCGCTGGAAGGCGCCGTAGGCGCACTTGCCGATGTCCTCTACGGCGATGCCGGGGAGCTTGCGGTCCGCCATCGGGAGGACGAACGCGAGCCTGCCGTCGGCGCCGCGCTTCGGCTCCATGCCGAAGTGGATCAGGTTGTCCCAGTAGAACGACGTGTGGAAGAACGTCGTCGGGACGCCCGAGGCGGCGAAGAGGGCGTTCGCCTCTCCCTTGGCGTCGAAATGCGGGACCTTGTAGCGGCCCATCAGCGTCGGCATGCGGTCGTCGTCGAGGGAGACGAATCGGCGGGTGTCTTCGAGCGTCGACCAGAGGACGTGCGAGACGCCCGCCTCGCGAACCGCCCGGGCGAGCGCGCCGGCCTGCGCCAGCTCTTTCTCGGGGGAAAAGTGCTCCCAGAAGTTCGTGACGCAGAAGGCGCCGTGGGCCCCGGCGAACACCGCGGCCAGGCTGTCGGCGTCGTCGAGGTCGGCGCCGACGACCTCCGCCCCGAGCCCGGCGAGGGCCTGGGCCTTGTCGGAGCGTGTGTTCCGGGTGATGGCGCGCGCGGCGAAGCCGCCGGAGGGGTCGGCGAGGATGGCCCTCACGAGCCCTCCGCCCTGCGCTCCGGTCGCTCCGACGACGGCGATGACTTTCTTCTCGGCCATGGCTTCGCTCCCTTCGCCCGCGTTCGGGCTCCCGTCTCTTCCGATCGTGATGTGCGGGGCGGATGGTAATCCCCGTTCCCCCGTCGATGCGAGGACGCGTTTACGCGCACGGACGGGGAGATCGCGCCTAGAATCCCGGCACTTTCCAGTTCCGGAGGTGCTCCATGGCTCGCAGCCCCCTCTTCCGATCGCTTCGCCGTGCTCTCCGCCTCGCCGCGCTCCCGCCGGGAAAGGACCCGCTTCTCCCAGCGGCGGGGACGGACCCTGGAGGCTCTCTTCGCCCTTCGCGGCGCGATGCGCTCCGGATGGGGGGCGTCGCCCTCGCGGGTATGGCTGCGGCACGCTGCGCCTCGGTGGTCCCGGTCGCCAGCGGGCCGGACGAGGTCCTCGTCGTCGGGGGCGGCGTCGCCGGGCTGACCGCGGCGTGGCGGCTGAAGCAGGCGGGCGTCGCCGTCCGCGTCCTCGAGGCGCAGGATCGGACCGGCGGCAGGATGCTGAGCCTGAGGGGACACTTCCCCGAGGGCCTCGTGGCCGAGCTCGGCGCCGAGCTGATCGACACGGACCACGCGAGCCTGCGCGCACTCGCTGCCGAGCTGGGGCTCGAGCTGGACGATCTCCTCGTCGAGCCGCCCGGCGTCTCGGAGACGCTCTTCTTCGCCGGCGCGCTCCGGAGCGAGGCGGAGATGGTCGCGGCGATGCGTCCCGTCGTCGAGGCGGCCCGCCGGGACCTCGCCCTCCTCGGCGAAGAGCCCGACGCGAGCTACCGGGGACCGGAAGCCGCGCGGCCTCTCGACGCCCTGTCGATCACGGCCTGGCTCGAGAAGGCCGGAATCACGGGCTGGGCGAAGACGCTCGTCGAGGTCGCTTTCGAGTCGGAATGCGGGCTGCCGCCGGGCGACCAGAGCTGCCTGAACTTCCTCCTCTTCGCGAGCTTCGAGCCGGACCACCCGAAGCTCTACGGCGACAGCGACGAGCGCTTCCACATCCGCGGCGGGAACGACCAGGTCCCGTCGCGGCTCGCGGAGAGGCTCGGAGACGCGGTCCTGCGGGGGACCCGGCTCGAGGCGCTCCGGACGGGAAGCGACGGGCGCTACGTAGCGACGGTGAGGCGGGAAGGAGCGAGCCGCGAGGAGCGCGCCTCCCACGTCGTCCTCGCGCTGCCGTTCACGCTCCTCCGGGACGTCCGCCTCGACGTCCCGCTGTCGCCCGCCAAGAAGAGGGCCATCGCCGAGCTCGGCTACGGGACGAACGCGAAGCTGATGACCGGCTGGGCGCGCCGCGCGTGGCGCCTCGAGCACGGCTCCACAGGGACCGTCATGACCGACGCCGGCTTCCAGATCGCGTGGGAGACGAGCCGCGCGCAGAAGGGGACGGCCGGTGTCCTGACGAACTTCACGGGCGGCGCGGAAGGTCTCGCCGTCGGGCGCGGGACGGCGTCAGAGCGGGCCACGGAGCTCGCCGGGCGGCTCGACGGGATCTTCGCCGGGATCTCCGCCCACCACCGCCCCGCCGAGGCCGTCAGGTTCCACTGGCCCACGAACCCCTTCACGCGCGGGAGCTATGCCTGCTACCGCACGGGGCAGATCACGGCCTTCGGCGGGGCGGAGGGCGAAAGAGAAGGCGGAGTCTTCTTCGCCGGCGAGCACACTTCGGGGGACTTCCAGGGCTTCATGGAAGGAGCCTGCGAGTCGGGCGAACGGGCCGCGAAGGAGGTCCTCGCTGCGATGGGCGTTCGGGTGGCGGTGACGAAATGACGCCAGACAGTGGGAAGTCGATCCGGCGTGACCCGGCCCGCGGTCCTGCGGCTCGCATGGCGCGCGCCGTTCCCGTTCTCGCGACAGTGGCGCTCATGGCGTTCGCGGCTTCCGCACCCGGGGCCGGGACGGCCCTCGGCACCCTGACGGTGAAGGGAAAGACGACGGCGCTGAAGCACGTCGTCGCGATGCGGGAGACCGACCCCGACGATCCTGACCGGTACTGGCTCGTCGTTCTCGCGACGGATCGCGCGGTCGAGCTCGCGGACCGCCTTCCCGTCCGGCTCCGCGCGCTCGCGGCCGAGGGGAAGCTGAAGGGTGTGAGGATCCTCTGGGCAGAAGGCTACGACCGGGTCGAAGCGGTGCCCTACCACGTCGACCTGGAAGTGAGCGGGATGCGCGGGCCCCAGCGCCCGACGCTCGACCTGAAGGCGTACGACGAGAAGAACCTGGAGGCCGAGGTCCGGTCGAAGATGATGGGACAGGACTGGCACTTCCAGCTCCGGCTCGAGAGCCCGGTCGCGAAGGGGGGCGTTTTCGAGACGGAGCCCGAGGCGACCGTCGCGTCTCTGGACACGGGTCCGGGCGCGAGCCCCGAGAAGGCGAAGAAGCTCGAGCTGGGCAGGCTCGGCTACGAGTACACGGAAGAGATGTTCTTCCACGCGGTGAAGGACGCGAACGTTCCCGCGGTGAAGCTGTTTCTCGACCTCGGGCAGTCGGCGAACGCCGTCGAGTCCGCGACCGGTCACGTCCTCGTCACGGCGACGACGTTCTGCGCCCACGAGCCGAAAGAGAACCGAGGCGAGATCGTGAAGATCCTCCTGGCGGCCGGAGCGCATCCGAAGGCCGCGGATTCCAACGACGCCTCGGCGCTCCTCTGGGCGTCGCAGTCGTGTCCCGTCGACGTCGTCCAGGCGCTCCTGGCGGCCGGAGCCGACGTCAACGCTCGCGCGAAGGGGAGCGCGACGCCGCTGATGATGGCCGAGATCTTCGACCGGCAGGACGTGGTCAGAGTGCTGAAGGCGGCGGGAGCTAAGAAGTAACGCGGGGCCGGTCGCGCGCATCGCAGTACGTCCGCCATGCAGAGGCTGTCGGATCGTGCCCTGTCGAATGGCATGAGCATTGCGCTGAGTCGGTCTGGAGGTTTCAAATGGAAACTGTCTTCAGTCCCACCGTCACCGATTCCGTCAAGAGTGCCGCGAGGGACGCGCAAAAACTGGGTCAGGACGTGAAGGTCGAATTCAAGGACGCGGTTTCGCGGGGACGCGACATCGCAGGCCACTTCGCTTCAGACGCCCGGACCGCGGCGGACGAACTCTCCACGCACGCGAAGGAGACCCTTCAGGAGGGTCGCAACCGGGCCTCGAAGGCCGTTGGACGCGTGAGCGACTATGCCGACGACAACACGGCCCTCGTGACGGTCGCGGCGTTTGGCGCCGGGCTGCTCCTCGGGTACCTGGTGACCCGCCGGAGCTGACGGCGGGCCCGTGATCCGGGTATTCCCTTCAAGGGCATCGGAATCGCTTTCAAGGCTCATCGCCGGGTTGGCCCGGCTGAGCCTGCGAGGGCAGCGAAGAGGGGGTTGTAGACCGGGCTCAGGTGGCGCCCTTCCGGCGGGCGCGATCAGTCGGAGACAGCGCCGTCGTCCTTGATCGTCACCGGACCGTTCACCGTCGAAAGGCGGATGAGGGGCTCGCCGGAGCCGATCTGGAGGGACTGTTCCCCGCCCTCGTCCTCGCTGCCTCCGGTGCGGTGCGCCGCGGCACAGGCCGCCGCCCGGCACCGGACGGGGGCCCAGGCCGCGGCCGAGACGCGGAGGCCTGAGTCGAAGCGCGGATCGAGGCGGACCGTGAGGGGACCGTTCACGGCCTCGGCGACGAGCCCCTTTCCTTCCCACCGGGCGTCGGCGAACCGGGCGGAAAGCGGGCCGTTCGTCACCCGCAGCGTCCAGTCCCCTGATCCGTCCCGGAAGGAGACCGGGCCGTTCGTGGCCTCGACGTCCACCGTCCCGTGAACCCCCGAGAGGGAGAGCGGGCCGTTCGCGAGGCGGGCGGTGACGGTTGCGTGGAGTTCACGGAGAGTCATTGGTCCGTTCTCGGCGGCGAGGTCGAGAACTGCCCCCTTCGGCGCCTTCACGTAGAAGAAGACGAGCGCGTCGTCGCCCCCGACGCCCTCGACGGTGACGACTCCCTTCGGGGCCGAGACCGAGATCCGGGAGAGGGCCGCGGCGTCGCGGGCCGCCTTGCAGGCCGTGACCTCGAAGTCTGCCTTCTCCCAGCCCGAAACGCGGAGTCCGGAGGAATCCGGGGCGAGGAGGCGCAGGGGCGTCCCTCCCGCGACGACGAGCGTCTGCTCCTCCTTCACGGCCGTCACGCCGTCGAAGCGGACGAGGAGCTCGCCGCAGCCGGCTTCTCCTCCGGACGAGTCGACCGAGACGTCCCGGCCCCTGGCGAGAGCCGAGTGGGCGAGGCCGACGGCGAGGACCGTGGCGGCCGCCGCGAGAAGGGCGAAGCGCAGGGGGCGATCGAGCATGGGAGTCTCCTTCTTCTCCGGTCTACGGGTGATGCAGCCAAAGGTCACGCTCACGCGCCCTTCGCGCGAGAGCCCCGGACCGTCGCGTTTCCGAGAAGGGAGGCCCCCGGGGCCGGGTCAGGTCCTCTCCGAGGGGTGTTGGATCGAGAATGGCGGGGACAGGTGCGTTCCTCTCGTCCCGTGGGAGGTCTCATGCTCGTACGAAGAAGAGCCTTCGGCGCCCGTTCGGCGGTCTTTCTCGCGGTACTCGCGAGCGGGTTCGTTCCCGCACCCCGCTCCGAAGCCCAGGGCCGGTCCACTCTGGCCGTCGCCGCGCCCGTCCTGAAGTGGCAGCGAGGCGGCTGCTTCAGCTCGTGGTGCCAGACCGGGTGGTACTCGTCGCCCGCGGCCGCAGATCTCGACGGAGACGGACTCCCGGAGGTGATCTGGGGTTCGTACGACGTCGTGGCTCTCGAAGGCGACACGGGCGCCTTGAGGTGGCGGGCACCGAACGGCTCGCGCGTGTGGCCCGGGGTGGCGGTGGCCGACCTCACCGGCGACGGCGCTCTCGAGGTGATCGCGGGGCGTGGCTCGGACCAGGTCACCGCCTACGACCGGGACGGGAACACCCTCTGGACCCGCAATCCCTTCGGCAGCGGCGAGGTCCGGACGCTCGCGGTGGAGGACCTCGATACCGACGGGATCCTCGAGATCGTCGTCGGCCGGGCCAGCGGCGGCGCCACGAGACAGCTGAACGTCTTCGACCCGGCAGGCATCGTCCGCGCCGGCTGGCCCGCGCGGCGGGACGGGGAGGCCGGCTACGGCTGGGGTATGTACAACGCGAACGTCGCGGTGGCCGATCTCGACGGCGACGGCGAGGAAGGAGCTGATCGGCCCGACCGACACCCACTACGTCACGGCGCTGGACCGGGGAGGCAACCAGCTCCCCGCCAGCGCCCTTTACGGCGCGGGCAAGGTCTGGAGCCAGGTGGGCGTCCACGTGGGCCACGCGGTCGACCTGCGGGGCTATGCGAACTGCGGGACGGAGCACCGACCCAACTGGGCGAACTCGGCGCCTGCCGTCGGTGATCTCGACGGGGACGGTGTTCGTGAGGTCGTCATCGTCGGCAACGTCTACAACTGCGGAACGAGCCCGTACACGAGCCTCTACCAGATGCCCTTCGTCTTCCGGCTCGACCGGACCCGGGCGTCGGGCGCCGGCTGGGACTGGACGGTGCTGCCGACGCCGGGCGCGGGGAGCGGGCCGCTGTCCGAGGACTATTCGGTGATCGAGACGGTCCTGCCGAACCCCGTCCTCGCCGATCTCGACGGTGACGGGCAGAAGGAGATCCTCTTCCCCTCGTACGACGGCAAGGTCCACGCCTACTGGCTGGACCGGACGGAGCACGGCAGCTGGCCCTACGACGTCCCGGAACGGGGATCCGCTTCGCGAGCGAGCCCGCCGTGGCGGACCTCGACGGCGACGGATACGCGGAAGTGCTCTTTGCTTCGTGGCCGCAGAAGTCGGTGGGGGGGGACGGGCCAGCTGCGTCCTCGACCATCTGGGCCGTCCCTGCACGCTGTCGACCTCCCGGCGCCCTTCGGCGGCGCGACCTGGAACGGAGCCCTCGGTGCACCGACGCTCGCGGACGTCGACGGCGACGGCGAGCTCGAGGCCGTACTCGGAACGGTCGCTTCGGGCGTCGTCGTCTACGACCTCCCCGGACGCCAGGAACGCCCGGGTCCTGTGGGGAACAGGACGGGGCACCCTTCGGAGGACGGGCGTCGCACCGGGTCCGTGGGCCCGCCGCTGCCCTCGCGGTTCCACGCGCTCGCTCCGTGCCGGGTGCTCGACACGCGTCTGACGGCGGGCCCCCTCGGCGGACCATCGCTTGCGGCCGCGGCGCGTCGCCTGCTTCCGCTCAATGGCACCTGCGGCATCCCTCCGGGAGCCAGGGCAATCTCGACGAACCTGACCGTGGTGGCCGGAGGGGCGGCCGGGTCGCTCGTCCTCTGGGCCGGCGACGGCGACCTGACCGGCACATCCAGCCTCAGCTTCGGGGCGGGGCGCACCCGCGCGAACAACGCCGTCGTCGAGCTCGCCCGCGACGGAACCCGAACCCTCTGGGTGAAGAGCTCGTCCGCCTCGCCGGTCGACGTCATTCTCGACGTCAACGGGTACTTCGAGTAGGAACGTGCACGGGCCCGCCCGGAACCGGCGCCATCTCCGAGACCGGCCGTGGCCGGCGTCCTGGGTGCGCTCGCGCTCTCCGCCCTGCTCGCCGCGACGCCCGCGGAACCCCTTCCCGCCACCATCGGGAACCCGCGCCTCGTCGTTCAGAAGGCCCGGCGCGCGCTTCTCGTCTACTCGGGGAGAAGCTCCTGAAGACCTATCGTGTCGGCCTCGGCCTCAACCCCGTTCCTCCCAAGGAGCGCCAGGGAGACCGGGCCACTCCCGAGGGCTCCTACCTCGTCTGCATGAAGAACCCTCAGAGCCGGTTCGTCCTCTCCCCTGGGCCTGAGCTACCCGAATCCCGCGGACGCCGAAGGGGCCTCGCAGCCGGGTCGATTTCCCGGCGGCAGTACCGGCAGGTCGTGGAGAGCGCCCGCGCGGGCGCCTGCCCTCCCTGGAACACGCCGCTCGGAGGCGAGGTCTTCATCCACGGGAGCGGCTCGGAGACGGACTGGACCTGGGGCTGCGTGGCCCTCGACGACGACGACATCCGGGAGCTCTTTCCGCGGATTCCCGTCGGGACGCCCGTCGTCATCGAGCCCTGAGGCGTTCGCTCGCGGCCGGCGTCCAGGCGTCGAAGCCGCTCGGAAAGGCAGCGCCATACCCCTAGAATCAGGGCGTGACGCGGAGAAAGGCCGGGAACGCGGACGCTCTCCCGTCGCTCGACGCTGCCGCGAACGCCTTCCGGGACCTGCTTCACGGGGTCCTCCTCCAGGCGAGCCAGGGCACTCCGCGGGCCGTCTTCCTCCGGGACCTCCTCCGGACGGTGCTCGACTTCTCGCGCTCGGACGAAGCCGCACTCCGATTCCCGGAAGGCGAGAGAGCCATCATCTGCCGCCTGGAAAGGGGCAAGCTTCCGGAGCCTCGCTTCGACCTTCGCGTGGAGGAGGCCGGGCGGCGGAGAGCGCGTCCCACCCGCCCCTCCCGTCCGTCCGAAGACAAGCGCCCGTCCACTCTTCGCCTCGCCCTCTCGCTCGGCAGGGAGGCCGCAGGCGAGCTGCGGCTCTCGCGTGCCGGAGGCGTGCCGTTCACGGCGGCGGAGGTCTCCTGATTCGCGGGATCCCGGAGACCCTGAGCCTCGCGCTCGCGCACCAGCGCGCCCAGTGGGCCCTTCGCGAGCGGGTGAAGGAGCTGACCTGCCTCTACGGGATCGCGCGGATCGTGGAGCAGCCGGGGCTGGCGATCGCCGACGTCCTCCAGCGGATCGTCGGTCTCCTCCCGTCGGCGTGGCAGTACCCCGACGTCACGGCTGCGGCCATCACCTTCGACGGCTCCTGCCAGGCCAACCCAGGATTCCGGCCGGACGCACAGCGACAGACCGCTTCGATCGTCGTCCGCGGGGAGCCCCGGGGAATCGTCGAGGTCGTCTACCTCGATGAGAAGCCCGACGTCCACGAAGGGCCCTTCCTGGCCGAGGAGCGGAGCCTCATCGACGAGGTCGCGCCAGGTGGGTCTCTGGGTCGAGCGGAGGGAGGGAGACGAGGAGAAGGCGATGCTCCAGCGGCAGCTGAGGCACGCCGACCGGCTCGCCACGATCGGGCAGCTCGCCGCCGGGGTCGCCCACGAGCTGAACGAACCCCTCGGAGGGATCCTCGGCTTCGCCCAGCTCGCGAGGAAGAGCCCGGGCCTCCCGGCGCAGGCCGACGCGGACCTCGAGAAGATCGTGAACGCCTCGCTCCACGCGCGGGAGATCGTCCGCAAGCTGCTGATCTTCGCGCGGCAGATGCCGGCGGCGAAGACGAAGTCCGACCTGAACCGGGTCGTGACCGAGGGGCTCTACCTCGTCGAGGCACGTTGCGCCACCGAGGGGATCCGCCTGGAGAGAGACCTCGATCCGGCGCTCGCCGGGATCGTCGCCGACCCGGGCCAGCTCCAGCAGGTCCTGACGAACCTCGTCGTGAACGGGATCCAGGCCATGCCCGCCGGCGGCCGGCTGACCATCCGGACGCGGAACCGGCCGGGAGGGGTCGTCCTCTCCGTGGAGGACACGGGGGCCGGGATGGACGAGGAGACGCTCCGGGAGATCTTCAACCCGTTCTTCACGATGAAGGAGGTCGGGCAGGGAACCGGGCTCGGCCTCTCGGTCGTCCACGGGATCGTCACGGCGCACTGCGGCACGATCCGGGTCGAGAGCGAACCGGGGCGGGGTTCGCGATTCGACGTCGACCTCCCGCTTTCCGGCCCGGACGCAGCCTGAGGAGAAGAACCGCGTGACGAAGGACGAGACGCCCGCCAGGATCCTCGTCGTCGACGACTCCCCGTCGACGCTCGAGGTGCTCCGCCGCAACCTCGAGGACGGCGGCCACTTCGTCGTGACCGCCTCGGGCGCCGCCGACGCGCTCGCCCTCCTCTCGTTCACTCCCGTCGACCTCGTCCTCACCGACCTGAAGATGCCGGGAATGTCGGGCCTCGCCCTCGTCCGGCACGTGACGGAGAACCTGAAGGAGACGGAGATCGTCGTCATCACCGGCTACGCGACGATCGGCGGCGCCGTCGAGGCGCTCCGGACCGGCGCGGAGGACTACCTCGCCAAGCCGTTCACCGACGACGAGCTCCGCGAGGCCGTGGGGCGCGCGCTCCGGAAGCTCCGGGGCCGCAAGTCCGAGAGCGCTCCGCCGCCCGCCGCCGTCCCCGGCCTCCTCGGGGAGTCGGAGGCGATCCGCCGCGCCGGGCGGGCGATCGAGCGGGCCGCGCCGTCGGAGGGGGGCGTCCTCCTCGGAGGGGAGGACGGCACCGGCAAGGAGCTCGTCGCGCGGATCATCCACAACAGGAGCGCCCGGGCCCACGGTCCGTTCCTCTCGATGTACTGCCGCTCGGTCGCTCCCGAACTGCTGCACGAGGAGCTCCTCGGCGCGCGGGGGCGCCCGGGGCTCCTGGCGCGCGCCGCGGGCGGGACGCTCTTCGTCGCCGACATCGAGGAGGTCGGGGCGGCGGTGCGGGAGAAGCTTGCGCTCCTCGGCCCGCCGGCGCGTCCCGCGCGAAAACAGCGGTCGACGTCGGCCCGCCTCATCGCCGCCACCTGCTGGGGGACGGGGCCGTCCCGGACGAACCCGC
This sequence comes from Holophagales bacterium, assembly GCA_016719485.1. Taxonomy (NCBI): domain Bacteria; kingdom Pseudomonadati; phylum Acidobacteriota; class Holophagae; order Holophagales; species Holophagales bacterium. The sequence continues at coordinate 582,069 of JADJZB010000021.1, forward strand.
CGGTCAGCGGCGAGCTCTTCGAGGAGGCGATCTGGCTTCCTCCGCTCCGCGAACGGGGAGAGGACGTCGTCATCCTCGCGGGTCATTTCGCGCGCCACTATGCCGGCGCGCTCGGGCGGCCCGTCCCGGAGCTGGCCGACTCCGTCCTCGAGGTCTTCCGAAGCTACCCGTGGCCCGGGAACGTGCGGGAGCTGCGGGGGATCGTGAGGGATCTCGTGGCCAGCGAGCTGACGACGGTCTCCGTCCCCGATCTCCCCCCGCGGATGCGCTTCTCCGCACTCAGGGACGCGGGCTGGAACCGGTCGCTCGCCGACGTCGAAACCGAGCACGTGAGGCGCGTCCTCGCGGCAGTCGACGGCAACAAGACGCGCGCCGCGGAGATTCTCGGAATCGACCGCAAGACCCTTCGCGACAAGCTGCGAGAGCGGAGCTCGCCGGCGCAGCCGTCCCGCGACGAGGCGCCCGGAAAGGAAGAGGGGGCCTTGCGGCCCCCCTCCTCTGCGGTGGAACCGCCTCCCGAGCTCAGAAGAAGTAGAGAGCGTTGAGGAGGACCGTCGGCTGCGTCCCAGTGAGGCTGGATTCCTTCTCGAAGACGTCGCGGGTCGAGTGGTCGAGCCGCAGGTCCGCCCGGAGGACGAGCCCGGGAGCGACCTTCAGCTCCGGCGTGAGCGTCAGCTCCGAGAGGGTCTGCGGTGTCCCCGTGCGGACTCCCTCCGGGTCGTCGAAGACCTCGGCGCGCAGGACGAGCGCAAACGAGGGGGAAAGGCCGAGGCGCCCGTAGAGGGCGACGCCGCCCCACGTCGCGTCCTGGCCGGGCCCGGCGGCGTTCTCCTCGGTCGCCCAGACGGCGTCGAGCCCGAGCGCCGACCCCGCCCCGAGCTTCCACGTCCCGACGACGTTGAGGAACGTCCGGTCGTCCCCGTCGTTTCCGGCGCGCTCCGGCCCGAAGAGGGCGTTGACGTAGAGCGTGGCGTTCGAGGGAAGGGTGAACGCGAGCTGGCCGCCGACGGACTTCGACGAGTTCGAGTCCTCGACGTTGTCCCAGCCGTTCACGACCTCGACCATCGCCGAGACCGTCCCGGAAAGGGCGTAGGTCGCCTTGACCCCGGCGTGAGTCGCCGGCTCCGCGTAGCCGAATAGGAACGAGCGGGTCGCGTTGTCGTTGTACCCGTCGTAGCCCTCGATCACCTCGTAGCCGCCGTGGGTCGCGAATTTCCCGGCGTCGAAGCGGAGGCCCGTTCCGAGCGGCGCGACGTACGAGACGAATGCCTGCTGAAGGTCGAAGTCTCCCGCGATCCCGTCGTCGTCGCGGAAGAGGCCGGCCGCCGCGGAGACCTGAGGGATCGATGCGCCGGCGACGGCGTCGACCCGGAAGCCCGCCTCGCCAGGGGCGGAGGCGACCTTCTGCAGGACGAGCTCGGCGCCGTCGATCTTGATCGCGTTGTCCTCGAAGTCGAAGACGCGGAGCTGGTTCGTGCCGGAGTCGGGGCGGTTGAAGTTCCAGGACCAGCTCGTCGTGGCGAAGCCGTTCACGGCGATCGCTTCGTACCACGGCGCTGGGGCGGCCGCCGCCGGGTGCCGTCGCTGTAGCCGCGGTGGTCTTCCTGTCCGAAGGCGTCAGGCGTGAGGACGACGGCGAACGCCGCCGCGCCGAAGGCGAGGAGGAGGGCCGCCCCGCGGCCCTCCTTTGTCCGGGCCACGGCTCAGACCCCTTCGAGGTAGGCGGTCTCGCCGTGGATCGAGCTGTCGAGCCCCGAGCGTTCCCCTTCCTCGGTGACCTTCACGACGGTCACCCGGTCGATCAGCCAGAGCATTCCGTACGTGAAGACGAACGCCCACGCCGACGAGATCACGACGGCGAGGAGCTGGACGAAGAAGAAGCGGCTGTTGCCGCGGAGGAGGCCGTCGACGCCCGCCGGGTTGAAAGCCGTCGTGGCGAAGATGCCGCTGAGGATGATCCCGATGAACCCGCCAACGCCGTGGACGCCCCAGACGTCGAGGGCGTCGTCCCAGCCGAGCTTGTTCTTCAGGGCGACCGCGTAGAAGCAGGCGACGCCGGCGATGACGCCGATGAGGCAGGCGGTGGTGGGCGAGACGTATCCCGCGGCCGGGGTGATCGTCGCCAGGCCCGCGACGGCGCCCGTGAGGAGGCCCAGGAACTTCGGCTTCTTCGACGTCATCCAGTCCATGGCGAGCCACGCGATGGCGGCGAAGCTGCCGGCGAGGTCCGTGTTGAGGAAGGCGACGGCCGTGACGGAGTCGACCCGGAACTCGCTTCCCGCGTTGAAGCCGTACCACCCGAACCAGAGGAGGCCGGTGCCGAGCGCGACGAGCGGGATCGAGTGCGGGCCGCGGTCCTCGACCTTCCGCTTGCCGACGTAGAGGATCGAGGCGAGGGCGGCGATCCCGGCGATGTTGTGGACGACGATGCCGCCGGCGAAGTCGAGGACGCCCAGCTTCGCGAGGATCCCGCCGCCCCAGACCATGTGGACGAAGGGGAAGTAGACGAAGGTCAGCCACCCCGTGAGGAAGAGCATGTACGCCTTGAACGTCACCCGGTTCGTGAACGCGCCCGTGATCAGTGCCGGCGTGATGACGGCGAACATCATCTGGTAGGCGATGAACACGATCATCGGGATCCCGTCGTTGACCGGGGAGGGCATCTGAAGCGTGATGCCGCGCAGGAACGCCCAGTCGAAGTTCCCGATGATCCCGGCGAAGTCCGTGCCGCTTTTCAGGTCGCCGCTGAAGCACATCGAGAACCCGTAGGCCCACCAGAGGACCGTCGTCCAGCCCATGGAGACGAAGCTCTGGATCATGATCGCCAGGACGTTCTTCCGTCCGACGAGCCCGCCGTAGAAGAAGGCGAGGCCGGGGGTCATCAGCATGACGAGGCTGGAGCACAGCAGCATGAAGGCCGTGTCTCCCGTGTTGATGGTCATCTGGGGCATGTCAGCTCCTCTGCAGGTAGGTCGTCGGGCCGGAACGGGCTGGCCGGTCCGGCGCCAACGGGCGAAATGAAAACGGCCCCGGAGCGTCCGGGGCCATCGGAAACAGCGGATGTCGTCCGGGCGACGCCGCGAGGGGTGGCGGCGGGCTTCTTCGGGGCGGTGAGAGTGTGAGGAGAAATTCCCCGCAAAACGAGGAATTTCACCACGCAAAGGGGATCGCCGTCAACGACTGGAGAGACGGAGCGGCGTCCGGTCCGGGCCGGGCGCCGATCCGGGCCGGACGCGACGAAATGGAGGGGCGTCGTATCCCGGGTCTCACCGGAAATCGTGGCTCGGGGGCGTGCTCTCGCGGTGCTGCGGGTAAGGAGGCGACACGGGTTTCCTGAGCTCGGGGATCGGCTCCTCGAGGCTCATCCGCTCGAAGCGCTCCGCACGGATCGAGAGCGTGCCGTCCTTCTTCTGGAGGCGTCCCTCGACGACGAGGGCGGGGGAGCCGACGACGAGGGCGCGGTTCTCGCGGAAAAGGTCGGGGCGGAGGATCGCCTGGCACATCCCGGTCTCGTCCTCGAGGGAGAGGAAGACGAAGCCCTTCGCGGTGCCGGGGCGCTGACGGACGACGATGACGCCGGCGGTCTTCACCATCGACCCGTCGGGGGCCTTCGCGAGGTCGGCGGCGGAGAGGATTCCTTCGCGCCTGAGCTGCGCGCGGAAGTGGGCGACGAGGTGCGGCCCGGCGGTGATCTCGGAGGTCTGGTAGTCGGCGACGGTCTCCTCGAAGCGGCTCATCTCGGGGAGGGGCGAGGCGACGTCGTCCTCGAGGGTGTCGTAGAGCGGGCCCCAGGTCGCGCGCGGCGGAGGCGGCCTGCCAGAGGGCGGTGCGGCGCGAGAGGCCGCGGACGCCGGTTGCCGCGTCGGGGAGCGTCGCGAAGGCACCGGCGTGGGCGAGGGCGGAGAGCTCGTCTTCACGGAGGCTTGCGCGGCGGGCGAGGTCCTTGACACCGGCGAAGGGCGCGCGAGCCGCCTCGCGCTCGATGGCGTCGGCGGTCGAGGCCCTGAGGCCGCGCACGTAGCGCAGGCCGAGGCGGACCGCGAGCGACGGCGTGACGACGGCAGGTCCGGGGCGCGGCAGGTGCTTCGGCCACGGACCTTTCAGCCGCTCGGTGCGGCAGAGGCGCCCCGAACGGGTGACGTCGATCGGGAGGACGTCCGTCCCGTGGTGCTGCGCGTCCTTCACGAGCGTCGCCGGGTGGTAGAAGCCCATCGGCCAGGCGTTGAGGAGGCCGGCGAGGAACGCCGCGGGGTGGTGGACCTTCAGCCAGCCGCTCGCCCAGGCGATGAGGGCGAAGCTCGCCGCGTGCGACTCGGGGAAGCCGTAGAGCGCGAACGACGTGATGGACCGGACGATCTGCTCCTGCGCCTCGCCGGTGATGCCGCGCTCGGTCATCCCGGAGCGCAGGCGCGTCTCGATGACGGCCATCCGCTCGCTCGAGCGCTTGAACCCCATCGCGCGGCGCAGCTCCTCGGCCTCTCCGCCCGTGAAGCCGGCCGCAACCATGGCGATCTTCAGGAGCTGTTCCTGGAAGAGCGGGACGCCGAGCGTGCGCTTGAGGATCGGCTCGAGCGAGGGGTGCGGGTACTCGACCGGGATCCGCCCCTGCCGCCGGTCGAAGAAGGGGTGGACCATGCCGCCCTGGATCGGGCCCGGCCGGATGATCGCCACCTGGATCACGATGTCGTAGAAGCAGCGCGGGGCGTTGCGGGGGAGCGAGGCCATCTGGGCGCGGCTCTCCACCTGGAAGAGCCCCACCGTGTCGGCCTTGTTCAGGATCTCGTAGACGGCAGGGTCGTCGTGCGGCAGGTGCGCGAGGTCGACGTGGACCCCCTCGGCCGACCGGATCGTCGGGACCATCTCGGCGATGGCCCCGAGCATCCCGAGGCCGAGGAGGTCGATCTTGATGATGCCGAGGTCGGCGCAGTCGTCCTTGTCCCACTGGATGACGACGCGGCCGGGCATCGCGGCCGGCTCGAGCGGGACGACTCCGCGTTCCGCCTGGCCGCCGAGTCTTCCGTCAGGTGTGAGGTGTGAACAGGAGTCCGTGGACCGCGGCGGCTGCGGCGAGCCGCCGGTCGGTCGTCGCCAGGCTGGATCGGTCGCGAATCGCGATCGAGAGGTATGCGGCGTCGTAGACGCTGAGCTCGTCGGTTGCTGCACGAGTCAGGACGTCCTCGAACGGGACGTGCGGCCGGACGACGATCGGCAGGCCGAGTAGCCGCGCATAGGCGCGCTCTGCGTCCCCCATCGCGATGCGCTTGCGGCGTACGGCCCCAAGGAGTCCGTTCCCCACCTCCAGCGGCCAGTGGGGTGCGGTCACGAGCAGCACGTCACCGGTGACCGCAGCCTCGAGAAGCCCCCGAAACGCCACCGGATCTTCGTCGCGAAGGACGAGGCCGAGCGAGATCGAGGCATCGACGGTGACCGTGATCAACGCTGGCCATCCCGGATGAGATCAGATGCAGTCTCCGGCCCTGGAGAGGTTCTCGCCCTGATCTCCTCGAGCTCCTGAAGTGCAGCATGGAGGGATTGCTTGTCCCCTTCGCCGTGTCCTGGAAGGACTCGTGCCACCGGCTGGCCGCTGTCGGTCAGGACCGTAACGACGCCCCTGGCGGCCGCCTGGAGTACGGCACGAAGGTCGGTTTTCGTGGCCTCGATCCAGAGTTCCTCAGTCATGGCCTCATATCCCTCGTTTCGTCGAGGCGATTATCTACCCCTGCTGCGTCAGAGCTCGGAAGCTCTCGGTGCCAACACCGAATGGAACACCCTCCCGGCTGCCGTGACCGTCGAGTGTCGCGCCTCACCGAAGATCGTGGCTCGGCGGCGTGCTCTCGCGGTGGCGCGGGTACGGGGGCGAGACGGGCTTCCTGAGCTCGGGGATCGGCTCCTCGAGGCTCACCCTCTCGAGGCACTCGGCGCGGATGGAGAGCGTGCCGACCTTCTTCTGGAGGCGCCCCTCGACGACGAGGGAGCGGTTCTCGAGGAGGGGCCCGTGTCAGCCTCGCGGCCCCGCCCGGGAGCCGCTGAAGCCAAGACCCGTCCGACTCGAGCGCCCGGAGCTCATCCCCCTGTCTGACCAGCGGTGCGACGGCAATCCGAGAGGCGCCGGCTCGGGAGAGGAGCCGGCTCTGAAGACGTGTGGCGGCTGGGCGGCGTGAGAACGAGGCCACATCGAGCACTTCCGAGCATGGTTCGAGTACTCGTCGCCGTCGCTCTCCTCGTCCCCGGGCTCGTGCTTGCCGGGCCCTGCGCGACGCCGTCGTTCTCGCTCCCGTTCGACCTCGGCCTTCCGGCGGGACATTTCCTGTGGCTCGACGCCGCGGAGGTGGACGGGGACGGGCGCCCGGACGTCGTCGCGTTCAGCGAAACCGAGCGGGAGATCATCGTCTTTTGGAACCGCGCCGAGGGCCTCGACCCCGGCCCGGTGACGGAGCTGGACGAGACGATCTACCTCTCGGTGAGCGTCGTCGACCTGAACGACGACGGTCGGGCGGACCTCCTCGTCGACGTCGGCGCGCCCTGGGCCAAGTCCCGGAGTCTCGAGCCGCGGCTGGGCGACGGGGCCGGCGGGTTCGTGAGGGCGGCGGCCGAAGCGGTTGTACTGCCGCCGTACGCGGTGATCGCCCTCGCCCGAGTCGACGGCGGCGGCATCCCCGACCTCCTCGCCGTCTCGCCGTCGGCGTCGGACGCCACGAAGCTGCAGGTCGGGAGGTGGCGCGCCCGCGGTGACGGGACGTTCCTGGCGCCGACGACGGTCCTGACGCTCGACAACCCGTTCCCCGCAATGCAGAGTCAGCTGGGCCTCGTCGCCGGAGACGTCGACGGCGACGGCCGGACGGATCTCGTCGTCTCCTCGCACGCCTCCAGTCCCGGAATCTCGTACTCCTCGAGCGTCTGGCTCGGGGACGGCGCCGGTGGATTCGGGAGGAGTCCCGGCGCGCCGGCCGGCTTCGCGACTGAGCTCCGCGACGTCGACGGCGACGGAAGGGACGAGCTCGTCGCGAGCGAGCAGGGGGGCGAAGGGCGGGAGGTCGGGATCCTGAAGCGTGAGACGGGCGGGACGTGGGTGAGCCTCGGGCGATGGACCACCTCGGGCGACGTCCTCCTCGGAGAGCTGGACGGGGACCCGACCCGCCTGGAAGCCCTCCTCACGGAAGGGCCCTTTCGCCTTTTCCGGCTGGAGGAGTCCGGTCCCGTCGAGCTCGCGACGCTCCCGGCCCGTTCGCCGGCGACCCTCCTCGATCTCGACGGCGACGGCCGTCTCGACGTCCTCACCCTCGCGCCCGACCCCCTGGGGCCCCCCGCCCGTCTCGTCCTCGCCCGCGGCGGCTGCGGACCGGGACGGGGGACGACCTCGCTCTTCGTGCCGGCGTTCCTCTGTCTGACCGGTGCCGAGGCGACGCGATTCGAGACCGAGCTGACCGTCTCGAACCTCGGCGCCGCCGGGATCTCGGCCGTCCTGCGATTCCACCCCGCCGACGGCGGCGCCGAGCACGCCCTGTCCACCTTTTCGCTCGAGCCGGGCCGAGTCCGGCGCTTCTCGACGGCTGCCGACGCCGGGGCGGAGAAGCTCGTTCTGCCGGACGGCGTGAGCCTGGGAACCGCGATCCTCGAGGCCTCGACCCTCGACGGGTCGTCCCCGGGCGTCGTTGCGGACGTTCGGGTCGTCTCGGAGCGGCCGGGTTCGGGGCGCGGCGGCGTCGGATTCCGCGCGCGTCCCGCCGAAGGGCAGCAGGTCGGGTCCCGCGCGGAGCTGGCGTGGCTCGTCGAGGATTCGGAGGACCGGACGAACCTCGCGGTCGCGAGCGTCGGTCCCGATCCGGTGACGCTGCGCGTGACCGTCTTCTCGGGGGTCCCCGGTCGTCCGGAACACGTCGTCCTGCCCGACCGCACGCTGGCCCCGTACGGCATCCACCAGTGGAACCGCATCCTCGCGACCTCGGGGCTCGGAGGCCGGAGCGGCTGGGCCCGGATCGAGCGGGTCGCCGGCGGCCCCTGGACGGCCTGGGCCACGGTCAACTCGAACGGGACGGGGGACGGGTCGGTCGTCGAGGCGCAGGGAGCGTCGTCGGGGGACTTCCTCCCCGCGATCGTCGGGAGCGACAGGTACCGGACGGACCTCGTCCTTACGAACCCCACCTATCAGAACCGCCGGGCGATCCTCCGTTTCCCGGCCGTTTCCGGAGGCGAGTCGATCTCGCTCGACGTCGAGGTCGGGCCGGAGTCGTCACGGACGATCGACCCGGTCGCGGCTCTCCGAGACGCCCTCGTCATTCCGCCCGTCTCTTACGTGGGCCACTGTTCCGTGCCCCAGCCGTTCCTTGCGGGGGCGCGCGTGAGGACGACGTCCTCCTCGTCTTCGTTCGGTGTCTATACGCCCCCGGCGCGGCTGACCTCGGGCCAGACGATGCTCGTCACCGGCCTGCGCCAGGACGAGGGGAACCGCTCGAACCTCGCGATCGTCGTGCCGGACCTCGAGCCCTCGTCCCTGTTTCGGGTTGAGCTCTTCGACGGGCGCACCGGCGAACGACTGAAGGCGATCGAGGACGTCGCTCCGGGCGGCACTTGGGGCGCTCCGTCGAGGGTCCAGCTCGATTCGGTCCTCCTCGGCACGGGAGCACCCTTCGGGTGGGCGCGTGTCACACGGACCGCCGGCGGGGGCCCCTTCTTCGCCTACGCCGTCGTCAACGACGGCGCGGCGCCGGGTCTCGGGTCGGGAGACGGGACGTACCTGCCCGGGATACCGAGGTAGCCCTCATCCCGGTGCTCTCGGAAATCACGGCTCGGGGGCGTGCTTTCGCCGTGACGCCCCTGCTGCTGTCCGACGCTCGTCAGTTCGCCCGTCGGACGGTCTGGAGAGGGTGCCGCCACCGAAGCTTCGGGAACCGCGCGAAGTCGCGGTCCGTCGTCACCCACTCGCACCCCGACTCCAAAGCGAGGGCCGCGAGCCAGGCGTCCGGGACGAGGTTCCCGCGCACGCCGCACTCCCGGCAGAGCCGCGTGAAGATTTCCCAGTGCCTCGGGCCCGGCACGATCCCGACCGCGTTTGGGCGATCCCGGACCTCGTGGACGAATGCGAGCGCGCTCTCGAGCGGCGTCGGCTCGCGGAAGACCTTCGGGTGCGTGACGACGCGCAGGAAGCCGCTCAGGACGAGGTCGGAGACCCCGTAGGCGGAGTCCGACCCGAGGGTCGCCTCCAGCCACTTCCGGTACTTCGGGTGGTCGGGCGCGTCACGGCGATGCGCGTGGACGAGGACGTTAACGTCGAACAGGAGCACGCGGCTCCTCCAGGACGTCGAGGAGCGCCGCGGCGTCGTCCAGGTCGACGCCGGGCCGGAGCCCCTTGCCGCCGAAGGTCGTCAGGCGCACCGGTGAGGCCCTCTTGGGTGTGCGCTTGCCGGCGAGGGACTCCCGGAGCGCGTCTTCGACGACGCGGGTCAGGGTCCTCCCCGTCTCGAGGGCGTGGCGGCGAGCCTGGTCCAGCAGGGGGTCCGGGAGGTGGATCGTCGTCCGCATGCATCAAAGCATATCAGGTTGGCATCGTGATGCCTTCTGGCCCTCACCGGAAGTCGTGGCTCGGCGGGGTGCTCTCGCGGTGGTGCGGGTACGGCGGCGAGACGGGCTTCCTGAGCTCCGGGATCGGCTCCTCGAGGCTCATCCGCTCGAAGCGCTCCGCGCGGATCGAGAGGGTGCCGTCCTTCTTCTGGAGGCGCCCCTCGACGACGAGGGCGGGGGAGCCGACGACGAGGGCGCGGTTCTCCTTGAAGAGGTCGGGGCGGAGGATCGCCTGGCACATCCCGGTCTCGTCCTCGAGGGAGAGGAAGACGAAGCCCTTCGCGGTGCCGGGGCGCTGACGGACGACGATGACGCCGGCGGTCTTCACCATCGACCCGTCGGGGGCCTTCGCGAGGTCGGCGGCGGAGAGGATGCCGTCCTTCTTCAGCTGCGCGCGGAAGTGGGCGATGAGGTGCGGGCCGGCCGTGATCTCGGTCGTCTGGTAGTCGGAGACGGTCTCCTCGAAGCGGCTCATCTCGGGGAGGGGTGAGGCGACGTCGTCCTCGAGCGTGTCGTAGAGGGGTCCCATGTCGCGGGCCGCGGCGGCGGCCTGCCAGAGGGCGGTGCGGCGCGAGAGGCCGCTCTCGCCGGTCGCTGCGTCGGGGAGCGTCGCGAAGGCGCCCGCGTGGGCGAGGGCGGAGAGCTCGTCTTCACGGAGGCTTGCGCGGCGGGCGAGGTCCTTGACACCGGCGAAGGGCGCGCGAGCCGCCTCGCGCTCGATGGCGTCGGCGGTCGAGGCCCTGAGGCCGCGCACGTAGCGCAGGCCGAGGCGAACCGCGAGCGACGGCGTGACGACGGCTGCCGCGGGGCGCGGGAGGTGCTTCGGCCACGGACCGCGGAGGCGCTCGACGCGGCAGAGGCGGCCGGAGCGGGTCACGTCGATCGGCAGCACATCGGTCCCGTGGTGCTGGGCGTCCTTCACGAGCGTCGCCGGGTGGTAGAAGCCCATCGGCCAGGCGTTGAGGAGGCCCGCGAGGAACGCCGCGGGATGGTGGACCTTCAGCCAGCCGCTCGCCCAGGCGATGAGGGCGAAGCTCGCCGCGTGCGACTCGGGGAAGCCGTAGAGCGCGAACGACGTGATGGAGCGGACGATCTGCTCCTGCGCCTCGCCGGTGATGCCGCGCTCGGTCATCCCGGAGCGCAGGCGCGTCTCGATGACGGCCATCCGCTCGCTCGAGCGCTTGAACCCCATCGCGCGGCGGAGCTCTTCGGCTTCTCCGCCCGTGAAGCCGGCCGCGACCATGGCGATCTTCAGGAGCTGCTCCTGGAAGAGCGGGACGCCGAGCGTCCGCTTGAGGATCGGCTCGAGGGAGGGGTGCGGGTACTCGACCGGGATGCGCCCCTGCCGCCGGTCGAAGAAGGGGTGGACCATGCCGCCCTGGATGGGCCCGGGCCGGATGATCGCGACCTGGATGACGATGTCGTAGAAGCAGCGCGGGGCGTTTCGTGGGAGCGAGGCCATCTGCGCGCGGCTCTCCACCTGGAAGAGCCCCACCGTGTCGGCCTTGTTCAGGATCTCGTAGACGGCCGGGTCGTCGTGCGGGAGGTGCGCGAGGTCGACGTGGACCCCTTCGGCCGAGCGGATCGTCGGGACCATCTCGGCGATGGCGCCGAGCATCCCGAGGCCGAGGAGGTCGATCTTGATGATGCCGAGGTCGGCGCAGTCGTCCTTGTCCCACTGGATGACGACGCGCCCCGGCATCGCGGCGGGCTCGAGCGGGACGACCTCGTCGAGCCGCCCCCCCGCGACGACCATCCCGCCCGAGTGCTGGCCGAGGTGGCGCGGGAGGTTCTGGATGCGGCGGAAGAGGGAACCGAAGTGCCGGAGGCGGACGTCGTCCGGATCGAAGCCGGCGGCGCGCATCTCGTCGGCCATCTTTTCGGGCAGGGCCGGGGGACCCGCCGTCCCCTCGGCGAAGGCGGCGGCCCGGGCCGCGGCCGCCTCCTTCGGGTCGCCGTCGCCCGCCTCCCGCGCGGTGAGCGATCCGGCCGCGTCGCGGTACTCGCCGAAGCTCCAGGTCGCGAGCCTCTTCGCCAGCGTGTCGACCTGCTCGGTCGAGAAGCCGAGGGCCTTCGCCGTCTCGCGCGCGGCGGAGCGGTCGCGGTAGGTGATCGTGTTCGCCGTCATCGCCGCGCCGTGGACGCCGTACGTCGCGTAGACGTGCTGGATCACCTTCTCCCGCGCGTCGCCCGAGGGGAGGTCGAGGTCGATGTCGGGCCACTCGCCCCGCTCCTCGGAGAGGAAGCGCTCGAAAAGGAGCTCCATCTTCACGGGGTCGACGGCGGTGATGGAAAGGGCGTAGCAGACGGCGCTGTTGGCGGCCGAGCCGCGCCCCTGGACGAGGACGTTCTCGCGCCGGCAGAACTCGACGATGTCGTGGACGACGAGGAAGTAACCGGCGAGGTCGAGCTTCTCGATCAGGTCGAGCTCGCGCTTGAGCTGGTCCTGCGCCCTCGCGGTGAGCGGCTGGAAACGGCCGCGCGCCCCTTCCCACGTCTTCTGCCTCAGCCACGAGGAGGGCGTCTCGCCCGCGGGGAGCTTCGCGTCGGGGAAGCGGTAGCCGAGGTCGGCGAGCGTGAAGGCGAGGCGGTCGGCGAGGTCGGCGGCGCCTCCGACGGCGGCGGGGAGGTCGGCGAAGAGGGCGGCCATCTCCTCCGGCCCCTTTCAGGTGCCGCTCGGAGCCCGCCTCGAGGAGGCGGTTGGCCGCGTCGACCGTGGTGTGGTGGCGGATGCAGGTGAGGACGTCGAAGAGGTCCTTGTCGCGGCGGCGGGCGTAGCGGGTTCCGTTCGTGGCGACGAGAGGGAGGCGCTGTGCGCGGGCGAGGTCGAGGAGGACGGCGTTGCGGGCCTCCTCGTCGCGGACGCGGTGCCGCTGGATCTCGACGTGGAGGCGTCCCGGGAAGATCGCCGCGAGGCGCGAGAGGAGCTTGGCCGCGGCGTCGGCCCCGACCCGCTCGAGCGCGCGGAGGACCGGCCCCTCGAGGCCGCCCGAGAGGACGTGGAGCCCCTCGGCGTGCGCGGCGACGTCGGCCCACGAGGCCGCGGCCTGCCCCTTCGGCTTGCCGAGCGCGGCGGCCGTCAGGAGGCGGCAGAGGTTCCGGTAACCGGACTGGCTCCCGGCGAGGAGGGTGACGCGCGCTGGAGGAAGTCCGGGCGGAGGGGGCGGCGGGACGAGGCCGAGAGGGCCGTGCAGGTCGCGCGGGAGGGCCGACTCGTCGAGGACGACCTCCGCCCCGACGAGCGCCTTGATGCCGGCGGCCTTCGCCGCCTTCCAGAAGCGCGGGGCGCCGGAGACGCCGTTGCGGTCGACGAGGGCGACGGCGGGGAGCCCCAGCTCGGCGGCCCGCTCGACGAGCGTCTCCGGCTCGGAGGCTCCCTCGAGGAACGAGAAGGCCGAGGCGCACCTCAGCTCGGCCCAGCGCGCCCGGGCCGCGGCTCCCGGCTGCGCGAAGCGGCGCTTGCGCAGCTCCTCCTTCCGCGCGCCGGGGGAGACGATCTTCTTCGCGTCCCCCGGCATGAACATGTCGCGGGCGGGGGGGCGGACTTGTCCACGGGCGTAAGTTGAGCGTAAATCAGGTCTACGTCAAGCTGGATGGGTCCGAGCTGACCCGGGTCACGGTGACCGGGACTCCCGTCGCGTGGATCACCCGAACGGACCGTCCACACGGTCGGCCCGCCGGCATCCCGGGCGTAGACTGAACAGACAGTCGCGAAATGACACCCCATGGGATTCGGCCATCTCGCGGCTTTCGGGCCTCGTCGGCGAAGGGGGAGGTCAATGGGCGAATACAAACACCAGGATCGAAAGCTCCGTGTGAACACTCCGCTCGGCCCGGACGAGCTGCTCCTGACCGGGTTCTGGGGGACGGAGGAGATCTCGACGCTCTTCGGCTACCGGCTCGAGATGCTGGCGGAGAACAAGACGAAAGTGGCGTTCGACGCAATTCTCGGGCAGAAAGTGACGGTCTGTCTCGCGCTGGAGGACGGCAGCGAGACGTACCTGAACGGACTCTGCGTGAGGTTCGCCCAGGGAGGGCGGAACGAGATCTTCACCGAGTACGAGGCAGAGCTGGTGCCGGACGTCTGGAGGCTCACGCGCAGGACGGAAAGTCGGATCTTCCAGCGGATGACGGTGCCGGAGATCCTGAAGAAGGTCTTTGCCGGCTACACGGTGGACTGGCGGATCACCGGGAAGTACGAGCCGCGGGACTACTGCGTGCAGTACCGGGAGACGGACTTCAACTTCGGGGCGCGGCTGATGGAGGAGGAAGGGATCTACTTCTACTTCAGGCACTCCGACGGCGACCACGAGATGGTCGCTTCGGACGACTCCATGGACCACCCGGACCTCGCGGGGGAGAACAAGTTCATCTACGAGGAGGTCGAGGGCGGGGTGCGGGACGAGAACCGGATCTGGGCGTGGATGAAGAGGCAGGAGATCCGGCCAGGGAAGTCCCTGCTGTGGGACCGCTGCTTCGAGCTTCCGCACAAGCACCTGGAGGCCGAGGCGCTGATCATGGCGAGCGTGCCGGTAGGCAAGGAGACCCACAAGCTGAAGGTGAAGGGCGTGGACGAGATGGAGGTCTACGACTTTCCCGGGGAGTACGCGCAGCGGTTCGACGGAGTCAACAAGGGGGGCGGGGAGCAGGCGGCGGAGCTCGAGAAGATCTTTCACGACAACGAGCGGACGGTGGGGATCCGGATGGACGAAGAGACGACGTCGGCCGTGGTGATCCGGGCCAGGAGCAACGTGAAGCACCTCGTGCCGGGGTACCAGTTCACGCTGCAGAGGCACTTCAACGCGGACGGGGAGTACCTGCTGACGTCGGTGAAGCACGCGGCGACGTGCGGGGCGGGATACCGTTCCGGCGAGGAAGAGGCGCTGACGTACGAGAACGAGGCGACGTGCATCCCTGCAGCGATGCCGTACCGGCCGCGGCGGACGACGCCGAAGCCGGTGGTGCAGGGCAGCCAGTCGGCTATCGTCGTGGGGCCGAAGGGGGAGGAGATCCACACCGACAAGTACGGCCGGGTGAAGGTCCAGTTCCACTGGGACAGGGAGGGAAAGAACGACGAGGACAGCTCCTGCTGGCTCCGCGTGGGACAGCTCGCGGCGGGGCGGCGGTGGGGCGCGTCCTACTGGCCGCGGATCGGGCAGGAGGTGATCGTCGACTTCTTCGAAGGAGACCCGGACCAGCCGATCATCGTCGGGACGGTCTACAACGCCGAGCAGATGCCGCCGTACCTGGGGCAGGGGCCCGACGGGAAGCACAAGAACGACAACAAGGTCTCGGGCTTCAAGTCGAACACGACGAAGGGGGGGCAGGGCTTCAACGAGCTGCGATTCGACGACACGAAAGACAGGGAGCAGGTCTTCCTCCACGCCGAGAAGAACATGGACACGCGGGTGAAGAGCAGCTCCATGGAAAGCGTCGGCAGCGCGAAGCACGTAACCGTGGGAGGGAAAAGGACGGCCAGAAGTCCGGCGAGTATCGCGAACGCACGTTCAAGGACAAGCACGTCACGGTCGACAACATGCTCCAGGTGCGGGCCGGTGACGCTAAGCTTCTCGCGGGGGCGGTGACGGCGCAGGGGACCTCGACCTGTACGTCGAGGGGGGCTGGAAGACGACGGTAGACGGGAGAGTGGAGCAGCACTTCAAGAAGGTCCGCCTCACTAAGGTCGATGGCGGCGTGGGCGAGGACGTCGGCGGGAAGTACGCCCTGTTCGTCGGCGATCGCCTCTCGATCGGTGCGAAGGGGAATGCCTGCTACGCGAGCCAGAGCCAGCTCGTCATCTCCGCGCCAGCGGTGTGCATCAAGTCCTCGGCTTCGAACTTCATCACGATCGACGGCAGCGGCGTGACCATCGTCGGGACCATGGTCAAGATCAACAGCGGGGGGTCGGCGCTGAGCGATACCGCCATGGACCCGAGCGACCCGAACGACGCGACGAAGGCCGGCCCGTTGGAGCCAGCGGCCGCCGACGACGCGAAGACGGGACAGAAATCGTGCTAGCCGGGGGAGGCGCTGCGACGGGAAAGGCGGGTGCGATGCCGGTCCGCCGGGAACGTGTGCCGCCGGTCTCGTTTCGGGGGTCACCTCGAGGGGGCGAATGATGGGAAAGCCGGCCGCGCGTGATGGACCCCGTTTCTCATCCTCTCCCCTGTTCTCACGCCCGGGCCCGGGGCACCCAACGTGAGCATCGGCTTCTTTTCGGCCTGGCGTGGGCTACCGCTCGCTGCGGTGGCGGCTCCAGGCGGCCAAGGCCGTGGCCGACACTTCCATCAAGGTCGCCCAGGCGGCGACGACCGCGGCGGCCGGGACGCCCGGACTGCCGGCCGCCAAGGCTGCGGAGGAAGCGGCGAAGACCGCGGCCCTGGCGTCGATGAGCGCGACGATCAACGCGATGGCCGCGGGGGGCACCGACATCCACTTCTGCGCCACTCCGTTCCCGCTCCCGCCTCACGGACCGGGGGTCGTCATCAACGGCTCGTCGACGGTTCTGATCAACAACCTGCCCGCCTGCCGGCAGGGGGACACAATCCTCGAGGCGATCGGGCCGACGAACAAGATCTCGATGGGATGCCTGAACGTCCAGATCGGCATGAGCGGAGGCTCGGTCTCGACCGGCCTCGGGGCCGGCGTCGACGCCCTCGCGAGCCAGTCCTCCACCCTCTCCGACAACCTGAGGCAGCTGCAGCAGGACGGCTGGAAGATCCGCTACGGAGACGCGGGGAAGGGGAGCTACGCCGACCGTGCCGCCAAGGAGATCGTCATCGACTCCAACGAAAGGGGGAACACGGAGGCGATCGTCCAGACGCTCGCCCACGAGAGCGGCCACGCCCTCTACGAGCCGGACGCCTACGTCCCGCCCGCAGGGCTCACGAAGCAGGAGTACGTCGACCGCAACACCAACAACGCCCTGAAGGACGAGGGTGAGGCGACGATGACGAACGCGGACGTTCGTAAGGAGTTGAACGACGCGGGGGCGTCCGACATCGGCATCGCCGGCGCGCAGGGAGACAAGTACCAGGAGATCGCCGACAAGTACCCTGACCCGGCGGACAGGGACAAGGCGAGGCAGGAGATCGGGGATGCCTTCGCCGACGGCGAGCACCCGAGCACCGACCCGAGCAAGACCTACGGGGACTACTACGGACAACCCTACTCGGACTGGTGGGACACGAACGTCGGGCCATGATGTGGCCCGGGACGATCCGGTGGCTGGTGGCCGGGTTCTCCTCGCGGCGTGCGCCGGAGGGAGGCCTGGAGGAAGAGAGGGGACCGATGGCAACGGAGGCAGAACTCTTCGATGCGCTCGAGGCGCTCGCCGCTTCGCGCCCTTTCCGTGTGGACGACGTGTCGAGGAAGACAGGGCTGGCCCTGGCGCCCGACAAGGACGGGACGGACGAGATCTTCGCCGTCCACCGGGGCCGGAACCCGGCCGGGCCACTGTTCGTCGAAGCCGAGCTCCGTACGCCCGGACCGGGAGCGACCGCGCCCGACGGCATCCTGATCCTGACCCTGAACCGAGCGGTCGCGGTCACCGCGCGAAACGCCACCTCGCGTTTCGGGTCCGAGCAAGACCTCATCGTCCCGACCCCCCGACAACCCGCCGATACTCCCGTCTACGCCGTCTATCGCAGGCCGTGGGGCGACCTCCGGCTCGGATTCGAGCGTGGCGGCCGCAGGCTCCTGGTCAAGGTCGTCCTCGACGCCACTGGGCGCTGATCGGCTCACGCCTCCAGACCTGGTGAGCCGGGTCACGTGGATGTGGGTCGGGCCCCGGGTCTTTGACCCGCGTCCGTCCGAGGCCCTATATTGAACAGGTTCACCAGAGCAGGTCAGGCCGTCGGTCCGGGGCTCCGGCACAGGGGGACTCTCCATGGGCGAATACAAGCACCAGGATCGGAAGCTCCGCGTGAAGACGCCGCTCGACGCGGACGACCTGCTCCTGACCGGGTTCTGGGGAACGGAGGCGATCTCGACGCTTTTCGGCTACCGGCTCGAGATGCTGGCGGAGAACAAGACCAAGGTGCCGTTCGACGCGATCCTGGGGCAGAAGGTGACGGTCTACCTCGCGCTGGAGGACGGCAGCGAGACGTACCTGAACGGCTGTGCGTGCGGTTCGCCCAGGGGGGGCAGAACGAGCTCTTCACCGAGTACGAGGCCGGGCTCGTGCCCGACGTCTGGAGGCTGACGCGCAAGGCGCAGAGCCGGATCTTCCAGCGGATGACGGTGGTGGACATCCTGAGGAAGGTCTTCGACGGCTACACGGTGGACTGGCGCACGAGAGCGAAGTACGAGCCGCGGGACTACTGCGTGCAGTACCGCGAGACGGACTTCAACTTCGGGGCGCGGCTGATGGAAGAGGAAGGGATCTACTTCTTCTTCGAGCACTCCGACGGCGATCACAGGATGATCGTGACGGACGATCCTTCCGACCATCCGGACCTCAAGGGCGTGAACAAGTTCATCTACGAGGACGTCGAGGGCGGGTTCGGGACGAGAACCGGATCTGGGCGTGGATGAAGGAGCAGGAGATCCGGTCGGGGAAGTCGGTCCTGTGGGACCACACCTTCGAGATCGCCCACCAGAACCTGGCCGCCGAGGCGCTGATCATGGCGAGCGTGCCGGTGGGCAAGGAGACGCACAAGCTGAAGGTGAAAAACGTGGACAAGATGGAGGTCTACGATTTTCCCGGAGAGTTTGCACAGCGTTTCGACGGGATCAACAAGGGGGGCGGGGAGCAAGCGTCGGAGCTCGAGAAAGTCTTCCAGGACAACAAGCGAACGGTCGGGCTCCGGATGGACGAGGAGACGACGCCGGCGGTGGTGATCCGGGCCAGGAGCAACGTGAAGCACCTTGTGCCGGGATACAAGTTCACCCTGCAGCGGCACTTCAATGCGGACGGGAAGTACCTGCTGACGTCGGTGAAGCACGCGGCGACGTGCGGGGCGGGGTACCGTTCCGGGGAGGAAGCGGCGCTGACGTACGAAAACGAGGCGACGTGCATCCCGTCGGCGATGCCGTACCGGCCGCGGCGGACGACGCCGAAACCGGTGGTCCAGGGCAGCCAGACGGCGGTCGTCGTGGGGCCGCAAGGAGAGGAGATCTTCACCGACAAGTACGGGCGGGTGAAGGTGCAGTTCCACTGGGACCGCGACGGAAAGTACAACGAAGAAAGCTCCACGTGGCTCCGGGTGGGCCAGCTCGCAGCAGGACGGAGATGGGGAGCATCCCACTGGCCGCGGATCGGGCAGGAGGTGATCGTCGACTTCCTGGAGGGCGACCCGGACCAGCCGATCATCGTGGGGACGGTCTACAACTCCAACCAGATGCCCCCGTATCTGGGGCAGGGGCCGGACGGCAAGCACAAGAACGACAACAAAGTCTCTGGCTTCAAGTCGAACACGACGATGGGGGGGCAGGGATTCAACGAGCTCCGCTTCGACGACTCGAAAGACAAGGAACAGGTCTTCATTCACGCCGAGAAGGACCTGGACGTCCGCGTGAAGAACGACATGCGGGAGAGGATCCTCAACGACCGCCACCTCGTCATCGGCGGCGAGCAGAACGGGAGCAAGCGCGGCGACTACAAGGAGAAGGTCTTCAGGGACCGCTTCATCCTGGTGAAGCGTCACCACGAGGAGAAGATCGGCGGCGACATGAAGCTCCTCGTCGGGGAGGGGGACGAGGGGAACGGGAACCTCGATACGGTCATCAAAGGGAACCGGACGACGACGATCGACGGAAACGAGGACCTTCACGTCAAGTCGGGCGCGAAGACCAAGGTCGACGGCGGCTTGTCGATGACCGTCGGAGGGAAGACCCAGGAAAAGACCGGGACGGACTGGGCTCACGAGGCCGGCCAGGAGATCCACCTCAAGGCCGGGATGAAGGTCGTCATCGAGGCCGGTGCAGCTCACGCTCAAGGGGCCTGGTGGGTTCGTGGACATCAACCCGGCGGGGGTGACGATCCAGGGCACCATGGTCCTCATCAACAGCGGCGGCTCTGCGGGAAGCGGAAGTGGTTCGAGTCCCGCTGCGCCCAGCGATGCCTCGAAGGCCAACCCGCCGGACCCGGCGGAAGCCGACGACGCCAAGACCGGGCAGAAGTCGAGCTGACGCCGGGAACGTCGCCGACCTGTTGCCGCACCGGATCGCCCTGATGAGCGAGGGAGACTCGGTGAGCCGGGTCACGCCCCTGTCCGTCTGGGACACTCCGCCTTTGACCCACGTCCGTCGCTGACCCTATATTGATCTCGCGTAAATGGATTGAACAGGTTGGCGGTCCGGGTCTCCGGCACAGGGGGAATCTCGATGGGCGAGTACAAGCATCAGGATCGGAAGCTTCGCGTGAACACGCCGCTGGGTCCGGACGAGCTGATCCTCACGGGGTTCTGGGGGACCGAAGCGATCTCGACTCTTTTCGGCTACCGGCTCGAGATGCTCGCGGAGAACAAGACGAAAGTGGCGTTCGACGCGATCCTGGGGCAGAAGGTGACGGTCCACCTCGCGCTCGCGGACGGGAGCGAGACGTACCTGAACGGGCTGTGCGTGAAGCTCGCGCAGGGGGGGCGGAACGACCTCTTCACCGAATACGAGGCCGCGCTCGTGCCGGAGGTCTGGTTGCTGACCCGCAAGGCACGGAGCCGGATCTTCCAGAGGATGACGGTACCGGAGATCCTGAGGGAGGTCTTCACCGGATTTTCGGTGGACTGGCAGCTGAGCGAGAAGTACGAGCCGCGGGACTACTGCGTGCAGTACCGGGAGACGGATTTCAACTTCGGGGCGCGGCTGATGGAGGAGGAGGATCTACTTCTTCTTCAAGCACTCCGAACGCGACCACAAGATGATCGCTTCAGACAGCCCCTCGGACCACCCGGACCTCGCGGGAGACAGCAAGCTCATCTACGAGGAGGTCGAGGGGGGCGTTCGGGACGAGAACCGGATCTGGGCGTGGATGAAGGAGCAGGAGATCCGGCCGGGGAAGTACGTTCTGCGGGATCACACCTTCGAGCTGCCGCACAGGCACCTCGAGGCCGAAGCCATGATCCCGGCCAGTGTGCCCGTGGGCAAGGAGACGCACAACCTGAAAGTGAAAGGCGTGGACAAGCTGGAGGTCTACGACTTTCCCGGGGAGTACGCGCAGCGTTTCGACGGGATCAACGCGGGGGGCGGGGAGCAGGCGTCGGAGCTGCAGAAGGTCTTCCGCGACAGGGAGCGGACGGTCCGGATCCGGATGGACGAGGGGACGACGCCGGCGGTGGTCATCCGGGCGAAGAGCACCGTGAAGCACCTCGTGCCGGGGTACAAGTTCACGCTGCAGAGGCACTTCAACGCGGACGGGGCGTACCTGCTGACGTCGGTGCGGCACGCGGCGACCTGCGGGGCAGGGTACCGGTCGGGCGAGGAGGACGCACTGACGTACGAGAACGAGGCGACGTGCATCCCGGCGGCGATGCCGTACCGGCCACGAAGGACGACGCCGAAACCGGTGGTGCAGGGGAGCCAGACGGCGGTCGTCGTCGGACCGTCGACCGAGGAGATCTTCACGGACAAGTACGGGCGGGTGAAGGTGCAGTTCCACTGGGACCGCGAGGGAAAGCACGACGAGAGCTCCTCGTGCTGGATGCGTGTCGGGACGAGCTGGGCGGGGCAGAACTGGGGGGCGATCCGGATTCCCCGAATCGGTCAGGAGGTCATCGTCGACTTCCTGGAGGGCGACCCGGACCAGCCGATCATCGTCGGGAGCGTCTACAACGCCGAGAGGATGCCGCCGTACGACCTGCCCTCGAACAAGACCCGGAGCGGGGTCAAGTCGCGGAGCTCGAAGGGCGCGGGGCCCGCGAACTTCAACGAGATCATGTTCGAGGACAAGAAGGGCGGGGAGCTGCTGAAGATCCACGCCGAGAAGAACCAGGACATCGAGGTGGAGAACGACGAGTCCCACACCGTCGGTCACGACCGGACGAAGTCGATCGGGAACGACGAGACGACGAGCGTGGGCGCGAACCGGACCGAGACCGTCGGAAGGGACGAGAGCATCACTGTGAGCACGAACCGGTCGATCGCGATCGGGGCGAACGAGACGCGGACGATCGGGGCGAACGAGACCGTGGCGATCGGGGGAGCGCTCGCCTTCTCGGTCTCCAAGGCCGTGACCGTTTCGTTCGCGAAAGGCTCGACGGTGAACGTCGGAGCCGACGCCGCGACGCAGATCGGGGGGAGCGGAACCGTCACGGCCGGGAAGACTCTCACCCTGACGGCCGGCGACACGGTACAGCTCCAGACCGGCGACGCCTCGATCACGATGAAGAAGGACGGGACCATCACGATCAAGGGCAAGGACATCAACGTCATCGCCAGCGGCAAGGTGAACGTCAAGGCGTCCTCGTCCGTGACGATCAAGGGCAGCAAGATCGGGATGAACTGAGCGGGGAGGCACGGTCGAGAGGGAGGCCATGGCTGGAATGGAGCTGGTCAACAGGAGCCGGTACGCGGCGGAGAGGACCCTCGTCATCGACGGGTCCGGGGCCGAGCTGCTCGCCGTCCTCGTGAAGGCGACGTTCGCCTGGACCGCCCGGGCGGGCCTTCAGCCCGCAGCCGAGCAGGCCGCCGTTCGCCTCGCCGACGAGCACAGCGGGGAACCGAGCCGATCCTCCATTCGACGGGCCTCGGACCTCTGCCCCGGAAAGCCCGGCTGCGACCTCGTCCTCCTGGGGCGCGCCGGGCGCACCCGTCCGGCGCCGCAGGTGGATGTCACGTTCCGCGTGGGCGCCTTCGGCAGGGACGTGCGCGTCTTCGGCGAGCGGCGCTGGTCGGGCGCCACCGGCGTTCCCGGAGCCGGAGCCCTTCGAGACGATGGCCCTCACCTGGGAGAACGCCTACGGCGGCCGCGACTCCGACCTGCCGAACCCGGGAGCTTTCGAAGAGGAGCCGAGGAATCCCGTCGGGCGCGGGTTCCGAGGGCGCGGCTCGAAGAGGCCGGTCGCGGGAGACCGCCTGCCGAACGTCGAGGACCCGGCCGCCCTCGTCAAGGGCCCCTTCGACCGTCCGCAGCCAGCGGGTTTCGGTTTTGTGGCCTCGCACTGGCAGCCCCGGGTCTCCTACGCGGGGACGTACGACGCCGCCTGGCAGCGTCAACGGGCGCCCTGCCTCCCGACGACCTGGACCCGCGTTTCCACCAGCGCGGCGCACCCGGCCTCGTGGCGCCCGATCCGCCTGCGCCCGGGGCCCCCGTCGTCGTGACGGGCATCGTGCCGCACGGGGAGATGCGGTTCGCACTCCCGCGTGTCGTCCCGCGGGGGCAGGTCTATTTCCGCACGCAGAAGACGGACCTGGCCTTCACGCTGCAGACGGTCCTCGTCGATGCCGAGACGGCGCTCGTGGAGCTGACTTTCGGCGCCTACCAGAGCGTGCACGGGCAGACGCGCGACGTCGAGTGCGTCGCGGTCGAGGCGGAGGGGCCGTGACGGCGGCCGAGCCGGGGACGCCGTCCCGCGGTCCCGTCGTCATCACGGGGGTGGGCGCCGTCACTGCCGTGGGCGCCACGGCGGCACAGACGTTCACGTCGATCCGCGCGAGCGTCCGCCGCGTTTCAGAGAGGCCCCTGGCCGGGGCCGGAGGCGATCCGGGCGAAGACGGTGGCGTCTACCTCGCCTCCGGAGCCGAGGGCCTCGTCGCCGCGCTGGGCGCTGCCGGCCCGGCCGACCTGGCGTTGAACGCGGCCCGCGAGGCCCTGTTCGACGCGGGCCTGTACGAGCCGGTCGACGTGGACGGGGCGTACCGGCGTGTGGCCGTGGAGGTCTTCCTCGCCCTCCCGTACGCGACGGCCCCCGGAGCCGACCCGGCCGCGATCCCGTCGTTCAGGGCCGCCGCCGAATCGGCGGGGCTTCTCGAACGAGGCCGGGTGGAGGTCCACGCCGTCCCGAAGGGCCACGCGGCGGGGATCCTCGCGCTCCACGCCGCGGTGGCCCGCCTCCAGTCGGGCGACGTCGACGTCGCGCTCGTCGGAGGTCAGGACGCGATGCTGGGTCCGGAGAACGTCTCCGAGATGAACCGCGTCTCCCGGCTCCGGACGGACCGCGCGCCCGGCGGGGCCATCCCGGGCGAAGGGAGCGCCTTCCTCGTCCTGGAGAGACTCGAGCCCGCGCGGCGCCGCCGGGCGCCGCTCTACGCCGTCGTCGAGGGGATCGCCGTCGCGCACGAGCCGGTCCCGTTCGACGGTTCGACTCCGAACCGCGCCGAGGGGGGCGAGCCAGGCCGTGACCTCGGCCCTCTCGGCGTCGCCCTCGGCGAGCCGGATCGTCGACGTTTTCACCGACCTGAACGGCGAACGCGGCCGGTTCCTCGAGTGGGCTCTCGTCGAGACGCGCTGCCTCGCGGCGCTTCCGGCCGGCTGGCGGCGCCACCTGCCTGCCACCATCGTCGGAGACCTCGGCGCGGCCGCGGGCCTTCTCCTGCTCGCTCTCGCCGCGAACGGAGTCCGCTTTCCGCTGGGAGCGGGAGGTGCCGCTCTCGTCACCGGCACGGCCGAGCGCGGCGAACGGGCCGCGGCGGTCCTGGCGGCTCCGGCCGCCGACGGGAGGAGGTGACCCTCATGCCGACCACCACGGTCAATTTCCTGACGGTCGTGCACAAGCAGAGCGGCGGGACGACCTTCGCGTTTCCCGACGTCTGCAAGACACCGAGCCCGGCTGGCGGGACGCCGGTCCCGATCCCCTATCCGAACATCGCGTTCTCGCAGAACACGGCGGACGGCAGCAGCACGGTGAAGGTAGACGGCAACCCGATCATGCTCCGCGGCTCGAACTTCTCCACGAGCACGGGCGACGAGGCGGGGGTCGCCCTGGGAGTCCTCTCGAACAAGATCAAGGGGAAGGCGATTCCTCTCACCTTCTCTTTCGACGTCATGGTGGACGGCGATTTCGTCTTCCGGCAGTTCGACCTGATGTTCCAGAACGTCAGTCCGCCGCCGAACACACCGCCCGGCATCCTGGTCCAGCCCCCGCTCATCATCCCCATTCCCTGGTTCGCCCCACCCAAGTGGAAGGTGCGCTGGAGCAAGCGGGATCTGAAGTGCGGCGACGACGTGAACATCGAGGTGAGCGACGAAGGGGGCGGCGCGGGCACCTGGGTCAGCATCACCGTCGCCCGGGCGCCGCTGGAGCTGCCCGTGGCCTACTTCATCGAGCAGCTCACGGGCGGCGTGATGGCGATCCCCTGGGTCACCCAGACCGGGCCGCACCCGAAGAACCAGGTGAAGCTCGACATCTTCGCGTTCGGAGCGGGTGTCTACGAGAAGTCGGGCTTCCCGCTCATGATCACGGTGCCGGAGGAGACGCGGCAGCCGGGCACGAAGCTCCGGCGGTCCGTTCCCAAGATGACCCCGGTCCTCCAGCCCGACGGCACCTACACCTACACGCAGGCGACCGGGAGGTGGGGGTGGGACTACGGGTTCGACCTCGAGATCAAGAACGGGATCTTCAGGGTCACGGGGCGCATCAAGCTCGCGGCCCAGGGCGGAGCGACCTTCGGCGACACCGAGAAGAAGGCCTGGAAGCTGGAGATCGAGGCGATCTGGACCCGGAAGTGGCGCGAGCACCGGAACGCCTGCAAGCGGGGTACGACGTGCAAGTGCTGGGGCGGCTGCTGCCTTTTCCCGATCGAGGTGGAGTGCCTCTTCGTCGACTCGGGGGAGTTCGCCGCCGTGAACGTCTGGAGCGGCAACCCGGACACCTACGGGTTCACGAACTCACGTCACAACAAGTGGTGGAACTCGGGAACGTGGTTCATGGAGCGCTGCGGGCACGAGGGGAACCAGCTCGGCGTCCGGGCGCACGAGTTCGGCCACACGCTCGGCCTCTACGACGAGTACCGGGCCGGGGCGGTCTACGTCCCGCAGGACGCGAGCGGGAACGCGACGGGGCAACCCCCGAACCCGGACGTCCCGGGGAGCCTGATGGGGCCGAGCGGGACCGGGATCAAGAAGAACCACCTGGACGATTTCCACTCGTGGTTCCTGGGCAAGGCAAACGATGGCTACGAGCGCGAGCCGCTCTAGACGCGCGAAGCTCGCGAGCGCGGCGGCGGTCGCGGCTCTCGGCGTCGCCGGGCTCGCGTTCGCGGACGGAAAGGAAAAGGGAGCCATGTCTGACACCTGGGTCTTCTACACGCGCAGCGTCGGCTCGGCGGGGACCCTGGGAGGGAGCTTCACGAAGGAAGCGGCGCTGGTGAGGACCGACGCCTCGCTCCCGGGCATTCCGAGGATCGGGACCTTCCGCGCGCCGATGGAGCCGGGGGCCTGGGATGCCCTCGCCGCCGCGGTGCGGTCGCTCGGCGCCGCGCGTCCGTCCGGCGAGGACCCGCCGGGGACTTCGATGATCTCGATCGGGATCATGGCGAAGGGCCGGGCGGAGGTCGTCCACAGCCAGCCCGAAGGCGCTGAGACGCCCGCCGAGGAGGAAGTCCTCTCGAAAGCCGAGGCGCTCGTGGAAGGCACGATGAAGCACCCTCACCAGGCCCTGGAGGGGGGCGGCGAATGGGAGAGCCCCTCGGTGCCGGCGGACGACGACGTGCGCGTACGGGTGCGTATCGGCAACCCGGGCCTCGTGCCGGTGCCCTTCGCGAACCCGGCGTCGGCGGGATCCTCGTCCGCTCTCAGCCTCGTCCTCTTCCGTGTCGGTCCCGGCGGCGAGGCGGGCGAGAGCCGCGAGATCGAGTTCGCGCCGTCGGACGTCGCCGAGCTCGAGCCCGACGGAAAGCGGCGGACCGGCTCCCCGCAGGACGTCGTTTCCCTGGCACCGGCGAAGGTCCTCCACTTTCTGGCGAGGTCTCGCATCCGCGTTCCCCCCGCCAGCTACCGCGCTTCCATGCGGATCTCTCTCTCGGCGCCTCCGGGAGCGGACGAGAAATCCGTTTCGGGGGCGATCGTCTTCGACTTGCCCCCCCTCGCGGTCGTGCGTCCGAAATCCCAGGGAGGAACCCGGTGATGGAGAACGAGAAGAAGGTCCTCGAGCCGGTAGCGGGAGCCGGTCTCGGCAGCCGGCTGGCGAAGGTGGCGGCCCTCCTCGACGACGCGGTCCTGGTCGTATCCGGGACGGACGGCGCCCTCCTCGCGTGCGACGTCCTCGAGCCCCGCCCCGGAGAGGCTCCCCGGCTCGCAGAGAACGACGTCGTCCTCGTCGTGGTCCCCGAAGGGGGCGCGGGCCGGGGCGTCATCCTCGGGCGGGTCTGCCGCCCCGACGCGGCGAACGCCGTCGCGAAGACTCCGCCGGACGAGATCGTCCTCGAGGCGACGAAGGGCCTCACCCTGAGAGTGGGCGAGGGCTCGATCACCTTGCGAGAGGACGGAAGGGTCCTCGTCAAGGGCCGCGAGCTCGTCTCGCACGCCCGGGGGCGGAACCGCATCCGGGGCGGCTCGGTCGCGATCAACTGAAGGGCGGACGGGCGCGCGATGCTCTCGCCGAAGGTCATCCTGCTGCGCGACGTGCTCGACGAGCACTTCGAGGAGCTCCAGTTCCTGTGGGGACTGCGGCGCGACAGCCTGCGGTCGCCCGAGCTGACCCTCCCGAAGGTGAGGCGCCTCGAGTCGCGGATGGAGGCGCACGCCGAGGGGCTCCTGCTCGCCCGCGGAGAGCTGCCCGAGATCCTGGGAGGGGCCCTCACGTCGGACGACCCGCTCGCCTCGTTCGCGGCGGGGTACACCCTGCTGCGCTGCGGCGTTCCCGGGGCTGCCGCCTCGGTCGTCGAGGCGTTCCGCGAGTCCGCCGGGGGCTGCCGGGAGGGCCTCTGCGAGGCCCTCTCACACGGAGACGTCCGGTCCGTCTCCGGAGAGCTCGCCGACTGCCTGAAGTCGGGTGATTCCGGCCTGGCCGTCGCGGCCGCGACGGCGCTCGCTCTGCAGAGGCAGCCGGTCGGTCCCGACCCGCAGGAGTCCCGGTTCCGTGATGACGCGGACGCTTCGGTGCGGGCGGCCGGCTGGCGGCTCGTGCCGCTGCTCGCATCTCCTCCGAGGCCGGAAGCGTTCCGCAGGGGCTTCTCGGACCAGGACGCCAGCGTCGCGCGGGAGGCCGCCGTCGCGGCCGCGTGGTTCGCCCTGCCGGAGGTGCTCGAGACGTGCCGCGAAAGAGCTCAGGCGGGCGGGGAAGTCGCCGCCCAGTGGCTCTACCTCCTCGCCGTCCTCGGCGAGCCGGCAGACCTTGCGGCCGTCGCCGGGGCCTCATCGGGGCAGGCGGGCCGGGGGAGGTCCGGGCCGCGGGCGCTCGGGGCGCTCGGGCATCCCGGCGGCGTGAGCGCCCTCCTCGAGGCCATGGACTCCGAAGACCCCGTGCGCGCGTCGGCGGCGGGGGCGGCGTTCGTGAAGATCACGGGAGCCGAGGTCGCGAGCGATCGCCGGGCAACCGTCGTCCCTCCAGGCGAGCCGCCGGACGATTTCGAGGCGGAGTTCCTCGAGGAGGTGGCCCTCCCCGATGCAGCCGCGGCGCGAACGTACTGGCAGGACGTGCGCCCGACTTTCGGGAAAGGCACCCGCTGGTGCCGCGGGGCCGACGTCTCGTCCGGCTGTCCGGTCGAGCTCCTCGAGGTGATCGACATGGAGTCCCGCTGGGAGGCGTGCCTGCGCGGCCGGTTCCACGGCACCTGGAAGGGACCCGCTTCCGAGCTGGTGCGCCTCGTCCCGGAGGCCTGGCGCTGACCCGGTGAGCCGGGTCACGCCAATGTCCGTCCGGGACGCCGGGCCTTTGACCCGCGTCCGTCGATGACCCTATATTGACGGCACGTCGATGGCCTGACCAGATTGTGTGCCCGGGTCTCCGGCAAAGGGGGAATCTCGATGGGCGAATACAAGCACCAGGATCGGAAGCTGCGCGTCAACACTCCGCTCGGGCCCGACGAGCTGATCCTGACGGGGTTCTGGGGCACCGAGGCGATCTCGACGCTCTTCGGCTTCCGGCTCGAGATGCTCGCGGAGAACAAGACGAAGGTGGCGTTCGACGCGATCCTCGGGCAGAAGGTGACGGTCTACCTCGCGCTCGCGGACGGGAGCGAGACGTACCTGAACGGGCTGTGCGTGAAGCTCGCGCAGGGGGGGCGGAACGACCTCTTCACCGAATACGAGGCCGCGCTCGTGCCGGACGTCTGGAGGCTGACCCGGAAGGCGCAGAGCCGGATCTTCCAGAGGATGACGGTGCCGGAGATCCTGAAGAAGGTCTTCGCCGGGTTCACGGTGGACTGGCAGCTGAACGAGAAGTACGAGCCGCGGGACTACTGCGTGCAGTACCGGGAGACGGACTTCAACTTCGCGGCGCGGCTGATGGAGGAGGAGGGGATCTACTTCTTCTTCGAGCACTCCGACGGCGACCACAAGATGATCGCTTCGGACAGCCCCTCGGACCACCCGGACCTCGCGGGAGACAGCAAGCTCATCTACGAGGAGGTCGAGGGGGGCGTTCGGGACGAGAACCGGATCTGGGCGTGGAGGAAGGAGCAGGAGATCCGGCCCGGGAAGTACCTCCTCTGGGATCACAGCTTCGAGCTGCCGCACAAGCACCTGGAGGCCGAGGCGCTGATCCACGACAGCGTGCCGGTGGGCAAGGAGACGCACAAGCTGAAGGTGAAGGGCGTGGACCAGATGGAGGTCTACGACTTTCCCGGGGAGTACGCGCAGCGATTCGACGGGATCAACAAGGGGGGCGGGGAGCAGAAGGCGGAGCTTCAGAAGATCTTTCAGGACAACGAGAGGACGGTCGGTATCCGGATGGACGAGGAGACGACTCCGGCGGTGGTCATCCGGGCGAAGAGCTCCGTCAAGCATCTCGTGCCCGGATACAAGTTCACGCTGCAGAGGCACTTCAACGCGGACGGGGAGTACCTTCTGACGTCGGTGAAGCACGCGGCGACGTGCGGGGCAGGTTACCGGTCGGGCGAGGAGGACGCCCTGACGTACGAGAACGAGGCGACGTGCATCCCTGCGGCGATGCCGTACCGGCCGCGGCGGACGACGCCGAAGCCGGTGGTGCAGGGAAGCCAGTCGGCCGTCGTGGTGGGGCCTTCCGGAGAAGAGATCTTCACGGACAAGTACGGGCGGGTGAAGGTGCAGTTCCACTGGGACCGCGAGGGAAAGAACGACGAGAACTCCTCGTGCTGGATTCGCGTCGGGACGAGCTGGGCCGGCCGGCAGTGGGGGGCGATCCGGATTCCCCGGATCGGCCACGAGGTGATCGTCGACTTCTTCGAGGGCGACCCGGACCAGCCGATCATCGTCGGGAGCGTCTACAACGCCGACATGATGCCGCCGTACGACCTGCCCGAGAACAAGACCCAGAGCGGCGTCAAGAGCCGCTCTTCCCTCGGCGGAGGGCCTAAGAACTTCAACGAGATCCGCTTCGAGGACAAGAAGGGGAAGGAGGAGTTCTACCAGCACGCCGAGCGGAACCTGACGACCGTCGTCGAGGCCGACGAGGGACGCACCGTCGGCGGGGACCGCGGCACGGGAATAGGCGGGAACGACTCGCGGACGGTCGGCAAGAACGACACGCACGAGGTCAAGGGCTACCAGACGGTCCACGTGAAGGGCTACCAGAAGACGGGCATCGACGGGTTCCACGAGCTCACGGTCGGCCAGCACCGGAAGACGACGATCACCAGCAACGACACGACGAATGTCGGGGGAACCGAGGAGCACAACGTCACGAAGGTGTTCCAGGTCAACGCCGACACGATCTTCCTCGTCGCCAAGAACCAGATCCAGATGAACGTCGGCGGCTCCTTCGTGAACATCCTGAACGGCGAGGTCGACGTCACGACCGGCGGGGCCGTCAAGGTGAACGGCAAGACGGTGACGGTCCACGCGGACGGCACCGCCACGGTCGAGGGCGGAGGCACGGTCGACGTCAAGTCGAACGGTCCGGTGAACGTCAACGGCGCCGTCGTGAAGCTGAACGCGTGAGCGGAGACGGCGTGAGGAAGAGCGTGCCCGCGAGGAGAAACGCGGCAGCCGGGAAGCCGGCTTCCCGCGGCCGCTCGCTCGCCCTGCGCGACGGGGGTCGCGTGCAGCTCTCGAACGAGCCGAAGGGTCAGGCCTTGAGGGTCGTTTCCCCGGACGGCCAGGTGCGGCTCGAGGTCTTCATGACGCCGTCCGGGGCCGTCCTGCGCTTCGCGGGGCCGAGCCTGGCCATCGAAGCCGAGGGCGACCTGGCCATCCGGTGCGGTCGTTTCGAGGTCCAGGCGGAGGCGATCGCCCTGGGGGCGGCCCGGGATTTCGCCGTGTCGGCCGGGCACGGGCTCGAATTGCGGGCCGGCCACGACGCGGCCGTCTCTGGACAGTCCGTGACGGTCGAGGCGCGCCGCGGCGACCTCGCCCTCGCCGCGAACGACGACGTGGCCCTCAACGGCGAACGGGTTCTCCTGAACTGTCCGACGGACGAAGAGGTCGAGAAGCGCACCCGCGAGGTGACGACCCTGAAGGACTTCCTCGAGCTGCCGTTCCAGTCTCCCGGGAACCCGAGACGGCTGCCCCCCAGTGCCCCGGCAGAGGAGAAGGGGCCGTGAAGCTCGAGAACGGCACGGCGATGGCGGCGCACCTCTTCTCGGGGCCGGCGAGCGAGACCGACCTCGGCTGCGCCCTCCTCCTGAAGGCGACGTACGCGCTTCGGGAAGGACGGCTCGAGCCGGTAACGGAGGCGCCCTGGCCGATCCACCTCGCGCCGCTGGAGACTCCCTACGGGACCTTCCCGGGAGAAGTGGCTCCACGCAAGCCGAAGACCGACGTGCTCGTCCTCGGAAAGGCAAAGGCGCCTCGCGGAGAGGCCGTGAGGCAGATGACCGTCTCGGTCTCGGTGGGCAGCTTTCGTCACACCCTCGCGATCTTCGGCGACCGGCGGTGGGAGCGTTCGGGCACGGGCCTTCGCCCGACGGAGCCGCTCCCGTTCCGGGAGATGCCGATCGTCTGGGAGAACGCCTTCGGGGGAAAGCTCTCGACGCCCGTGGGAGACATGCCGAACACCGACAACCCGGTGGGCAAGGGCTTCTTCCTCGACGAGCGGGAGGGAGACGGCGTGCCTCTCCCGAACGTCGAGGACCCGAACGCCCTGATCCGCTCTCCGAAGGACATCCCGAGGCCGGTAGGATGGGCACCCTACCCGCTCGCCGGAGGCGTGCGGATCGAGAAGCTGCGCGGACCCGACGGAGCGCCGCTGCCATATGACGTGGTCGAGCCGTGGGTCATGGGATGGGCTCACCCCGACCTCATGATCGAGACGCCCGCAGCCGGGACCAGGATCGAGGTCCTCGGACTCACGTCCGACGGGCCGATTTCGACGACCGTTCCGGCCTTTCCGGCGCGGGTGACGCTCGTGAACGGAGAGGAGATGAGGGGCCTGTCGCCCCGGCTCGACACGCTCATCGTCCAGGCCGAGGAGCACAGGCTCGTCGTTCGCTGGAGAGCCGCCGCAACGTTCGAGATGCGCCCGCGCGAGGTCCGGCTGGTCCGGATCGAGTCGGCCTGAGGAGAAGCCGTGCTGCACCGCGTTCTCGCGACCTACGACGTCTGCATCTCGGCCGAGATCCACATGGACGGCGCCATGCCGCCGTTGAGCGCGGTCGGCGGCTCCGTCAGCACCCTTCAGTGGCTCGACGCCTGGTCGAAGAAGGCCCCTAAGGTCATGATGGGCTCCCTCCAGGTCAACCCGCTCGGGATGGGACACGACACGGGGATCACGCGCCCGCACATCCTGGTCAGCATTCCGCCGACGCCGTGGATGAGCGTGGCGGCGAGCGCGAAGGCGACCCTCACGAGCTCGTGCAAGCCGATGTTCAGCGCCCACAAGACGCAGGCCGGCTGCGGCCTGCCGGACGGGAGGCGAGTCTCTTCCCGTGACCGCGGAGCCGATTCCGTTCGTGGGGATCCTGATCGGGACGGTCTGCGGGGGCCCGGTGAACACGCCCGCTTCGTTCACCGTGCCGCTCATTCCGACCCAGCTCTCCGTCTACACGGGAATGACCTGGGGAGACATCATCGCCGGCGTGATCAACATCGTCGTCGACATGGCCGTGTCGGCCGCCATCGGGGCGCTCGGGGGCGCCCTCGGCGGCGGGAAGGTCGCTCAGCAGGTCATCTCCGTGATCGTCCCGGTCGTGGGCGCCGTCGGGAAGGGGGTCGGGCTCAACCTCGACGTCTCGATCGACAACCCGGGACGGATCGTGCAGGAGGCCGTCGACGGAGACGGCATCGGCTCGGACGCGCGACCGGCGATCCGCGTCTTCGGCTTCGGGGTCCAGGGGACCGGCTCGAAGGGTGGCCCGACGACGGGCGCCCAGCCCGTAGGGCCGTGGAGCTGAGGATGGCCGGCGACACCACCGCCCTCCTCGCCCACCCACAGGGGATCGCCGTCACCGCGAAGCGGACCTATCGCCTCGTCGCGGCGGGGCGATGCGTCCTCGCGGACGAGCAGGAGCCGATCGTGCCGGAGCTCGTCGCCGACGACGGGCTCCTCGTGGCCGACACCGACCTACTCTCGTTCAAGCCGGGGACCGACGTCGTCGTCACCGCGATGGCCCACGCGCCGGGCGGTCGGACGGTGACGGAGATGAGCGCTGGGGTCACGGCCGCGGGCCGTGCGGTCACCCTTCGCGTCGTCGGAAAGCGCAGGGTCGTCAGGCGAAGCGGCTCCTGGGGATTCTCCGACCCCGAGCCGTTCACGAAGGCCCCGCTCGGATGGCGCGAGGCGTACGGTGGCATCGACGCCGTCGCGCGCGAGCGGCTCGACGCGGCGGTCCTCGCGCCGCTCCAGAAGTACACGACGTACGACCTCAAGTTCGCCACGGCGGCGGCCTACCCGAGGAACCCCGTGGGGAAGGGATACGTCCTCGAGGACAGGCCCGACGTCGAGGGGCTCGACCTTCCCACCGTCGAGGACCCCGAAGACCTGCTCTCGCCGGGGCGCCTCTTCGTGGGCCACCCGGACTCGTGGTCGCGACAGCCGCTACCGGTCGGCCTGTCCTGGGTGAACTACGGCTGGTTCCCGCGGTCGGCGTTCATGGGGCTGCCGCAGGTGAAGCTCCCGCCGGGAGAGTCGCCGGCAAGCGCGCGGCTGAAGGAAGTCGAGCGCGGCTGGGCCCCGGCCGACGTCCTGGTCGGACGCCCCTTCGAGGCCAGGTACCACGTGAAGGCAGGAAACGGCGCAACGCCCCCGCTGGTCTTTCCGACGCACCTCACGGGACGGGAAGAGATCTCGCTGACGAACCTCGATCCGAGAGACGCGCAGTTGACCTTCCAGCTCCCGGGCGAGAAGCCGCACATCGCGATTCGCCCGCTCGGGGAGGGTGAGCGTGAAGCGCCCGCGAAGCTGATGTCGGTTCTCGTCGACGTCCCGAATCGATGCGTCTCGCTCGTCTGGGCCGGCGTCGTCCTGCCGAAGCTCCCGCACGCGCCGGCACACGGACCGAAGGTGGGGTTCCGGGTCGACTGGTGAGGGACGCCCGTGGCCTGGCCGGGGGCGCCCCCGGCGCTCAGCTGCCGATGCCGCGACGGCGAAGAGCGTCGGACAGGCTGAGGAGAACGCCTGACGGGGCGTCGTCCTCGGAGGTGTCGGTGTCGACGGTCCCGTCCTTCTTGTACTTCCAGTGTGCCGCGCCGCCCCCTTCGGCCTGCGCGTGCATCGCCACGGTCCGGATCTGCACCTCGTAGACCAGGCCGCCCGGAGCCCGGATGCAGGTGTGGAGACTCTGGTAGCCGTTTTCCTTCGGCTCGGCGATGTAGTCCTTGAATCGCAGGAGCAGCGCTTCGAACCGGTGGTGGAGCGCCGAGAGCGCCATGTAGCACTCCTCCTCGGACTCCAGGAGGATCCGGAACGCGAAGATGTCGTGGATCTGCTCGATCGCGAGACCCTTGGACTTCATCTTTCGCCAGATGCCGGCGAGGTGCTTGATGCGGTGCTGCAGCGCGCGCGGCTTGACGCCCGCGTCGGCGAGAGCCGACTTGAGCTCGGCCTCCCGGTCCCTGATCCACTTCCTGCGCGACGAGGTGAGGCCGGCCGCCCGCCGGCTCACGTCGGCGTAGGCGTCGGGCTCGAGGATCCGGAACGCCGCGTCCTCGAGACGCGACTTGAGCGGGCTTTCCCCGAGGCGCTGCGCCTCGTGGACGTCCCTCTCCCAGACCTCGTACGCCGCGGCGCGTGCGGCTGCGTCGGAAGGCTCTCGCGTCTCGAGGAAACGGCAGCGCGCCACGAGGTACCGGCGGAGGATCCTCTTCCGGAAGGCCTCTTCCTGCAGCGAAGCGCCCGGCACGGCCCGCTCGGCGTCCCTGCGCTCCACGGGCGCAGCCGTCGGCACCGGGCGCAGGCCCGCGAACGTCCGCCGCTCGGCCTCGACGAGCCGCCGAACGGTCTCCTCCAGCTGGGTCCCGAGGTTGCGGAATCGATAGGCGAGCCAGCGCATCTCCCACGCGCCCCGGGGGATCTCGAGTCCGCTCCAGTACCCCTGCTCCATCTGCTTGACCCCTTCGAGGAGGCGGCGCAGGGGCCGCTCGATCAGGAAGACGTAGGCGAGGTAGAGGGAGACGAGGATGCACAGCGCCGCGACGCCCAGCGAGAGGAGCCATTGCCTCCAGCGGCGCGCCGCCATGTCGCGGAAGCGGGTCTCGTCCTGCCAGATCTCCAGCGCGCCCTGCTGCCCTGGCAGGAGACGGGAGCGGACCGGCACGCGTGCGGTGAGAGCGTCTTTCGGTGGCTTCGGTGCCGGCCCGGTGAGGGGCGTGGCGACGACGTTGCCCGTCGCATCGAGGAGGAGGACCCTCACGCTGCCGTGCCCGCGTGTGAAGTGCGCCACCTGGAAGTGGGAGAGGCGGGACTGGACGGTCGCCAGGTCGGGGGCCTCCTCGACGTCGGCGGCGAGCGGTGCCAGCGTCTGCTCGAGGAGGAGGCGGCGGTCCTCGCCGCCCCGCTCGATCTCGCGTTTCTGGACGACTCCCGTCAGGACGCCCAGGACGAGCGTCACGATGACGGAGGTGGTCAGGCCCAGTCGCCATCCGAGCGGCACGCCCCGGGCAGGTACGCCGGAAAGGCTCAAATCGACCTCGTCACGGCAAGGACCGTGCCCCTGATTCTCTCGTCCGCGCGAGGCCCCGGCAAGCGAAACCGGGCGAACCTCAAACGGGCAGAAGACCGGCCTCGTCGAGGATGTGACGGACCTCTGCGCGTGCGGAGGCGGCGAGCGGCAGCAGAGGGCGGCGCGGGACTCCGGCGGGCCGCCCGAGGAGCTCCAGGGCGGCCTTCAGGCCGGGCACGCCATGCTGGCTCGTCACGGCGCGGGCGATGGGAAGGAGGCGGAGGTGGAGCTGGCGCGCTTCGTCGAGGCGTCCCGCCAGGAAGGCCTCGCGGATCGCCACGCACTCGCGAGGCGCCACGTTCGCGGCGGCGAGGACCGCGCCGGCCGCGCCGACGGCGTAGCCCGGGAGCGCGGCCCCGTAGTTGCCCGAGAAGACCGAGAACGGCTTCCCGTGCGGCGCGAGCCGGACGAGCTCGGCGAGCTGGCCGATGTCGCCGGAGCTGTCCTTCACGCCCGACACGTTCGGGTGCGCCGCGAGGCGCGCGATGACGGTCGGTGCGGCGTTGACGCCGGTGTTCGCCGGGACGTTGTAGAAGAGGACCGGGACGGGGGAGACCCCGGCGACCGCCTCGAAGTGAGCGGCGAGCGCGTCGGCCGACATGGAGCCCTTGAAGAAGAACGGGGTCACGACGAGAGCGGCGTCGGCGCCGGCCCCCGCCGCCCGCTTCGTCGCCTCGATCGTGGCGCGTGTCGAGAGCCGCCCGGTGCCGGCGAGGAGCGTCATCCCCGGCGCCGCCGCGCCGCGCACCGTCCTCACGACGCTCTCGGCCTCCTCCTCGTCGACGTGCACGGCCTCGCCGTTCGACCCGAGCGCGAGGAACCCGGCGAGCCCGGTCCCGTTCAGCCCCTCGACGAGCGCGGCCAGCAGCCCGAGGTCGAGGCCCCCGTCCTCGCGGAACGGGGTCGGCAGAGGAGGAAAGATCCCATCCATGACGGGATGATATGGGGGTCAGGTCTTGATTTTCTACTCTAGCCGTGCCCGGAATTGAAAATCAAGACCTGCCCCCCCCATTCCTGGTTCCGTGCCCGGGGCGTTGGTTGACGTCGTCGGGGCTTCGAGCGGAATCTCGCGGCATGAGAATCGTCGAGACGCCGCACGCACCCCACCCTGCCGGCCACTACTCGCAGGCCGTCGTCCACGGCGGCCTCGTCTTCGTTGCGGGGCAGCTTCCTCACGACGTCGCCAGTCCGGGCCGTGCTCCGGGCGGCGCGGAAGAGCAGACGGAACGGGCACTGGGCAACGTCGAGGCGATCCTCGAGGCAGCGGGGAGCGGCCTCGAACGGCTCCTCTCCGTCACGCTCTACGTCACCGACATCTCGCTCTGGCCGCACGTGAACGCGGCCTACGCCAGGGTCCTCGGGGCGCACCGTCCGGCGCGCGCCGTCGTCCCCGTCAAGGAGCTCCACCACGGGTACCTCGTCGAGGTGCAGGCCGTGGCGGCGCTTCGGGAGTAGGACGGCGCCCTTGCCGGGAACCGCCCCGCGCTCGAACGTTCTGGCCTGGATCGCCTACGCGGTCTGCGCGATCGTCTGGGGGAGCACGTACTTCGCCATCGCCGTCGCGCTCGAGTCGTTCCCGCCCTACGGGATGGTTGCGGTCCGTTTCGGCGTCGCCTCGGTCCTCACCCTGGGGGTCGCGCGCCTGTTCCGGGAGCCGTGGCCAGCGCGAAAGGAGCTGCCGCACCTGGCCCTCGTCGGCGTCCTCCTCCTCGGCATCTGCAACGCTCTCATCGTCTGGTCGGAAACGCGGGTCACGTCGGGCGTCGCGGCGGTCCTGGCCGCGCTCACGCCCGCCTGGTTCGGCATTCTGACGGCCCGGACGGAGCCCCTCGGCGCTCGTGGGTGGATCGGGACCGGCCTCGGCCTCGCGGGAGTGGTCCTTCTCGTCGGACCGGGAACGAGCGGCGGAGTCGACCTCGTCGGCGTCGCGGCGATCCTCCTCGCGACCTTTCTCTGGGCGGTCGGAACGCTCCATCACCGGAAGTACGTGAGGGGAGGAGGCGCCCTGACGAACGCGGGCCTCGAGATGCTCGCCGCAGCCATTTTCGGAGCGATCCTCGCGCCGTTCGGAGGGGGCTTCGTGAGCGGGGCCGTCACGCCGAAGGCGCTCCTGGCCATCGGATACCTTGCCGTCTTCGGTTCCTGCCTCGCCTACACGGCCCACCTCTATCTGACGAAAACCTGGAGCCCTGCTCGCGCGGGGACTTACGCCTACCTCAATCCCGTCATCGCCGTCCTGCTCGGGGCGGCCTTTCTCGGAGAGGCTTTCAACGCTCGAATGGCGCTCGGGATGGCCGTCGTCCTGGTGGGCGTCGCCCTCGTCCAGTACCGGTCCCAGCGAGGCTGAAGCCGCCCGTCCGGGCTGTCGGATCCTCTCGCGAGGCGTCCCGCCGCGCGCCTTCAGCAACGGGACCCGCAGCCTCGCAGGTTTGATTCGAGGCCAGGGCGGGTCCATCCTCCCAGCTGGGGGAATCCCTTCCGGAAGGTGGAGCCATGCCCGTCGATATCCTCGTCCTGAACGGCCACGCGTGTCGGGTGCAGGCGTGAAGCGGTTCACGCTTCCCGCTTTCGCCCTCCTCCTCGCGTCGCCTTTCCTCCTCGCCAGCGAGCCGCAGACCGATCCTCGCCAGTGGATGATCGAGCTGGACGGGGAGCCTGCCGTCGAGAGCTGGCTCAGGGCGGGCGCAGCGGGACGTAAGGCTGCGCTCGGCGCGTCGGTGGCCCGGGTCGCGGAGCTGGAGAGCGTCCAGCTCCGGGTCGAGGAGCTGCTGGCGGCCCCGGAAATCGGCGCCCGCGTTCAGTACCGGACGCAAAGAGTCTTCAACGGTATCGCGGTCTTCCTCGACCCGTCCCGGGTCGACGCGATTCGCGCCCTGCCCGGCGTGAAGGCGGTGAGACCCCTCGTTCTCCATTCTCCGGCCAACTCCACGAGCGTGCCCTTCCTCGGCGTGCCGCAGCAGGTGTGGCAGGCGTACGGAAACACGGGCGAGGGCGTGAAGGTCGGGATCATCGACAGCGGCCTCGACTACCAGCACGCTATGTTCGGCGGGAACGGTGCGGAGGCCGACTACAGGGCCAACGACCGGACGGTGGCCCCCGACGCGTACTTTCCCACCGCGCGTGTCGTCGGCGGGTACGATTTCGCCGGCGACGCCTACGGCTCCGGCGGCGCGGCGAGGCCCGACCCCGATCCGATGGACTGCGACGGGCACGGGAGCCACGTGTCGGGCACCGTCGGCGGTTCGGGCGTGAAGGACGACGGCACGACCTTCCCGGGGCCCTACGACGGCAACGTCCCGTTCTCGTCCCTGCGCATCGGCCCGGGAGTCGCTCCCAGGGCGAGCCTCTACGCGCTGCGCGTCTTCGGCTGCTCGGGATCGACGGGCCTCGTGACGCAGGCCCTCGAGTGGGCAGTCGACCCGAACAAGGACGGGGACTTCTCCGACAGGCTGGACGTCGTCAACATGTCGCTCGGCTCCGAGTTCGGGGAGAGGGACGACGCGAGCGCGCTGGCGACGGACAACGCCGCCCGTGCCGGAGTCGTGGTCGTCTGCTCGGCGGGGAACAGCGGCGACACTTACTTCGTCACGGGAAGCCCGGGGTCCTCGGACTTCGCGATCTCGGTCGCAGCATCGGTCGACTCCGGAATCACGGCCGGCTCGCTCCGGGTCCTTCAGCCCTCGTCCGTCGCGGGTCTCGTCGAAGCGGGGACGGCCGCCTTCGGGGGCACGCCCCCGGGCGGCGGGACTGTCGGATCCCTCATCCCGGCCACTCCGGCGGATGCCTGCGCGACGATCACGAACGGGCCCGCTCTGAGCGGGAAGGTCGCCCTGATCAACCGGGGCGACTGCACCTTCGTCGACAAGGTCAAGCGGGCACAGGCCGCAGGCGCCGTCGCGGTCGTCATCGCCAACAACGCCGAGGGGACCCTGAACATGGGCGGAACCGACGCGACTGTGACGATCCCGTCGGTCCTGATCTCCCTCTCCGACGCCAACGAGCTGAAGGCCCAGCTCGTGAGCGACGTCGTCGTC
This sequence comes from Holophagales bacterium, assembly GCA_016719485.1. Classification (NCBI taxonomy): domain Bacteria; kingdom Pseudomonadati; phylum Acidobacteriota; class Holophagae; order Holophagales; species Holophagales bacterium. Next base: position 621,773 of record JADJZB010000021.1, read on the forward strand.
GCACTCTTCCCGGGGTCCGACACCCTCGCCTCCTTCTCGTCCCGGGGACCGCGGCGGGAGAGCGTCCCGGCCGGGCCCAAGCCCGACATCGCGGGACCGGGCGCGTCGATCACCTCCGTCCAGACGGGCGTGACGTTCTCCGACAGGCACGGGCTTCGAGTTCACCGGCGGGAGCCCGTCCGCGACCTTGTCGGGAACGTCGATGGCCGCGCCGCACCTGGCGGGGGTGATGGCGCTCGTCAGGAAGGCCCACCCGGGGTGGACGCCCGCGGAGCTGAAGGCGGCCGTGATGAACACCGCCGGGTTCGACGTCAGCAGCCATCCGCCGGCCGGATCGCTGCCGGTCTACGGGCCGTCCCGCGTCGGTGCCGGGCGCGTCGACGCGGCCCGCGCGATCGCCACGACCGTCCTCGCCTTCAACGACGAGCGCCCCGAGCTGGTCAGCCTCGCCGCGTTCGTCGAAGGAACGGCGCCCGTGACGGCGGTGCGGAAGGTCCGCGTCGTCAACAAGGGGGCGGTCCCCGTGACTCTGACGCCGGGGTGGGCCGGCGCCGCCACGATCCCGGGGGTCCGCGTCGACGTCCCGGCGGCACCGATCGTCGTCCCGGCCGGGGGTGCGACGACGTTCGACGTGAACGTCGTCCTCGTCGATCCGACCGCGGTGACGCACGCGCCCGAACCGACGCTCGTCCTCGCGCAGGGAAGCTATGCGCCGCTGTCGAACCGGTTCTGGATGGCCGAGGCGGGAGGGGTCGTGACGCTCGCAGGCGCGGCGGCCGGGACGCTTCGTGTTCCGCTGCACGTCGTCGCACGTGGCCAGTCCGAAGTGAGGGCGGCCTCTCGGGCGCTGGGAGCTCCGGTGTCGGGTGGAGCGTTCACGATTCCACTCGTGGGGACGGGCCTGAAGACGGGGCCGCTCCTGCCTGTCGACGTCGTGTCGACCGTGTCGGCCTTCGAGCTGCACGCCGAGAGCCCGAAGAAGGCCGGGACGAGCGCCGCGCGCGCCGCCGCCGACCTCGCGTGGGTCGGCGCTGCGAGCTCCGTGCCCGCGACCGGGCTCGGAACCGATGCGACGGTCTGGTTCGGCGTGGGGACCTGGGGAGAGTGGGTGAGTCCGTCGGAGGTCACGTTCGAGATCGAGATCGACCGCAACGGAGACGGCATCGCCGACGCGAAGGTGAGGACGCTCCAGACGGGAGACGTGGAAGACCCCGCGAGCTCCGGGGAGACCGCCGACCCGACCGACGTCCACGTCGCCTTCACGTCGGCGAGCGCGCCGTCTTTCGGGACCGGGACGTTCCGCTACCTGAACGTCGACCCGGCCGCGCGGGACACGAACCTCTTCGCGTCGAACGTCGTCGTGATCCCGGCCCCGGCGGGTTCGACGGGTCTCGGTCTGTCGCCTGGAAACGCCCGGTTCCGGTACCGCGTTTCCACGTCCAGCACCTTCGTCGGAAGCGTGGACGAGACGGCGTGGCTGACCTTCGACGCCCAGAAGCCGGGCTACTCGGTGCTCGCGGCGGACGGCACGCCCTTCCACGACGACCTCGGAGGCACCGCTCTGCCGGCGCGGTACGACGCGGCGGCGGCGCAGGCGACCGGGGCGCTCGGAGTGCTGCTGCTCCACCACCACAATGCCCAGGCCTCGCGGATCGAGACGCTGACGGGGCGCAATACGCCGCCGACCGTGTCGATCGCGGAGCCTCTGCCGGGATCGACGGTCGACGCCGGGTTCCCCGTCCGCTTCCGCGCGGTGGGGACCGATGCCGACGGAGGCGACCCGCTGACGTACGTCTGGAGCTTCGGCGACGGCCGGACGGCGGCGGGGGCCGACGTGACGGCGTCGTTCGCGCGCGCCGGGTCGCAGGTCGCCCGCGTGACCGTCACCGACGGCGCCGGAGCCACCGCGACGGCCGAGGTGTCGTTCAACGTGCGCGAGCCGCAGGGCGTGACGGGGGCGTCGGCGCTGCTGCCCGTCGTCCTCGACGTGCGCGGCGTGGGGGGCGCGCCGTTCACGACGGAGGTGACGCTCGTCTCCAGGGCTGCCGCGGCCTCGCGCGCCCTGCTGTCCTACACGGCCTCGGCGGGCTCGGGCACGGGCTGGGCGGGGCTGGAGCTGGCGGCGGGGGAGACGCGGATTCTCCCCGACGTCATCGACTTCCTGAGGTCCCAGGGCCTCCCGATTCCCGACGACGGCACGAACCAGGTGGGTACCCTGCGCGTCACGCTCGTCGGCGCGACGAGCGCCGCGGACCTTTTCGTCGGCGGACGGACGTCGACGCCGGGAGACGGGGGGAGCTTCGGCCTCTTCTATGCGGACGCGGCGACCTCGACCGCGACCGCGATCGTCGCGGGCCTCCAGGAGAACGACGCGATGAGGTCGAACCTCGCGGTCGTGAACGCCGGGGCCGAACCGGTGACCCTCGCGATCCGTCTCCACGGTCCGCTCGGCGAAGACCTCGGGACGCTCGAGAACGCGGTCCTGCCGGCCTGGGGCTGGCAGCAGTACAACCGGCCCCTGCTCGGGGAGGCCGCATCCGGAAGGGCCCTCGTGACGCGGATCTCGGGGACATCCCCGTTCTCGGCCTACGGAGTGCTGAACGACGCGGGGACCTCGGACGGCTCGTTCGTCCCGCCGCTCTTCCCGGGCGCCGCGGGGCCCGCGGACCGGATGATCCCGGTCGTCCTCGACGTCAAGGGTCTCGGCACGAGCCGCTACGCGACGGAGGTGACGCTCGCGAACCTCGGCGCCGCGCCGCTCGCCCTCACCCTCACGTACGGCGCGACGGCCCAGTTCGGAGGCGGTTCGGGCTCGGTGCCGCTGACGCTCGCAGCGGGGGAGCAACGCATTCTCCCGGACGCGATCTCCTTCCTGCGCGCCGGAGGACTCGCGATTCCGGGCGGCGGGGCCAACGTCGCCGGCTCGCTCCTCGTGAAGGCTCCTGCCGGCACCTCGGTCGGGGTCCTCGTGGCGGGAGCGCGGACCTACACGGGGTCGACCCTGCGGCCCGGGACGTTCGGCGTCTACTACCCGGGCCTGACTGCGGCCGAGTCGGCCGACGGCCCGGCGTGGGTGCACGGCCTGCAGCAGAACGCGTCGATGCGCTCCAACGTCGCGTTCGTCAACGTCGGTGACGCCGGCGCCGTGACGCTCCGGGTCACTTTCTACGGCGAGGCCGGGCAGGCTCTCGAGAGCCCCGAGGAGTGGACTCTCGGCAGCGGCGAGTGGAAGCAGCTGGGCCTTCCCCTCGGCACGCGGGGCGCCACGGCGGGATCCGCGAGGATCGAGAGGATCTCGGGAACGTCGCGATTCATCGCCTACGGGGTCCTGAACGACGAGGCCACCTCGGACGGGAGCTACCTGCCGATGACGCGGTGACGGCCCGGCCGGCGCGGCCGGTCGAGGGCCCGGGGAGTGGCCGGCCCGCGAGGGACGGTCACTCCCGCGGACCCGCTAGATCAGAAAATCAAGACCTGACCCCAAGGCCTTCGTCCCGGCGTCGTAGCCGGAGGCGATCAGCTCGACGTGCCGGTCGTACTCGTTCAGGCGGAACTGGTCGACCGACGGCTCGACGAGGAGGTCGACGAAGCGCAGGCCGGAGCGCAGGGCCATGACGCTGTTGATCTCCTGGGTCCGGAGGAGAGAGCCGACGAGGGACGGGGCGCGCGTCTTCTTCGCCCACGGGAGGAGGCGGCCGCGCAGCACCTTCCAGCCCGAAAGCTCCGGTCCGAATCGGTAGGGCTTCACCTTGTCCACGGCGGGCGCGACGTTCACGCCGATCACGGTGCCGCAGTCGGCACGCGTCGCCATCCGTTCCACCGGGAAGTTGTCGACGACGCCGCCGTCGACGATGACGTCTCCCTCTTCGATGATCGGCGGGAAGACGCCGGGAATCGACATGCTCTTGCGGACCGCCCGCCAGAGCGGGCCGCGCCGGTCGACGTCGATCCGGGCGCGGGTGAGGTTCGTCGAGATGCTGAAGAACGGCGTCCAGAGGTCCTCGATGGCGCGGTCGCCGTAGAGGGACTTCATGAGGCGCAGCACCTTGCCGCCGGACATCAGGGAGACGAGGGGAAGAGTCCGGTCGTAGATCCTCGAGGGGTCCGAGAAGGTCTCGGCGAGCGACACGAGCGGCGCGGCGGAGCCGTGGAGCGCGTAGCCGGCGGCGACGACGGCGCCCATGCTCGCCCCGCCGACGAGGTCGACGGCGATTCCCGCCTCCTCGATCGCGCGGATCACCCCGACGTGGGCGACGCCGCGGGCGCCGCCGCCGCCGAGGACGAGGCCCACGCCGCGCCCGGCGAGACGGCGGGCGAGGCGCTCCTCGTCGCGGCGGTTTCCCGGCCGGACGTGATGGTGGTCGGCGACGGCGCGTTGCGCGAGCCACTCCGACGTGCCCTGCGGCTGGGCTGTCGAGGCGGCGTGTACGAGAACGAGCTCGGTCCGCGCCGGGAGCTTCAGCGCGGCGAGCCTTTCCTCGATGGCGCCAGGCTCGGGGCTGGCGCCGGCGTCGGCGACGAGGACGATGCGGTCGGCCCGCCGCAGGCAACGCTCGCTCCAGACGGTCCACTCCACACCCGCGTCCAGGATGAGGAACCGGGTGCGGTCCTCGAGCTCGCGGAGCGAAACGTCGACGGCGAGGCTCAGGGGACCGGAGAGCGGGGTGTTGGCGGCTCCGGACCGTCCGTGGCGTTCATCGAAGGCCGCTGCGCCGAGGACGAGCGTATCCCCGAGAGCTCCGAGGCGCTCGGCGAGCGTGCGCCCGAGGGCGAGGGACTCGGGGTCCTCCGTCAGCGGCACCAGCGCGATCGTGAGGCCGCCCGGCGCCTTCGCAGGGCCGGACGCGCGGGATCGGGGAGCGTGTCCGTTCATCTGGCGCTCGGCGACGATCGACGCCACCTTCAGCAGCGCCTCGGGGTGTCGGAGCGCGAAGCCCCGGAACGCCTCGCGGCTGAGCCGGATCACGTCGCTGTCGCGGAGGGCGAGGACGGTGGCCGAGCGAGGCAGCTCCGCCAGGAGGCCGAGCTCTCCGAGCGTGCTGAAGGCGCCCGTCTCCCGGACGGCGACGTCGGCGCCGTCCGGGCCCTTCACGATCGTCCGGAAACGCCCGGTGACGACGACGTACATCGCGTCGCTCGCCTCCCCCTGCCGGATGAGGACCTCGCCCGCGGCCACGCGCCGCCACTCGACGGCCTCTTCGAGGTCGCGGAACGCCGAAGGTTCCGTGAGGCCGAAGAGCTCCTCCCAGACGCGGAGGAGCTGCGTGCGCCTGAGGCGGGGGCCGATGTCGGCCGTGAGCCGGGAGGCGATCTCGGGGTGGATGCGCGAGAGCTCGTCGAACCCGGACCGCAGCAGACGGACGAGCTCTCCGTCCGTGACGGCCGTCAGGGTCGCCGACCGGGGCTGCCCGGTGAGGACGGCCATCTCCCCGGCCCAGTCCCCCTCACCGAGCTCCCCGAGCGTCACCTCGGCCCCGGACGGCGTCGCGCCCGTGACGCAGAAGCGTCCGCTCTTCACGACGAACATCGCATCGCCGGGGTCGCCACGGCGAAAGACCGTCTCCCCGGCAGTGACGCGGACCGTCGAGACGAGGGCGTCCACGGCTCCGCGGTCTGCGGCGGGAAGCGCGTCGTACTCGGGATAGTGGAAGAGAAGGGCCCCATCACCGGAGCGGGCGGCTCGTTCGTGCATGTCAGACAGGCTCCTTCGACGGTGACCGACTGGAACGGGATCGACGCGGATGGTAGCGGAACGGGGCGCCCCGCGACGCGGCCGCGTTAACGCAGCGCTGCGGGGAATCTATAATGGAAAATCAAGACCTGACCCCTGCCGAAGGACTAAGATCCGCGACGGATGGGCTCGAAACGGCTCTTCACGGACCTGCACGTTCCCTCCGGTGGCAGCTCCACGCGGCCGGCGGAGATCCTCGTCGAGGGGGAGCGGATCGCGGCCGTTGCGGGCCCGCGGGAGCTCCCCCGCGGCGACGTCGAGATCGCGAGCCTGGGTGGGCGGCTCGTGCTGCCGGGTGCGATCGACGGGCACGTCCACTTCGACGACCCCGGGTTCACGCACCGCGAGACGTTCGAGACGGGGACGCGCGCCGCGGCGGCGGGGGGCGTGACGACGGTCGTCGACATGCCCTGCACGTCGCTCCCGCCGGTCACGACCGCCTCGAGCCTGAGAAACAAGCTGGCCGTCGTCGCGCCGAAGGCGCACGTCGACTTCCTCTTCTGGGGGGGGGTCTCGGGGAACTCGATCCGGGAGGGAGACTGGCGTCGTGACGTCGCCGAGCTCGTTTCGGAGGGGGTCGGGGCGTTCAAGCTCTATCTCCTCTCGGGCATGGAGACCTACCGCGACCTGTCTCCCGACGAGATCCGCGAAGTGCTCTGCGAGCTCTTCCTGCACGGCGTGCCGGCCGGGATCCACGCAGAGGACCGCGCCCTCGTACTGGAGGCGACGCAGAGGCTGCAAGGCTCCGGGGACGCGTCGCCGCTCGCCTACGCCGCTTCGCGGCCGGCCGCGGCCGAGGTGAGAGCGGTCGCGACGATGCGGAGGCTCTGCAGGGAGACCGGAGCGCGCGTCCACGTCGTGCACCTCGCCTCGGGAGAGGCGCTGGAGGAGGTCGAGGGGGCGCGTCGCGAGGGGCTGCCCTTCTCGGCCGAGACCTGCCCGCACTACCTCGCCTTCACGCAGGAGGACCTCGAGACGCTCGGCGCGCTCCTGAAGACCGCTCCCGTGGTCAAGACGGCGGCCGACCGGGAAGCGCTCTGGCGAGGCCTTGCGACCGGCGCGCTGCAGCACGTGGCGACGGACCACGCCGCGGGGGAGTGGCCGCGCGAGAAGACGACCGGTTCGATCTGGAGCGACTACGGCGGCGTTCCGGGCGTCGAGCTGATGGTTCCGTACCTCTACTCGGAGGGCGTGCGGAAGGGCCGGATCAGTCTCGAGCGGATGGTGCAGCTCGTCTCGTCGGAGCCGGCCCGGTTCTTCGGGTGCGGCCGGCGGAAGGGGCGGCTCGAGCCGGGGTTCGAAGCCGACTTCTGCGTTCTCGACGCGGAAGAAGAGTGGACGGTGAAGCCCGAGGGGCTCCACAACCTGAACCGCTACACGCCGTTCGCGGGGCGGACGTTCACGGGGCGCGTCGTCTCCACCGTCGTGCGGGGCCGGACCGCGTTCGAGCGCCGCTCCGACGGAAGCGAGGTCTTCGCAGCCGCCGGAACCGGCCGCTTCGTGAAGCGGGAGGAGAGGGTTCCGAGGGCCTGATCCGGTCGTGCCCGCGCGGCCCGGGAGACGCGTCGCTGCAGCTTCCGTCGCCGGGAGGAGCAGCCCGGAGACGACACGTTGCCGGGGACGCGGATCTGGTCCGTGTGTATCAGATCGAATGAAGAGTTTGCCTCAGGCGGGCCAGCGGAATCCGAACCAGATTCTCACGCATCTTCCAGCCGGGGAGGAGTGCAGGTTTTATGAGTCGACCTCTGGGGCACGCACTGCACCTGTTTCGGATGGCGGGGCTGTTCGTCGTGGGTATCGCCGTTTTCCTGGTCGTGCGCTGGATGCTCGTTCCGGACGGCTTCGGCGCGCTGGGACACTTCCGGGCGGGGGCCCTCGAAGACAACCGGGCGCACGCGGCCGTCCACGCGGGCCGCGCGGCCTGCGCCGACTGCCACGCGGACGAACCGGAGCGGCTGAAGACGGGCCCCCACGCGAAGATCGGCTGCGAGGCCTGCCACGGCGCGCTCGGCGCGCACGCGGCGGCGGAGACCGACGCGAAGCCCGTGAAGCCGGATTCGGGAAAGCTCTGCCTCGTCTGTCACGCGCAGAGCGTCGGCAAGCCCGCTGGTTTCAAGCAGGTCGACCCGAAGGAGCACGGGGACGGGAGCGGAAGCTGTGGCGGCTGCCACGACCCGCACGCGCCCGACAAGGAGCCGGCGGCATCCCCGGCAGAGGAGCAGAAGAAGACATGAGCACCGACCGAAGGCAGTTTCTCTCGGGCCTCGGCAAGCTCCTCGTCCTCACGCCGGCCGCGGCCGCCGCCTGGGAGTTTCTCGAGGCGGGTAACCCCGAGGCGGCGCCCACGTATCGTCTCGTCGACCACTGGTGGGCGATGGTGATCGACATCGAGAAGTGCATCGGCTGCGGGAACTGCGTGCGGGCCTGCAAGACGGAGAACGAGGTCCCGCTCGACTCGCACTACTTCCGGACCTGGGTGGAGCGCTACCACGTGCCGAACGGCGTCTCCGAGCACCCGGAAGTCGACTCCCCGAACGGCGGCTACGACGGCTTCCCGGAGCGATACCTTCCGGGCGACGGAGCCAAGAGCTTCTTCGTGCCGAAGCTGTGCAACCACTGCGCGCATTCTCCGTGCACCCAGGTCTGTCCGGTCGGGGCGACTTTCGACAGCCCCGACGGTGTCGTCCTCGTCGACAAGACCTACTGCCTCGGCTGCCGCTACTGCGTCCAGGCCTGCCCGTACGGCTGCCGCTTCATCGACCCGCGGACGAACACGGTCGACAAGTGCACCCTCTGCTACCACCGGATCACGAAGGGGCTCACGACGGCGTGCTGCGAGACCTGCCCGACCGGCTCGCGGCAGCTGGGCGACCTGAAGAACCCGAAGGACCCCATCCACGAGTTCCTGCGGGCGCACAAGGTGCAGGTGCTCAAACCCCAGATGGCCACGGGCTCCAAGACCTGGTACGCCGGCCTCGACGGGTCGGTGCGGTGAGGAGGCGGGCGTGCACGAAGGTCTGACGAGCCTGATGGAAGGCTTCATGTACCCCAACGAGGTCGAGCTCCAGTGGAGCGTCCTCATCGTCCTCTACCCGTACATCACCGGTCTCGTCGCCGGGGCGTTCATCCTCGCTTCCCTCGAAAGGGTCTTCCGCGTCGAGGCCGTGAAACCGACCTACCGGCTGGCGCTCCTGACGGCGCTCGCCTTCCTCATCGTCGCGCCGCTGCCGCTCCAGCTCCACCTCGGCCACCCCGAGCGCTCGTTCTCCATGTACCTCACGCCGAACCCGTCGTCGGCGATGGCGATGTTCGGATTCGTCTACCTCTGGTACCTGATGGCCGTCCTCGTCCTCGAGATCTGGCTCGACTACCGGTCCGAGATCGTCCAGACGGCGAGGGAGTCGGCGGGGCTGAAGAGGCTTCTCTACCGCGCGATGGCTCTCTGGAGCGACGACCTGAGCGAGGAGTCGCGGCGCCTCGACGACAGGGTCGGGTACGTACTCACGATCATCGGCATTCCGTCGGCTTTCCTCCTCCACGGCTACGTCGGGTTCATCTTCGGCTCGATCAAGGCGAACCCCTGGTGGTCGACGCCTCTCATGCCGATCGTCTTCCTCTTCTCGGCGATCGTCTCGGGGATCGCGCTCGTCCTCCTGATGTACATGGTGACCTGCGCCGTGAAGCGGATCTCCATCGACATGCGCTGCGTCGACACGATCGCGAAGTACCTCTTCTACGCCTTCATCATCGACTTCACGCTGGAGGGGATCGACCTCCTCCACCGGATGTACGAGGCGGACGAGTCGTTCAAGAGCCTCGACTTCATGGTGAAGACCAAGCTCTTCGTCTCGCAGATCCTCCTGCAGGTCGTCATCGGAGGCCTGGTCCCCATCGTTCTCCTCGCCGTGACCCAGGTCGTCAGGCTCTCGGACCAGGCCCGGAAGGGGATCTACGCCCTCTCGGCGGCGCTCACGCTCGTCGGCATCCTCGCGATGCGCTGGAACGTCGTCATCGGGGGCCAGCTCTTCTCGAAGAGCTTCCTCGGCTACACGACCTACAAGATGGACTTCGCCACCCGCGAGGGACTTCTCCCGGCGATCCTCCTGATGATCCTGCCGTTCGTCATCCTGGCGATCCTGGTGAAGCTCCTTCCGCCATGGCACGAACCGGAGGCGGTATCGCGGCCCGGTTGACTCCCGAAGGAGACGTGGAGGTGACGAGATGACGGACCGCGTCGACCTCCTGGAAGAGCGGGTGGACGATCTGACGTCGGCCGTCGCGAGGCTCGAAGGACGGCTCGCGAGCCTCGAAAGCCCGAGGGGCGTGGTCGCGAAGGCCGGCGAGGAGTGCGAGGAAGCGGCCGCGCCCGGTGCGCGATCCGACGCCGCTCCGGCGCCTGCCGAGGCCGTGGGCTCTCAGCCAGCGGCTCTGGCCGGCCGGGTCTTCCTCGGCATCGGCGGCGCCTTCCTCTTCCGGGCGCTCACGGAGGCCGGGACCCTGCCGCACCTCGTGGGAGTCGCTCTCGGGCTGGCGTACGCGGGGGCCTGGGTCCTCGCGGCGGAATGGAGCGGAAGGTCGGGACGCCGGACGGACGCCGCCGTTCACGGGCTTCTCTCTCTCGCGGTGTCTCTCCCGCTCCTCTGGGAAACGACGGTGCGGATGCAGGCGGTGCCGCCGCTCGCGGCGGCCGGGCTCCTGAGCGTGGTCGGGGTGGCCGTTTTCGTCGTCGCCTGGCGGCACGACCTGGCGACCGTCGCGTGGGCGGCCACGCTGGGCGCCGTCGGGACGGCCTGGGGCCTCCTCCTGGCCACGGCGCGGATCGAGCTCTTCACGATCCTTCTCATCGCGTACGGCGCCGCCACGCTCTGGGCGACGTACGGCCGCCGCTGGCACGGCCTGCGCTGGCCGGCGGCGCTCGCGGCCGACCTGGCGGTTCTGACGATCGTCTATCTCGGAGGCCGTCCGGGCGGGCCGCCCGAGGCGTACGCCGGCCTCTCTGCCGGGAGGGCCGTGTTCGTAGCCCTTCTCCTCTTCGTCGTCTACGCCGGGAGCTTCGCGGCGAGGACTCTGGCGCGGCGGCGGGACGTGAACGTCTTCGAGGTCTTCCAGACGGCGGCCGTCCTTCTGGCCGGCTACGGTGGCGCCGTGCACCTCTCGCACGCGGCCGGGACCGGAGCGGGGGCACTCGGCATTGCCGCTCTCGCCCTCGCGGCCCTCGGCTACGGCGCGGCCTTCGGCTTCGTGGAGCGCGATGCGGCCGGCGGCCGGAACTTCCTCTTCTTCTCGTCGCTCGGCCTCGTCCTCGCGCTGACCGGCGGGGGGCTGCTCGCCTCCGGACCCGCGCTGGCGTTCGCATGGATCCTGTTCGGGCTCGCCGCGGCCATGCTCGGAGCGAGGTTCGGCCGGCGTTCCCTCGTCGCGCACGGCGCGCTCTACCTCGTCGCGGCGTGCTTCCCCTCCGGGCTCCTCCAGGTCGCCGCCTCGACGTTCTCGCGTTCCAGCAGCGCGGTCCCCGCTCGGATGGATGCCGCAGCGGCTTCGTTGGTGCTCGTCGCCGCGATCTCCTGGCTCCTGACGCTGCGGTGGCGGGGTCAGGAACCGGCGGGCTTGCGGTCGCGTCTCGCAGCGCTGGCCCTGCTTTCAATCGCCGCGGCCGGGGCAGGGTCCGCGGCGGTCGAAGCTCTCGTGGCGGTTCTCCCGGCCGGGTCGGCGGTCCCGGCGCGGACGGCGGTTCTGGCGGCAGCCGCCGTGGCACTGGCGGCCCTTCGGGTTCGGACAGGCGTTGAGGAAGCCGGCTGGCTGGCGTGGGGCGTCCTCGGCGGAACGGCTCTCAAGATCTTCCTTCAGGACCTTCCGCAGGGACGCCCCGCCTCGCTCTTCTCGGCGTTCGTCCTCTACGGGCTGGCTCTCCTCGCCGTGTCGAGGCTCGGGAGGCGGGTCGCCGCCCTGAACCCCTGACCGGCTGAGAGACGGGATTGAGAGTTGAATTTGGTGGTTCCTCGTTGCCGCATTGCGGCAAAATTCGCTGTGGCCGCAGGGAGCACCTGCGACCGAACGAACAGACAGGAGGACGTTCGATGAGTCTCTGGAAACGGACTTCGGCTCTGGCCCTGACCGCGTTCGTTGCTGTGAGTCTCACGGGATGCGGGGGCAAGAAGGAGGCGACCCCGGGGGGGAGCGAACCGGCCCCGATCGTGGCCGCGCCGGCGGAAGCCGCGGCCCCCGCGGCGAAGAGCGAGATCAGCCTTCCGAAGGGCTGGGCGATGTCGGATGCGATCTCGGCCGCGGACGTCGGCGCCATCACCGGGGAGACGATGACCTACTTCCCCGAGGCGGGCAGCAAGGCCCAGGAAGGGAGGCCGGCCGCCGGCTTCACCGTGGCCGGGAAGGACTTCTCCAAGATCACCTTTTACGCCGTCGTCGGAGGAGGCGAGAAGGAGTTCGAGAGCACGAAGGGCTTCGCCGCTCCCGGCTCGGTCGTCGACGTCCCCGGGATCGGCGACAAGGCCTACATGTGCGACTTCGTCACGGGGGCGACCGTCATCGTCGTCCTGAAGGGCCAGGACGTCGTGCGAGTCGACTGGCAGCCAAAGACGTACGACAAGCACGACAAGGTCGAACTCGGCAAGAAGCTCGCCGGAAAGCTCCTCGAGAACCTGTACAAGTAGAGCCGCGGCGCAGAGAAGGCGCTCCCCGAGGGCGGCATCGGGCCGTCCTCGGGGCCGGCCGTCTCGTGAGTTGGTGGAATCCGAGAGGACCCCGGAGAAGCCGAGGCCGCACGGACAGGCGGCGTTACTCCTTCAGGCTCTCGGCGATCGCCGAGATCGCAGCCTCGGCCTCCTTCGCGAAGGAGGCCGGGAAGACGAAGGCGAGAACGACCTTGTCGCCGGCCTTCTTCGTCGCAACATAGACTTCGGCGATCGAAGACGACGGGATCTTCTTTTCGAGCGCCCGCCCCTTCACCTTCTTCCCGAGGAGCGTCCGCTCTACGGGCTTCCCGGTGTCCGACGTCGCGAGAAAGGTCGTCGTCACGTAGTCGAGGAGCTCCGCGTCGCTCATGCCCGAGTCCTTCGGGAACGCGACGGCGGTGAGGCTCAGCTTCTCGCCCCCGGCCTTCGCGTCGGCCGGGTGGACGACGAGAAGGGCGTCGAGGCCTGCCTTCTCCGGGGCGGAGAAGGGAACCGGGGGGGCGGCCTTCAGACCGTGGAGCTCGATCGGCGCGGGCGAGGTGGCGCCGGTCGTCTGGGCCGCGGCGGCGAGGACGGCGAGGATCGAGAGGAGAACGGGCGCCATCCGACTCGGCATCTTCTTTCCCTCCGTCGGGTAGATCTCAGTTCGCGATGTCACTTCAACACCGTTGCGATGAACGATCCCTTGAACGGCCCGTCCGGGCCGGTGACGTCGAAGGTGCCGCAGACGCGGGTGTCGGTCACCTCGACGAGTGTCGCCCTGCCGGACTTCAGCCCGAGGCCGTAGACGACGGGCGTCCCGTCGTCCTTTCCGAAGCCGAGGTCCCCGCGGACGTTCATCGGGTCCCAGACGTTCGCGCGGACCGCGTACTCGCCCGCGACGATCGGCTTCGAGGCGTTCATGAACGTGATCGCCAGGGAGACCTGCCCCTTCCCCTTCACGGGGGACGTGTCGAGGCGTGCGGCCGCGGCCTTCGCGTCGAACTCGGCGTTCGTGACGAAGACCGTGAGGCCGAAGGCGCTCTTCGTCGCCTTCGCCTTCGTCAGGGCCTTCAGGTCGAAGGGGGCCACGGGCTTGTAGGCCGTGTTCCTCGACAGCTTCTCGATGGTGGTCGCCTTCGGGCAGTCCGCGGCGGACCCCGGGAGGGGGGCGAGCGCGAGACCGAGGACGAGGGGGACGAACGCCTTCATCATGTCTACTACTCCTCCCGGCACTCGAGCGCGTCGCGCTCGAGGAGGCCGGCCGTGGTCTGCTTCTTCCCGACGTACCGCACGAGGAGCCATCCCGGCGTCCCTTCGTTCACGAGGCCGACGGCCTCGACGACGTTCCCCTTCACGACGTACCCCTTCCGCTGCTCGGGCGAAGGTGCCGCGGTGAGGAGGTGCGCCTTCGGGGCGACGACCGTGCAATTGAACGCGGGCTTCCATCCGTCCTTCGTGAATGTGTCACCGGGCCAGTTGGCGCCGCAGAACGAGGCGATCCCGTTCGTCGTCTGCATGGTCACCTTTCCGCCCTTCGTCGTGAAGGTGACAGTTCCCTGTTCATCTGCGTACTCCCACGTCCCGTCGCCGGCGAATCCCGCGACGCCGATCCCGTCGCAGATGTGGGCGGTCGCGCCGAAGACGCCGGAGTAGGAGAAGGTGAGCGTATCGCCGGCCCGCATCAGGGCGAGCGGGCCGTGCTGGCCGTACCAGACGCCGGTCGGGTCGAAGCCGCGGCCGTCCGGCGTCTGGGCTCCTGCAGAGCTGCAGGCGAGCAGGGCGAGGAGGAGCAGGGAGTGCGAGGGCTTCATGATGCCTCCTTCCGTGTGTCGTCACCAGAGAAGGAAGTCGTACGTTTCAGCGGCGTTGAGGTGGTACGTCCCCTCGATCCGCCAGGTCCCGTCCGCGTCGTTCACCTTCGCGTACTCCCTCTCCGCACGCCCGGGGTAGGTGAGCTCGTAGAGGAGATGGAGCTCGCGCGTCCTCGAGAAGAGGTTGCGGGTGAGGTCGGCGCGAAGGAGCCGGCTGCCGCCGAGAGTGCCCACCTCCGCGCGCCGCTTCTCGTGCGCGGAGACGAACTTCTCCCGCGGGACCTCCTCGCGGTAGCTGGCCGTGAGGCACGTCTCCCAGGCCTCCCCGTACCGCCCCTCACCGACGAGGCGGCAGTAGTCGGTCATCACGCCCCGGTCGATCTCCGCGGCGACCTCCCAATCCTTCCCCTGTCCCCGGATCGCCGCCCAGACGACGGCACCGATCACGGCCGCGATTGCGAGACCGACGAGGAGCCCGCCGGCGGGAGTCGCCTTCACGTTCCCTCCTTCGCGGCCGGGGCGCAATTGCCGAAGCCGCCCCGCGAGACCGTGTCACACACGCCTCGCTCCGCACGGCCGGATCCGCATCGAGCAGGATACCTCCCGATGTCGGGGATTGGTGAACTCGGGAATCGGGACGGGCCGGGTCCCGATCGCCCCACCGGGACGGCGCGCGGGGTAACGTAGCAAGATCGTCGCCTGGAGGCAGAGGAGGTCCGCCTTGAGGAAAGCGATCCCCGCCACCCTGTTCGCCCCGTTGCTTCTCGCGCGCGCCGAGGCGGCGGGAGGGCGGAGATGAACCCGGCCGCAGCCGGGGAGGCCCGAAGGGAGGGAGCCGCATCGCCGGCGGAGCGCAACCCGGCGCGTACCGTCGCCACGGTGATCGCGATCGTGGGCGCGCTCACGGGGCCGGTCTCCTTCCTCTCCTTCCCCGGCTTCGGCGCCTGGAAGGGCGAGGACCTGCAGGGCGCCTGGGTCCTCCTGCTCGCATCCCTCTTCATGGCGAGCCCGTTCGCGCCGTTCCTTCTCGCGGCCCGCCTCTCGAAGACGAAGGCCGGCGCGGCCGTCGTCGCCGCCCTCGCCCTCGTGGCCGTCCTCTTCGGGGCGCTCATCTACGTCGACGCGGCCCTGCGCAAGGACTTCGTCCTCCTCGTCGTGTCGGTCGGGGTCCCCGGGGTCCAGTGGCTCATGGCGCTGCCGGCCGTCGTCGCGGCGCTCGTCCTGCGGCCGAAGAGGACCTCCGCGCCTCGCTGAGGACCCGCCCGGTCGTACGAGCCGTCACCACGGATCGGTCGGGCCCGGGCACTCCGGATACGGCTGCTGGAACGCCATGCTCCGGCCCGGCTTCCGCCGGCTGTCGGAGACCTTCCCGAACGACTTCGTACCCCGGAAGCGGTCGCACGGACCGCCGAGGAAGACGGTGACCGTGCTCCCCTTCCGGTCGACCATCCCCGCGTGCTGGGCCGCGTCGCAGACGTCCGAGCCGATGAAGTAGGCGCGAGTCCCCCAGAGGGCGCCCTTCCCGTACTTGTCGTACGCGCAGGTGCAGTCGAAGCTCGAGCCCTCGGGCATCGCCTCCAGCTCTTTGCTGAAGAGCCCCGGGCAGGGCCTGAGGTCCGCGGATGGGCTCGGCGGGGGTGGGCAGGGGGGCGGCTCGGCGGTGAAGGAAAAGGTCGCCGTCGGGGAGGCGGAGTTGTGCGAGACGACGCCGTTCGCCGCCGAGCCCCAGAGGCGTGGGCAGTCGGGCTGCCGCCAGAACGTCACGACGTCGCCCGGGCGGGTGAGGACCCCGGCGTGACGGGCGGCCTCGCAGAGGGACGACGATGGGCCGTAGCGACCGTTCCCGCGGACGCCGATGCCGGAGTCCCTCGTGCAGACGCAGGACCGCGACTCTCCGACCGCCATCTCGCCGACGTTCAGGAACGAGGAGGGGCACTGCGGGAGGAGTCCGGAGGACGCCGCTGCCGACGGAGCGGCCGCAGGTTCACCGGCGGAGGAGGGCGTCGACGCGGACGCCGGCGGCGCCTCGCCCGTCGAAGGGGCCTGAGCCGGAACGGCCGGGCCGTCGCGGTACGCGGCGATCCTCGTGATCGGTCCGCCCGCCTTCCCCTCGAAGCGCACCCGGACCCGGACCGGCCACCGCGCCCCGTCGGCCTTCCTCGGCGTCGCGAACCCGAGGACGGCCTTCGTCTCGCCGGGGGCCGGGGAGAGCTCGAGCTTTCCGAGCTGCTGCTCCACGACGGACGTCCGGGCGGAGAGCGGCGGGTCGAAGAGCCACTCGACCTCGCGCGCCGCCCCCGTGCCCGGGCTCTTGGCGACGACGATCCGCGCCCCCTTCGGAACCTTCGCGACGGCGCGAAGGCTCGTGTCGTCCTCGGACTCGACCGAGCCGAGGTACCCCGTGAAGCCAAACAGGTCGAGTGTGCTCGCGGCCGGCAGCTCGGCGACCTGGAGGTTCTGCGCGGTGACGTAGACGTGGTGGAGCACCTCGCGCACCTCGGCGACGCTCCCGGGACCCCGGCTCGGCCGGCACGACTTCTGCGCGACGACGATGATCCCCGAGATCGCGGCGATCACGAGGACGGTGGCGAGCATCGTGCCGAGGGCGAGGGCGCCGGGATTGACGGCGAAGCCCATGCGCCGCACCGAGTCGACCTGCTGCTCGAGGCGGGTCGGGGCGATCGGGACCTCCGGCGGGGGGACCCGCTCGACGACCTCCGCCAGCGCCACGAGCGCGTCGGCCCAGTCCTTCACCTGCGCCGGCGAGGGGATCCAGCTCATGAAGGCCGTCGAGAGGTGGAACGTGACGTTGAGCGCCCCGGGCCGCAGGACGAGCTGCCTGCGGGCGAACGGTCCCCTGGAACCTCAGGAGCCGTCCGAGCAGCGCCGGCACGCCCGGCTCGGCGAAGACGCGGCGCACCCATGTCTCCTCCTCGCCGAAGACGTCGAGCCCGTCGAAGGCGGGAACGGCGAAACGGATCGGCTTCTCGCCCTTCAGCGCCGCGAGGAGCCGGGTGTCGCCCGAGCCGGCCGTGACGCCGAACCGCGTCCAGACGGCCACGTCGGCTTCGAGGGCGAACCGCGGGCCTCGCGAGAAGAAGCCCTGGAAGCGGCGGCCTCCGTACGTCCCTTCGTACCGGCGGTACTGGACCGCGTACGGGAAGCCGGCGAGGCCGAGGGAGCCGAACATCCTGTCGAACCTCGCGTTGCGCGAGCGCGTGGCGAGGTACGCGAGGATCGCCGGCAGGACCATCAGGAAGAAGGCCGCGATCCCGATCGGCAGGAAGATCTCCTTCGGGTCGGAGCCCGGCGTGCGATGCATTCGGCCGAGCGGGAGCAGGATGAACCCGATGAAGATCGTGAAGACGAAGACCGTCACGACGGCGCTGACGAGGCAGCCGCGGACGTACGACATCGCGACGGACTGGACAATTCGACCCATCACGGCCTCCGCTGGACGGCGACGTGCAATAGGGGGCGGACGGTCCGCCAACAAGCAATTCTACGCCGCGCCGGGCTGCGTTTCCCCGTTCGGATCGCGCTACGATGCCCGACCGTGACCGACTTCACGTTCCTCTGCAACGAATGCGGTACCCGGTACCCCGAGCATCGAGCCCTGTACGTCTGCCCCTCCTGCGCCCGTCTCCAGGTGCCGGGAGGGTTCACGCGCGGCGTCCTCAGGGTCGAGCTGGCGGAAAGGGAGCTCCCGCGCCGGTGGCCGGACGCCCCGCTCGCCTCGCCCGGTGGCCTCTCGCCCTTTCTCCCGGTTCGGGGGCCCGACTCGTTCTTCTCTTTCGCCGCCGGAGGAACGCCGCTCCTTCCGGTGCCGCGTCTGCGCGAGGCGCTCGGCATGCCTCGCCTTTGGCTGAAGGACGACACCCGGAACCCCTCGGGCTCCACGAAGGACCGTGCCTCGCACCTCGTCGTCGCCAAGGCGATCGAGTACGGGTACGAGACGGTCGCCGCGGCCTCGACCGGAAACGCTGCGACGGCGCTCTCGGCAGCTGGCGCGGCCGCGGGGATCAAGACGGTCGTCTTCGTCCCGGCCTCGGCTCCTCCGGCCAAGCTGGTCCAGATGGCGAGCTACGGGGCGACGCTCGTCCCGGTCGCTGGGACGTACGACCAGGCTTTCGAGCTTTCGCTCGCGGCCTGTGCGCGCTTCGGCTGGTACAACCGGAATACGGCGCTGAACCCCTTCACCGTCGAGGGTAAGAAGACGGCCTCGCTCGAGATCGCGCGTGACCTCGCGCCCGAGGCGCCCGACGCGGTCGTCGTCCCGACGGGGGACGGCGTCATCATTGCCGGGATCGCGAAGGGGTTCGCCGACCTGGTCCGCTGCGGCCTCCTGCCGCGCGTGCCGCGCCTCGTCGCGGTCCAGCCGGAGCGGTCGGGAGCCATTGCGCGTGCCCTCCGCTCGGGCGCGGCGGAGATCACGCCCGAGCCCGGCGCCGGAAGCGTCGCCGACAGCCTCACCGTCGCCGCGCCGCGGAACGCCGTCATGGCCCTGAAGGACATCCGCGCCTCGGGCGGCTGCGGCATCCTCGTCTCCGAGGAGGCCATCCTCGACGCGATCCCGCGCCTCGCGATCGCGACGGCCGTCTTCGCCGAGCCCGCGGCGGCGATCGCACTCGCCGGGCTCGAGATCGCGGTCGCCGAGGGGCTCGTCTCCCGGTCCGAGCGCGTCGTCCTCCTCGTCACGGGGACAGGACTGAAGGACGTTCCCTCGGCGGCGCGCCGAGTGACCGTGCCGGTGCCGGTGGCCCCGACGCTCGAGGCGGTGGAGGCTCTTCTCGCCGGGTGACGAGGCCGGTCAGGGCGTCGTATCTCGTCTCGAGCGCGAGACGAGGTGGCAGATCAGGTGCTTGAGGGGGTGGAAGGGGTTGGGGATGCGTTCCCGAGGGCGTCGCCGACCGTGACACCGAGGCTCAGGGGCGGGTGCGCGAACTCCGGGCTCGCCGACGTGGGCGTCAACGTGACTCGGGCCGTCCCGGGCTTCGTCGCCTCCAGCTCGTAGTGGTGGGTCGTCACCCCGCCGTCGACATCGGGGGGCGGGTTCTCGATCCGCCGGCGGAGAAAGCGAACGGCGTCCCCCTCGATCGCCGGAGTCGCGGGCCACTCGAACAGGTGTTCGCGGGGGCCGCAACCGGTCGCGTGACGACGAGGTCGATCAACGTCCGGGAGCGACTTCGACGGCCTTCTGGTCTTTACGACGAGCATGCTCGGTCGGCCCTTCGCGTCCGCTCGGACGGCAATTTCCGCAGGCCTCGTCGGCGGGCCTGCCGCACCACCCGCGCGGGTGCAGCCGGCGACTGCCAGCAGGAGGAGGAACGGTGGAGGGACAGCGAGGGGCCTTCCGGGTCTTCTCACGCCGGGGAAAGCTATCACCGTGTGCTCTGCATAGCCGGACGACGTGCCGGGCCTTCGGACCCCGAAGACGGGGTCCGAGGCCCCGCCTTCCCTGCCGCGCTATCCTCTCGCCGCCCGTCCTCGCGGCGCGGCGGGAGGCTCTCGATGCCCGAGATCGACGTCAAGCAGAAGGTCCTCGCGGCGAACCAGGAGGCCGCGGCGGCGCTCCGCGAGTCGTTCCGCGACCAGCGGACCCTCGTCGTGAACCTCATCTCCTCGCCCGGCTCGGGGAAGACGACGCTCCTGGAAGCGACTGTGGCGCGCCTTTCCGGGAGGCTGAAGATGGGGGGCCTCGACGGCGACATCGCGACGGAAAGGGATGCCGACCGCCTGCGGAAGGCCGGAATCCCGGCGCGGCAGATCCTGACCGGGGGCGCCTGCCACCTCGACGCGCGGCAGGTCGACGCGGCGCTCGTGGAAGAAGGGGAGAAGCTCCGCGGCCTCGACATCCTGTTCATCGAGAACGTCGGGAACCTCATCTGCCCGACCTCCTACGACCTCGGGGAGGACTTCAAGATCGTCCTCCTCTCGACGGCCGAGGGGGACGACAAGCCTTTCAAGTACCCGGCCATCTTTTCGAAGGCGAAGGTGACGGTGCTGACGAAGGTCGATCTCCTTCCGTACGTCGATTTCGACGTCGCGGCCGTGAAGCGGCAGGTCGGGACGCTGAATCCCGGCGCGCGGCTGCTCGAGGTCTCGGCGCGCACGGGAGACGGGATGGACGACTGGTGCGCCCTGCTCGAGAGCGAGCTCGGGAACAAGAGGGCATCGTGAACCGCCGCCAGGTCCTCTGGCTCGTCGCCATCGCGGGCGTGGCCCTCTGGCTCTGGAAGAGCGGGAAGATTTCGAAGGTCGATGCCCCGCCGGCAGCACCGGCCGGTTCGACCCAGCCCAGCGGGTCGATGCCGGGCGCCGCAGGGGAAGCGTGCCTGGCGGCCGCGGAGGAGGCGAGCCGGCAGACACAGGCCGCCGCGGACGTCCTCCTCAGGTCGCCGATCGACCCGGCGGCGTTCTCCTCCGCTTCCGGCGGCGCGTCGTCCGCGATCTCTTCGGCCGAGGGAAAGTGCGGCGGTGGTGGCTCCACCGGCGAGCAGAGGGCGATGGAGGAGGCGCGCGGGGCGCTCTCCGAGATGCGCGCTCTCCTGTCGGAGCTCTCGGGCGCCTTGTCCGGCAGCGATAGCGCCTCCGACGCCCCGCGGAGGCGGGAATCGATCGACAGGCACCTCGACGCCGCGCGGACAGCGCTCCGGGGCTGAGTGCCCCCAATCGAGACCGGAATCCCCGAACGGAAGCGATCGGGAAGGAGTATGGAGTTGAGTGAAGAGAAGAAGCCCGGTGAAGGTCTCGAGGTCATCATCCGCCTGCGCATGTCGAGCCACGATGCCCACTACGGCGGGAACCTCGTGGACGGCGCACGGATGCTGGGGCTCTTCGGCGACGTCGCGACCGAGCTTCTCATCCGCCTGGACGGCGACGAAGGGCTCTTCCGCGCCTACGACTCGGTCGACTTCCTCGCGCCCGTCTACGCCGGCGACTACATCGAGGCCGAGGGCGTGATCACGGCCGTCGGGAACACGAGCCGGAAGATGGCCTTCGAGGCCCGCAAGGTCGTCCGCTCGGCGCCGGAGATCAACGACTCCGCGGCCGAGGTCCTCGACCCACCCGTCGTCGTCTGCCGCGCGACGGGGACCTGCGTGACGCCGAAGGACAAACAGAGGAAGGGCTGAAGGCGCGCTGGACCGGCCGCCGCATCGGGGCTGCGAGGACCGGTCACAGGGGTCAGTGGCAGTTCCGGCAGAGCTGCCCCTTCTCGTTCCGCATCGCGAGGTAGTAGGTCCGGTGCTCGCCGGATCGGTGTGCGATCCGCTCGAACAGGCTCGTCGAGGCCCACGGCGCGCGGTCGACGCGCGGCCGCGTGGTGTCGTGGCACGTGACGCAGGTGTTCGTCCCGGCCTTCGTCAGGAGGAGGGGTTCCGGCACCGCGCGCGGGATCGCCACGCCGACCGGATGGTGCCCGTCACGGAACTCGTGGCAGGAGGCGCAGAGCGTCCGGCAGGGCCGGCGGACGCGCAGGGAGATCGCGGACGCCTCCTCCGCACGGTGGCACGAGAGGCAGCTCTCGGCGGTCCAGGAGGGGTGACCGCCGGCGGCGCGGTTCCCCTCGGATGCGAGGGCGGTGTCGCGATCGGCGAGAAAACAGAGGGAGAGGAGCAGCGCGGCGGCCCTTCCGTACGGCATGGCGTTTCTCCTGGGCTTTCCGGGGGGCGCACCTCGCGGCCCCCCGGACCCTCCCAGGTCTGTAGAGGTTCTGGTCTTTGCGCATACGGCCTCCTTAGAAAGAGACGACGACCTGGGCGAGGAACGAGTCCCGATGGAAACCCTCCTCCGCCTCGGCAGCCGGGGGTGCGGAGAGGGTCCTCTGGTACTCCAGCTTCACGGAGATTACGTCGAAGAAAGTCGCGTTCGCGCCCGCAGACAGACGCTCCGTGCGACCCCACGGCTCCTCGCCCGGGAGTTCCTGCGCCCCCGAGGGTTCCTCCCTGGCCGTGTCGTAGCGCGCGTACGGCATCAGCGGGACGCCAGCCGGAGCGCCGGCGTCGACGGTCGCGGTCACGTGAAAGCCCGAGCGAACCAGGCGCTCCTCGCGCCCCTCGACGGGTCGCAGGTCGCGACGCACGTACTCCGCGCGGAGGCGGCCGAGCGGGCCGCGGAGCTCGGAGTCGATCGCGAAGGATTTCGATTCGGTCCCACCTTCGCCGTCGAAGTCGTGGAGCGCGGAGACGCCGAGCTCGATCGCCCGCACCCGCTCGCGGAGCCGGTAGGGGTTGTCGAACGGCATGAGGCCGAGGCGTCCGCCGACGAGGGCGCCTTCTCCTTCGCCGCGCAGCCAGTACCCCGACCAGGAGAGGCTCCCGGTCCCACCGAGGAGGCGGAGGCCGACGTCGTTGTAGCCGCCGTCCATCACGATCTCGGTCGTGAGCGGCGCGGAGAGCTCGGGCCGGTCTTTCGCGGCGAAGTATTGCCAGTCGCCCCCGAACGGGACGTCGAAACGGCCGATCTGGAACCGGAGGCCCCTCTCGACGGGGAGGCGGCCTCGCGGGGCGATCGGCGCCCCTAGGACGTGGACGTCGACGAACCCGACCGCCAGCTCGGCCCCTTCGTCGTTCACGACGAGGGCCGCGGCGACCTGGACCTTCCTGCCGATCTCGCGGGCGAAGTCGAGCTCGAAGTCACCCATCGAGAAGACGTTCGGGTCGGTCCGCGTGTCGGCGGCACGGACGTCGAAGAAGCCGGAAAGGCCGAGCCGTTCGCGAATCCCGTCGAGGGCGGCCTTCAGGCCTTCGAGCTCAGAGGGGTGAGCGGCCACAGGGTCGGGCGTCTCCTCCGCAACGGACGGGCGGGACGGGAACGCGACGGCTGCCGCCGCCAGGGCGATGGGGAGAACGCGGCTCCCGAGTCGCGCGTGAAGGCCAGGAGGGCGTGGCATCGCCTCAACCCTTCCTCTCGGAGCGGGAAGGGAGAGGGATCCCGGTGGCGGCTCCGGCCCGCGGGATGGCCTCGTCCGAGCCCTCCGGACAGGAAGAAGCCGGCGGGCGAAGACCGCGGCCGCCGGCGCAGCCGGCACAGCTTCCCGCGCAGGAGGCCGCCTTCGCGGTTGCGCGGCGCCAGGCCCGCAGGCCCGCCCAGGCGGCGGCGGCGGCAACGATGGCGATCGTGATGAGCGTGTCAAAGGGGGCGGTTCTCCTTCAGGCGACAGAGCCGGCCGCCCTGGTAGACGAGGAACGAGACGAGCCAGGCGATGGCCGTCAGGCCGAAGAGCTGCAAGGCGCCCAGCGCCAGCGGCCCGACTCGCGCTTCGTCACGGCGATCGTCGCCATGCAGGAGGCGGAGATGAGGAGGAAGAGAATCAGGCTGACGCCGACGAGAGGTGAGTAGTCGCCGGGCGACGGGCGGGCGCGGGCCCCTCGCGCCCTCCTCCGGGTCGGCGATGGGTAGACGATCCATCTGCGCGACGCAGACCTCCTTCGCCGCGAAGGCGCCGATCATCGCCGTCACCATCTTCCAGTCGAAGCCGAGAGGAGCGAACGCCGGCTCCAGGAACCGTCCGGCCCGGCCCGCGACGGAGAACTCGAGCTCTTCGGCAGCGCGCGCGGCGGCGACGTCGGTCGCTGCGACGGCCTCGCCAGCGGTGACTCGAGAGTCGATGAGGTAAGACGACGGTTTCGGGAACGACGTCGCGGCCCAGAGGAGGATCGAGATCCCGAGGATCACCGTTCCGCCTTGCTCAGGTAGAGGCGGGCACGGTCGGCATCTTGAGGACGACGCTCCGGAACGTGGGCATGCAGTAGGGAGAAGCTCCATTGACGAACGGCGCGTCCTCGCCCTTCAGGAGCGTCCGGCGCAGGAAGGAGCGCGAGGCCGAGCGCGAGGCGACGCCCGCCGCGTAGATGAGCCAGGCGCGGGCGCCCGCCAAGCGGGCGGAAGAACGCGAGGACGAGGAGCATCCAGATCGGCAGGCGCGCCCCGCACGACATGAGCGGCAGGACGAGCATCGTCGTCAGCCGGTCGCGCTCGTTCTCGAGGGTCCGTGTCGCGAGGATCCCGGGGACCGAGCAGCCGAAGCCGGTCATCATCGGGAGGAAGCTCTTGCCGTGAAGGCCGAAGCGATGCATCTTCACGGTCAGTCAGGAAGGCGGCGCG